>CAYNKL010000031.1:16601-31071 GCA_964397775.1 uncultured Rhodobacterales bacterium | reverse complement strand
GGCTGCGATGCGCGGCGGGGCTGACGCCCCTTGATTCCGCGCAGGGGGCTTCGCTTTCAGTCGGTAATTGGCTCACTCCCGACCTTCGCCGCGCTCAGAGCGGACGGCCCCTTTCGCTCACCGCGTGTGATCCGGGTTCGGGACACGAGTGGCTTGCCTGACACCTGTCAGGACCCCCAAGGGCAGAGCACGACCGCCCTTGTCCTTCGGCCCCGGTCAGGATGGCGCGCGCCGGGCTTAGCGTGCGCAACAGACCCCCTCCCCCCGGTTAGGGGAAGGGGCAGGCGCGTCAGGAAAGGGGCTGAAACGCCCCACCGTGGGACACCCTCAGAGCACGTAGCGGCTGAGGTCCGTCGAGCGGGTCAGTTCGCCCAGATGATGCTCCACGAAATCGGCATCCACCACGACCTTCTCCCCTGTCTTGTCGGGCGCCGTGAAGCTCAGCTCCTCGAAGACGCGCTCCATCACCGTATAAAGCCGCCGGGCCCCGATATTCTCCACCGACTGGTTGACGTCGGCGGCGATCTTGGCCAGCGCCGCGATGCCTTCCTCGGTGAATTCCACCGTGACCTGCTCGGTTTCCATCAGGGCCGTGTACTGCCGCGTGAGGGCATTGTCGGTCTCGGTCAGGATCCGGACGAAATCCTGCTCCGACAGCGCCGAGAGGTTCACCCGGATCGGAAGCCGCCCCTGCAGCTCGGGCAGCAGATCCGAAGGCTTGGCGATGTGGAAGGCGCCCGAGGCGATGAAGAGGATATGGTCGGTCTTCACCGCACCATGCTTGGTCGAAACCGTGGTGCCCTCGATCAGCGGCAGGAGGTCCCGCTGCACCCCCTCGCGGCTCACGTCGCCGCCGCGGGCGTCAGAGCGGGCCGTGACCTTGTCGATCTCGTCGAGGAAGACGATGCCGTTCTGCTCGACCGAGGTCAGCGCCGCCTGCTTGACCTGCTCGTCGTCCAGCAGCTTGTCGGCCTCTTCCTGGATCAGGATCTCGTAGCTCTCGGAGACCTTCATCCGCTTGCGGGTGGTCTTGCCCCCGAAGGCCTTCCCGAAGATGTCGCCGAGGTTCATCATCCCCATCTGGCCGCCGCCGGGCTGGCCGGGGATCTCCATGCCCTGGAAGGGGTTCTGATTCTCGCTCACGTCGAGCTCGATCTCGGTGTCGTCCAGCTCGCCGCTGCGGAGCTTCTTGCGGAACATCTCGCGCGTGCCCTCGCGGGCGTCGGCCCCGGCGATGGCGGCAATGACGCGATCCTCTGCCGCCTGATGGGCCGACGCCTTCACGTCCTCGCGCATCTGCTCGCGGGTCTGGGCGATGGCAGCGTCGACGAGATCGCGGATGATCTGCTCCACGTCGCGGCCCACGTAGCCCACCTCGGTGAACTTGGTGGCCTCGACCTTGATGAAGGGCGCGCGGGCGAGCTTGGCCAGACGGCGCGAGATCTCGGTCTTGCCGACGCCGGTGGGGCCGATCATCAGGATGTTCTTGGGATAGACCTCGTCGCGGAGGTCGTCCGACAGCTGCTTGCGCCGCCAGCGGTTGCGCAGCGCCACGGCCACGGCGCGCTTGGCGTCCGCCTGCCCGATGATGAAACGGTCGAGCTCGGAGACGATTTCGCGGGGGGTGAGATCGGTCATGAAGTGTCCTTGAGAATGACGGGAGCCGGGACGGGCGCTCAGCCCTTGATCCGCTCGACCGTCAGGTTTCCGTTGGTGAAGACGCAGATGCCCGAGGCGATCTCCATCGCGCGGCGGGCGACGGCTTCGGCGTCGCGGTCGCTGTCCATCATGGCGCGGGCGGCGGCGAGGGCGTAGTTGCCGCCCGATCCGATGGCGGCGATGTCGTCCTCGGGTTCGAGCACGTCGCCGGCGCCGGTGATGACGTAGAGATCGCGGCCATCGGTGACGATCAGCATGGCCTCGAGCTTCTGGAGGTACTTGTCGGTGCGCCAGTCCTTGGCGAGCTCGACGCAGGCGCGCTGGAGCTGGCCGGGGGTGGCTTCGAGCTTGGTTTCCAGCCGTTCGAGCAGCGCGAAGGCGTCGGCGGTGGAGCCGGCGAAGCCGCAGACCACGTCATAGCCGCCCGGCGAGATGCGGCGGACCTTGCGGGCGCTGCCCTTGATGACGGTGTTGCCGAGGCTCACCTGCCCGTCGCCTGCCACGACCACTTCGCCGCCCTTGCGGACGCCGACGATGGTGGTGCCATGCCAGCCGGGAAACTCCTGTTCGGACATGTTGTTCTTCCTTTCCGTGCTGCGGGCCATATGGGGGTATGGGCATCGGGGCGCAAGCCGACGCCGGGTATGTCCCGGGCCGGGACATTTTTCTGTCCTTTAGAAATCAATAGGTTATTCTGTGCGGTTTACCGCTTCTTAAGAATGTCCCGGATTGGGCGGCGCCGGAGTGCCGCGGGTCGAGGGTGCAACCTCTGCCCCGCGCGGGCCGTTCCGTGGGCGGAACGATGGAGATTGAAATGGACGAAAAGACGCTCAATTCGCTGCGGGGTGCGATCGCGGAATGGGAGAACGAAACCTTCCACCTGCCCGAGGTCTGGGGCGAGACATGGGACGACCTGCCCATCGGCGAGAAAGTGAAGACCGGCAATGCCTTCCTGCGGGCCGTGCGCGACGGCCGCGTGCCCGAGGCTGAGGACACCGGGCGCAAGGCCGACGGCGGACGGGTCTACCGGAAGCTGGACTGAGCGGAGCATAAAGGAAGCGCCGCGCGACCTCTGGCAGGGGGCCGAGGTAGAGCGGCGGGGGCGCGGCGTCGGGGCGGTAATCGCCGCCGGTGATCTCGCGGTATTCGGCGCGGAAATCACCGATGGGATGCGCCGTCATCGGCACGTTGGTCGCGACGCCGCCATGCACCTGGTGAAAGACGCCCTCGCCCAGTAGGCCGACCAGGGTCACGCCCGGCGTTGCCACGGCGCGGTTGCGGAAATGGTGGTTCACCAACCCGCCGCCCGGGGAGCGAAAGCGCGGATCGAAGCCGCCGAGGCCGTCGAAGAGCGTCCGCGGCAGTGCCACCCAGCTGAATTCCACCGGAACGGTGCCCAGAAACCCGCCGCCCGAGGACTGCGCCAGCGTCGAAATGCCGAAGAGCGCGTAGCCGTCCTCGCGCCAGCCGCTGCCGGCCAGCAGCGCGTCCTCGGTCGCGGTGTCGTAGCCTTCGGGTACGGTCTTGTTCTGCACGTCGGGGCCGAGATGCCAGGACAGCGCATAGACCACCGGCGCGGGGCCGAGTTCGAGCGCGCGAAGGGTGTTGGCGATCAGTCCCGGCGAGGCCATGCGCGCCCCGTCCACGATGACCGCCACGGCATCGCCCCGCGCGGCGGCGACGCCGCGATTGACCGCCTCGACCGGCGAGACCGAGGTGGTCTCGTGCCGGATCAGGCGGAACTGCGGCCCGAAGCCCTGGACGAAATCCCGCCCCAGCGGGGTGGCCGAGGCGTTGTCGACGGCGATGACCTCGTAGCTGTCGGGGTCCACGTCGCGCTGGTGCACCGGGCTGAGAGAGTGCAGCGTGCGCGCGGATTCACGCGCCATGTCATGGAAGACGACGACAACCGAAAGCCGCATGTCCTAGACCGTGCCGATCCGGCCCGACGCGGTCTCGAGCGCCGGGGCGCGGGCCTGCGGCTGCGCAGGTTTGACGAACCAGGCGCCGGTCCAGTCCACCTGCGTGAGCGGCGGCACCTCTTCTTCGCGGGAGGCAAAGAAATCCTCGACCGCCTGCCGGCACATGGGCAGGGCGCCGTAATCGTCCACGATGACGATGCCGCCGGGGCTGACCCGGTCGTAGACCGCTTGAGCGTGTCGATGGTGGATTCGTAGAGATCGCCGTCCATGCGCAGAAGCGCGATCTGCTGCGTCGGGGCGTCGTGCAGCGTGTCGCGGAACCAGCCCTTGAGGAAGACCTGCCGCTGGTCATCGAGCAGACCGTAGACCGCGAAGTTGTCGCGCACGGTGTCCACCGAGACGGCGAGCTGGGGGAATTTCTCCTTGGTGAGGTCGAGCTTGCCGTCCTGCGCGTGGGTCGGTGGCGGCAGGCCCTCGAAGCTGTCGGCGACGAGCAGACGCCGCCTGTCGTCGCCCTGCGCCCGGAGCCAGCCGGCCATAAGGATGCAGCCGCCGCCGCGCCAGACGCCGCATTCCATGAGGTCGCCGGGCACATTGCGCGCGGCGAGGTCGTCGAGGCAGGCGTGCAGGCTGTCGAGCCGCAAGCGCCCCATCATGGAATGGCTGAAGCCCGAGCGGTCGATCCGGCGGCCGGGGAACTGGCCGATGCGGCGGCTGGCCTTGAGGTCGGCGTAGCCCTCGGCGCGGGTTTTGCGGATGTCGTGAAGAGTGGCGTAGTCGAAGTCGTCCTGCCCGGCGAGGCAGTCGCGCAGGTAGAGCAGCCGCAGCTCGTCATCGAGGTAGATCTCGTTCAGGAGGCTGCGTTTCAGCAGGTCGAGGTAGAGCGTGGCGCCGCTGTCGGCGGGTGCCGGCTGCGGCAGGGTGCGGCGGCTGTTCAGCGCGTCGAGAAACGACCCGAGGTCCTCGGCCGGGTCCGGGGCGAGCGCGGCGCGCAGATCCTCGATGGTGGCGCAGGCCCGGCTGTCGCCGGCGAGCGTCGCCTCGTGTCGGGCGAGGTCGCGTTGCAGGCTGCGGTTGCCGGGATCGAGGTTCGTGATGATGGCGAGGCCTTTCATCTCGATCCCGAAGACGAGGATGTCGAGATCCGGGCGGTGTTCGCGCAGGAAGGGGATGACCTTGTAGACATCGCCGGTCCATGCGCGGGTTTCGCGATCGCGGGTGGCCCATTCGATTTCGTCCGGAAGGACGTCGTCGATCAGGATGACGCTGTCGCGGCGGGCCTGCGCCTCGAGGTTGAGGACGTCGCGCAGGACGTATTCGGCCCGGTGCATGCCATCGACGAAGGCCAGGTCGACGGGGCCGCCGAGCAGGTCGCGCAGGGATTCCGTGGCGAAGAAATCGTCGCTGGTCTGGCGGAAGATGCGGGTGGGGCTGCGCAGGGGGACGCGGATTTCGAAATCCGGGTCCACGGCCAACGCGGGGCAGCGCGCGAGCGCGAGGCTGCGCCCCTCGCGGCAGCCGATTTCCACGTAGCTTGCCGGGCGGAGCCTGTCATGCGCCAAGGCGAGGGCGTCGAGGTAGTTCAAGAGGTATCTCCCGCAGTGGCGCCTTTACGGGAGCTAGCCGGAAGATGGTAAATTATTCGTTGATGCGTGCACGGGCCGGCGGGATGCGCAAAAGAAAGGCGCCGCGCGTGGGAGCGCGGCGCCTTGTTCCTGGTCCGGGTGCCGGTGGGCGGCTCAGATCGACTCGTCGATCCAGCTTTGCAGCGCGGCTTTCGGCGCGGCGCCGGCGCGGTTCGAGATCACCTGGCCGTCCTTGAAGATGAAGAGCGCCGGGATCCCGCGCACGCCCATGGCGGCGGCGGTGTTCGGGTTCTGGTCGACGTCGACCTTCGCGACCTTGATCTTGCCGTCGTATTCCTTGGACAGCTCTTCGAGGGCCGGGCCGATCTGCTTGCACGGACCGCACCATTCGGCCCAGAAATCGACGACGACGGGCACGTCGGAGTTCTTAACTTCCTGATCGAACGTGGCGTCGGTGACTGCGACTGTGGACATTGGGGCCTCCTTCGGGCGGATGTCTTGGAGAATGTCTGTTGGTAGGTGAACGTATGTAGGCCCCGTGGTGGCGTCAAGCCACGGTCGCCCGGTCGAGCGCCTGCATCACGAGGGCGTGCGGAAGGCGCATATAAGTGGCATCTCGCGTCCAGATAAGGCCCGTCGTTATCGTCCGGTCGGGCCAGATCTGCGCAAGCGCCGCCGCATAGGCGCCCATCTGTCGCAGCAGACCGTCGGGGACCATGTCGGCGCTGGCGGGGACAGTGCGGTTGGACTTGAAATCCACGGCGATGATTTCGGTGTCGGTGACGATCAGCCGGTCGATGACGCCGTGGATGCGGCCAAGGCCGGGCAAATCCGCCGTCACCGGCACCTCGGCCAGCGTGCCGGGGGCGAAGAAGGGCGCGATTTCTGGGGCTGCGAGGGTGGTGAGCGCCTCGGCCCGCAGGGCTGCGGCCTCGGGGTGGTCCGGGATCAGGTGTTGCGAGGCACCGGGGCGATCTTCGGGCGGCAGGGGCGAGAGCCATTCGAGCAGCGCGTGCAGGGCGGTGCCGCGATCCATGGCGGTCTCGGTGGTGTCGCCATCGGCGCCGGCCAAGGCCTTGGGCCCGCCAAGGTCGGAGGGGCTGCGCGGTTCCGGGTGCGGTTCGGCGGGGGTGGCTGGCTGAGTGTAGATCTCGGGCAGGTCCGGCGTGGTGTCCTCGAGGCGCGCGAGTTCGTGCAGCGGCAGGGCGTCCCAGTTGCCGTGTTCCAACCGCAGGCCCTCGGCGCGGTCATCACCGCCGAAGTCGAAGACATGCGGCAGGGCGCCCGAGCGGTCCATGCCCACACCCACCTGATCGTGCCAGGCCTTGCCGTCCTTCCCGAGATCGCCCGAGGCGGCGACGATCAGCCAGTGTTCGGCGCGGGTGAGGCCCACGTAGAGCAGCCGGTCGCGTTCGCGGGCGGCGGCCTCCTTCACGGCGTCCTGCGCGGTCTGCTGGCGGGCGGGCATGGCGGCGGAGGGCTGTTTCCAGAGCGCGTCGCCGCCCTCGGTCAGAAGCTCGTCGCGCACGGTTTCGTCCGGCTTGGCGCAGTCGGGCATGATGACGACCGGCGCCTCGAGCCCCTTGGCGCCGTGCACGGTCATGACCCGCAGCCGGTCGCCCGCGCTTTCGGGGGCGCGCTTGATGGTCAGATCGTCGGCCTGCACCCAGTGCAGGAAGCCGGTGAGCGAGGGGACCTCGGTCGCCTCGTAGGCGAGCGCCTGTTGCAGGAGCGCGTTGACGCCGTCCTCGGCCTCGGGGCCCAGCCTGCCGATCAGCAGGCGGCGGCCGTTGTGGCGGGTGAGGATGCGTTCGATCAGATCGTAGGGGCGCAGGTAGTCCGTCCAGTCGCGCAGGTCGTTGAGCACGGCCATGACCTGCGGGAATTCCGCACCCCGGTCGCGCAGGGCGGGCCAGAGGTATTTCTGGTCGCGCCGGTGGGCGAGGTCGAAAAGCTGCTGTTCGGTCAGGCCCATGAGGGGCGAGCGCAGCACGGTGGCGAGCGACAGGTCGTCCTCGGGCGTGGCGAGAAAGCTCAGCAGGGCGACGATGTCGCGCACGGCAAGTTCGGCCATGACCTTGAGCCGGTCGGCCCCGGCGATGGGCACGCCGAGCTGCTTGCAGGCGCGGATGATCTCGGTAAAGAGCCTGCCGCGCCGGCGCACGAGGACGAGGAAATCGCCCGCGTGGATGGGCCGGGCGGTCCATGCGCCGCCCTGTTCCACGGGTAGCGGCGCCCTGTCGGCGATGGCCCTGGCCACGAAGCGGGCGATGCGGTTGGCGAGGATCACGTCGTGGTGGCGGCTGCCCACACGGTCGACGGGATCGTACCAGGGGCCGTCTTCCTCCTCCTCGGTCTTTTCCACCAGCGGCCAGAGGTCGACGCGCCCCGGCATCTGGTCCTTGAAGGCGATGTGCTTCTGGTCGGGGGTGAAGCCCGAGGGTTCGCGCCCCTCGAAGGTCTGGTCGACGAGGCGCAGGATCGGCTCGGCCGAGCGGAAGCTGTATTCGAGCTCCATCGACGACAGCGGCGCGTCGGTGTCGCGCAGGCGGGTGCGGAATTCCTCGCGCATGCGGTCGAACTCGGACGGGTCGGCGCCCTGAAAGCTGTAGATCGACTGTTTCTTGTCGCCCACGACAAAGATCGTGCGGCGGGTGTCGGCGCGGGCGCCTTCGCCGGCGGTGAACTCGCGGGCGAGGCGTTCGATGACCTTCCACTGGGCGGGGCTGGTGTCCTGCGCCTCGTCCACGAGGATGTGGTCGATGCCGCCGTCGAGCCTGTAGAGCACCCAGTCGGCGACGCCGGGGTTTTCCAGAAGGTCCTGCGTGCGGGTGATGAGATCGTCGAAGTCGAGCCAGCCGCGGCGGGTCTTCTCGGCCTCGTATTCCGGGATAAAGGCCTGCGCGAAGGCGTGAAGCGCGATGTCGCGGTCGGCGGCCTGAAGGCAGAGCTTGGTCTGCTTCGCCTCTTCCACGCGGGACGCGAGCTGGTCGAGCTGGTCGAAGGCCTCGGGTGCATTGGCGCGGGCGCCCTTGGTGCCGAGCGTCTTGAGGATGGTGCCGGACTGGGTGAGCAGGGCGCTTTCGAGGAGGTCGAGGCCTGCGGTGGTGGGGCCGGGGAAGGTCTTGAGCTTGTCGGCGAGCGTCTTGTCGGTCTTGCCGCCGCCTTCGAGCGCGGGGACGAGGCTGGCGACAAGCGCTCTTTCGCTGCCGAGAAAGACCTGTGCCAGCAGGTGATCCTCGCCCGCGTCCGCAGGCAGGCCATAGGCGCTGCGGATGGCGTCTGGCGTGCGCGGGGGCCAGAAGGCATCGCGGCGGCGGGCGATCTGGCCCAGCAAGCGGGCGGGGTCGTCGCCGCTGACGTAGGGCGCGATGGCCTGAACAAGATGCGCCTGCGCCCCGTCGGCCATGCGGTCGAGGATCTCGCCCCGCAGGATCTCGGCGGCGCGGTCCTCCATCTCGGTGAACTGCGGGCTGACGCCGGCCTCGAGCGGGAAGCGGCGCAGGAGGGAGGCGCAGAAGGAGTGGATGGTCTGGATGCGCAGACCGCCGGGCGTTTCGATGGCGCGGGCAAAGAGCGTCCGGGCCTGCCGCAGGAAATCGGCGTCGGGCGTGCGGTCGTGGCCGAGGTCGGCCAGTTGCGCGGTCAGGTCGTCGTCCTCGAGCATGGCCCAGCCGCCGAGCCGCTTGAACAGGCGGTTCTGCATCTCGGTCGCGGCGGCCTTGGTGTAGGTCAGGCACAGGATGTGTTCGGGCAACACGCCTTCGAGCAGCAACCGCGCCACCCGGTCGGTGAGCACGCGGGTCTTGCCCGACCCCGCGTTGGCGGCAAGCCAGGTGGAATTGCCGGGATCGGCGGCATCGACCTGTTTCTGGGTGGCATCGTTGCGGATCATGTCAGCGGGTCCGTCTGCGGGTCGTCCGTCACGTCCCATTCGCCGAAGCGCGAAAGCTGGCCGTAGTCGGAGACATCCGTTTCGCTGCGCAGGGCGCGGCGGGCGGCAAAGCCTTTGGCGGGGTCCATGTAGGCGGCGATCAGCGTCTCGAACTCCTCCCAGACCTTGGCGGGGGGCATGTCGTCGAGGGGAGCGGCGACCTCTTGCGGTTTGCTGGCCGTGAGCGAGATGTAGGTCGCGCGGGCGACCTTGAGCCGCCCGATGCCCTTGAAGCTGCCGCGTTCGGCCATGGCGGCTTCGAGCAGGAGCTGCTTGTCGAAATGGGCCTGTTCCTTGGCCGAGGGCGCGGCGCCGGTCTTGTAATCGTAAAGGTGGACGTTGCCCGCCGTGTCGAGGTCGAGCCGGTCCGCCTTGGCGGTCAGGGCGAAATCGAGCGCGGGAATGACGTCCTGCGCCTCGGTTTCGAAATGGGTGGGGCGGGCCTGCGTGCGGCGGGTGGCCTCGGTTTCGGTGAACCAGCGGGCGACGCGGTTGAGCCGCGCCTGCCAGAGCGCGCGGACGGTCGGAAAGGGGATCGCTTCGGCATCGCCGAGCCATTTGGTGACGGCGGCGTGAAAGGCCTGTGGCGTGAGGTGCTCGTCGGGCGTGTCGCGCACGAAGTGTTCCAGCATCTCGTGAACCTGGATGCCGCGCAGAAGCGCGTCGGGCGCGCGTTGCAGCGGGTCGAGCGGACGCAGGCGCAGCACCTCGCGGGCGTAGATGGCGTAGGGATCGCGGACCAGCGTCTTGATCTGCGTGACCGAGAGCTTCCTGGGGCGCGCCGTGACCGGCGGCGCGGGGGCCGGGCGCGGAGCGGGCGTGCTTGCGATGGGCCTCTCGGCCGCGCGGGCAAGGGCGAGCCAGTGATTGCCGCGCTGGCGCATCTCGGCCAGCGCCTGCGGGCCGTCGCGGGTGGGCAGGCCGGTCATGAGGTTGGTCAGTCGGTTCACCCAGCGCGAGGGCACGGTTTCAGCCTCGTCCGATTTCAGCGCGCGGGTGAGCCAGACCTCGGGAGCGCCGATGGCCTGCTGGAAGTCGTGCGCCGAGAGGCCCACGGTGCGTTCGGGCAGCAGCAGCCCCGCCTGGTGGCGCATCTGGCGGTTCAGCCAGGGGTCGGCGCCGGGCAGTTCGGGCCAGGCGCCTTCGTTCAGACCTCCGAGGATGACGAGATCGGCGCCCATGACGCGGGCCTCGAGCGTGCCCCAGATCAGGATGTCGGGGTGCGGGGCGTCGCGGTCGCGGACCTCTTGCCGCGAGAGGATCGCGGTGACGAGATCGCCGTAGTCGCGGGCGCTCATGTCGGTGCCGTGGGCCGCCTCGCCGCGCAGCTCCTGCATGGCGTCGTAGAGCTTGCGGCCCGCCCCCGCCTGCCAGAGCTCGCCACTGCCCGGCTGGCCGGGACCGGCGGCGATCGCTTCGGCCAGCGTCAGGTGATCCTCGATCCAGTCGGCGAGCGGCCGGATGCCGGGGGTTTCACGCCCGCTGAAGGTCGTGGCGACCCAGTCGGTCCAGCCCGCCACGTCGCGTTCGGCCCCCCATTCGCGGATCTTGTCCGGATCGGGATAGGGCCAGCCCTTGCGGCGGATGCGCAGTTCGAGTTCGCGCGTGTTGAGCAGGTGCGGGCCGCGGTCTGCGCCGGTGTGGGTTAGCGGGTGCTTGAGCAGCGTGACGAGGGTTTCCGCGGTCAACGGCTGGCGAAAGAGCGCCGCCACGTGGCGCAGGAATCGACCCGGGGGTGTGAGCTGGCCGGGGGTGCCTGCGCTGTCGTCGGGCAGGATGTTCCAGCGGTCGAGCGCCGAGGTCACCTGCCGGGTCAGCATCCGGTCGGGGGTGATGAGCGCGGCACGGGTGCCGTCCTCGGCCGCCTGCCTCAGCCGCAGCGCGATGGCGAGCGCCTCGGTCCGCATGTCGGGGGCCTCGGTCAGCGTGACGCCCTGCATCGCCTCGGGCAGGTCTGGCAGGCGGGGGCCTTCGCTGCGCCACTGGTGGGTGACGGGCGCGGGGCGCAGGGCCAGCGACAGCACCGCGTTGCGGCCCGGAGCGGGCGGCGGCGTGTCGGTCCATTGCGGCACGTCCTGCGGCGCGAGGTCGAGATCCTGCAGCATCCGGGCGAAGCGGAATTGCGGGTGATCCTCGTGCTTCATGGCGTCGTCTAGTCCGCGCCAGACGTGGTGGGGCAGGTCGGTGTCGAACCCCGGCAGCACTACGGCGCCCTGCGGCAGGCGGGCTACGGCGCGCATGAAGGCTGCGGTGGTCCCGCGCGATCCGGTGGAGCCCGCGACGAGGATCGGGTGCCGGGGCGGCGCGGCCTCCCACGAGGCCAGCCTTGCGGCGAGGGCGAGGCGCTGGAAGCCCTGCGCGTCGGGCGCCTCGTCCCCGTCGAAGAAGCGCTGGACGATCTGCAGGAAGGTGAGCGCGCGCTGCCAGTGGCCGGACTGGTCGGTGACGTCGAGCTGTTCGAGCACCTCGGGCGGCACGTCCTCGGCCATCATCTCGTCCATCAGGGTGGCGAGGCTGTCGGAGAGATCAAAAAGCGCGGCGCGCGGGGCGAGGTCCGGCTGGCTTTCCAGAAGCTGGGCGACCAGCGCGGTGAGTTCGAGCCTGCGGCGCAGGGGCGGCACAGGCTGCGGCAGGCGTGCGGCGGTAAGTGGATCGGCGAGGTCGGTGACCAGGCGGATGCGCGGCAGCAGGCATGCGGGGCCCGCGTCGAAGATGTCGCGCAGGCGGCGGGCCATGCGGCGGGTGTTCACGTAGATCTCGACCCGGGCCATGGCCTCGGGCGGCTGGCCTTGAAGCCGGGCGCGCAGGCCCGCGACAAGTTCGGCCGGGAAGTCGACGCCGGGGGGCAGGCCGAAGGCGCGTGGGATGCCTGAGGGCTCAAACATCGGCCAGCATGTCCTCGGCCAGCGCGATGCCCTCGGGGTGGCCCACGTCGCACCAGCGGCCCGGGTAGGTCAGGCCGTAGAGGGCGCCGTCCTGGGCCATCTCGGTCCAGAGGGCGTTGAGCGAGAAGGCCCCTGCGGGCATGTCCGCCAGCCGGTCGGTGCGCAGGATTTGGGCGCCTGTGTAGACGAGATCGCCCTTGCGGATCAGGCGTCCTTCGGCGTCGAGGGAGAAGTCGCCGCCGCCCTGGCGGCCCACGGCGCGGTCGAGCGGCACGCAGAGCAGAAGCGCCTCCATGTCGTCGCGCCAGTGGGCGGCGAGGTGGTGCAGCGGGTTGGGCCCGGCCCAGACGGCATCGGTGTTGAGCGTGAAGACGGGACCGGTGCCCAGCAGCGGCAGGGCCTGGCGCAGCCCGCCGCCGGTGTCGAGGATGTCGGGCTGTTCCTCTGACAGCGTCACGCCCGTGCCCTGCAGATGCGCGGCGACCTGCTCGGCGCGGTAGTGGGCGTTGACCACGCGGGTGGGCAGATGGCTGGTCAGGTCGAGTGCGTGATCCAGCAGCGGACGGCCCGCCACCTCGATCAGCGGCTTGGGGCGGTCCTGTGTCAGGGCGCCCATGCGGGTGCCGAAGCCCGCGGCGAAGAGCATCACGGCGTCGGGCATTCTGGCCTCAGCGTGGCGAGGTGGGCGCCCGAGGGGGGCGGCAGGTCGGAGAGGATGCGGCGGAGCCCGGAAAGGTCGGGGTGCGCCAGGTTGGCCTGCAGATGGCCCCAGACGCGCGGGACGAGGTCGAGGTAGCGGGGTTTGCCGTAGCTGCGCGAGAGGCGGGCGAAGACGCCGAGGATGCGCAGGTTGCGCTGGGCGCCGAGCAGGGCATAGGCGCGGTCGAAGGGCTCGGCATCAAGGCCCGTGCGGTCGAGGAAATGGCGGCGTGTCCGCGCCACGGTGTCGGGCGCGACGTCGCGGCGGGCGTCTTGCAGGAGCGAGACGAGATCGTAGGCGCGGTGGCCGAGCATCGCATCCTGGAAGTCCAGGAGCCCTGCGCGGGCGGCGCCTTCGCGGTTCGGCAGCCAGCAGATGTTCTCGGCGTGGAAGTCGCGCAGGATGGTGACCTCCGTCAGCCCGTCGAGGGCAGCGAGGCGATCGGTCAGGGTGGCGACGGCCTCGGTGCGCATGGCGGGGTCATGGACATAGGTCTCGAAGGTGATGCCGGGCAGCTCGCCGAGTTCCTGGGCGTCCGCAATGGGCAGGCCGGAGAGAGGTTCGGCGCCGTGCAGGGCCGCCACCGCGTCGGCGGAGGCCATGTAGAGCGCGGCCTCGGTCTCGGGCGTGGCGATGCGGGCCACGAGGTCGTCGCCGAGATCCTCGAGCAGCATCAGATCTGGTGACTCGGCGAAGATAACGGGTGCGCTGAGGCCGGCGTCGCGCAGGTAGCGGGCGACACGGGCGAAGCGGGCGCAATCGCCCGAGGGGTCCTCCATGAGGATGGCGGTTTCACCCTCGCGGCTGAGGCGGGTGTAGCGGCGGGAGGAGGCGTCGCCGGCGAGCGGCGCGGCTTGCGCCCCGTCCCAGCCGGCATCGCGAAGAAAGGTGTCGCGCGTCATGCGGCCTGCCCCGGAATGCGGCCATCCCAGCGGGAGGTCTGCCAATGCAGGACAAGATCCCGGCTCTCGTCATCCGCGCCCACCGCGAAGTCGAGGTGCAGCGCGTCGGCGGGGGCCTCTGTCCCCAGCCTGTTGGGCCACTCGACGAGGCATATGGCGTCGTCGAAGGACTCCCACAGGCCGAGTTCGTCGACGCCGTCCGGCCCGGACAACCGGTAGAGATCGGCGTGGACCAGCGGCCCGGCGCGGGTGTCGTATTCCTGGACGAGGGTAAACGTCGGCGAAGGCACGTCCTCGGGGGTGTCCTGTAGGGCGCGGATCAGCGCCCGCGCGAAATGCGTCTTGCCGGCGCCGATGCCGCCGGACAACAGCAGCACGTCGCCGGGCACGAGTAGGGGCGCGAAGCCGCGGGCCAGTGCAGCGGTCGCCTCGGGGCTCGGAAGGTGAAGCTCATGACTGCGCGGATCCATCGCGCGCAGGATACCGTGGGCGCCGGCTGCTGCAACCGGTCTTCACTGCCCTGACGCGAGGGCCTGCGCGACTTCGTTGCCGGTCCGCGAGAACCGCAGAAGGGTGGCGCCGTTCGCCGCGGGCGAGGCACGACACAGCAGTCTTTCGCCGGCGTGGAGTGTGAACTCGGTATGCCAGGTGTGCCGATGCATCGGATCAAGGATCAGCTCGGAGAGCTTGCGCCAGTCGGGGCCGCCCTCGGACGCGCGTTGCCAGAGCCGGGCCGCGTCGATGACGTTGGTTTCGGGAAGCGCGCTTTCCTTGGCGTCGCGCCAGATTTCGCGATATCGCGCATTGCAGAAGACAAGCACACCGTTGTGCGAAAAGACCGCCACGCCGTCCTCGAAGCTGTCGAGCACGGACTGCGTGACC
>CAYNKL010000031.1:0-16591 GCA_964397775.1 uncultured Rhodobacterales bacterium | reverse complement strand
ATTTCGGCGCTGATATCCTCGAACAGGAAGGCCACGGCCCCGTCGGGGTGCGGACGGCCGGTGACCTTGTAGGTCAGCCCGTTCTCGAGCGTCCAGGTTTCGCAGAAGCGGTCGTCCTGCGCGGCCTTGATCATCTCGCTCAGCCGGTCGCGCCAGGTGGCGTAGTTCTTGGGCTCCGGCATCATGCGGTCCTCGCGCAGGATGTCGAAGAAGCTGCGCAGCGTGGGGCGTCCGCTGAGAAATTCACCTTGGAGCCGGGTCAGATCGACGAGGGCCGGGTTGAAGAGGGCGAGCCTGTGGTCCGAGCCGAAAACCGCGAGGCCGATAGGCAGATGCGCGAAGGTCTTGGAGAGCGTCTGGACGAATTGCCGTTGCGCGTGCTCGGCCGTGACAAGGCTTCCGATGTCGCAGGCGACGTGGAGGGTCCCGTCATCGAAGGGCAGGCCCTCGACCTCGTACCAGAGCTTTTCCCCGTGCTTGTCGACCACCGAGGCCCGCGTCTTCGCACCGTCGTCGCCGTCGGCCCTGACGAAGGGATCGCCGTTTGCGGCCTTTCGGCCGCTGCGCCGGCATATCTCGTCGAAGGCGGCGTTGTGCCAGACCATTTCACCGGCGGGCCCGCTCTGCCAGGCGGGCATGGGAAGATAGTCGAGGATCCTGCGCAGGCGGCGCCCTTCGGTGCGGCGGCTTTCCAGCCGGAAGAGCCGGGCCGGGGTGACGGCGGGGCGATCGAGACGGATGCGCAGCGTTTCGCCCGAGCGGGTGAGGCTGAGCTGAAGCCCGGCATCGTCGATGAAGTGCAGCGGGCGCGGGCCGTCGGGCTGGGCATCGGGCAGGTGGGGGAAGCGCTGGCGGAGCGCGTCGCGCAGATCCTCCCACGGGGTGTCACAGAGGGTGGAGGTGCCGGTAATCTCTTCCGCGCCGGGCGTGGCGTCGGCCACCACGCCGTTGCGGACGAGGATGACGGTGGGCGGTCTGGGGCGTGTTTTGCCGTGCCCCCGCCGGAAACAGGACCACCAGAGCCCGAAACCACAAAGACTGGCGACCCCCGTTCCGAGAATGGAGGCGATGATATTGTCCAAGTCCCAAATCCTTGTCTTTTCTTCCGGCTAGGGAATTTTGGTTAAGGACGGGTTAAGATCAGGCCGGGGATGGCGCTGGCGGGTCAGACTTCTATCGGGCGGTTCTCTCCGAGCGCAGTGGTGCCGTGTGTCTGCGCGACGATCCGGGCGCGCGGCCAGACGACCTCGACCACCGCGCCGCGCCTCTGGTTGGTGCTGCTTCGCCCCGAGACGAAGGGATCGGCGCCGTTGGCGAAGCTCAGCTCGGCGCCGGTGCGTTCGAGCAGCGTCTTGGCGATGAAGAGCCCCAGGCCCATGCCTTCGTATTCCGGGCGCTGGCCATGTTCGGCGGCCGAGCGGCGACGGCGGACGAAGGGATCGCCGATCCGGCCGATGAGGTGGGGCGGAAAGCCCTGCCCGTCGTCGAGAATGCGGACCGAGATCGTGGTGTCGGTCCAGAGCACCTCGATCCAGATGGTGCTGTGGGCGAAGTCGACGGCGTTCTGCACGAGGTTGCGCAGGCCGTGGATGATCTCGGGGCGGCGCAGGATGTTGGGCTGCACGTATTCGCCGCCAGGGCCCGGGCCGTCCTCGATCACGATTTCCTTGCCGCGGTCCTGGTGCGGCTCGGCAGCTTCGCGGATGACCTCGACCAGCGGCGCCTGGCGCATGTGCAGATCGTCCTTCCCGGCACGGCCCATGGAACGCAGGATATCGCGGCAGCGGTCGGCCTGATCGCGGATCAGGATGGCGTCCTCGCGCAGGTCGGGCTGGTCCTCGAGTTCGTCGGCAAGCTCGGAAGAGGTGAGCTTGATCGTGGCGAGCGGGGTGCCCAGTTCGTGCGCGGCGGCGGCGACCACACCGCCGAGATCGTTGAGTTTTTGCGCGCGGGCGAGCGCCATCTGCGTGGCGGTCAGCGCGTCGGACATGGAGTGCATCTCGCGCGTGATGCGGCGGGCGTAGACCGAGAGGAAGAGGATGGCGATGGTGATCGCCGTCCACTGGCCGAAGACGAAGATCTCGGGCAGGCGCAGCACGACGCCCGACTCGGTCCGCAGCGGCAGGTGGTAGTAGAGCATCCCCGTGATCAGCAGGAAGGCGGTGACGCCCAGCAGCACGGTGGAGCGCAGGGTGAGCACGGCGGCCGAGACAGTGACCGGCGCCAGCACCAGAAGCGAGAATGGGTTGTGCAGGCCGCCGGTGAGGTAGAGCAGGAAGCACAGTTGCAGCAGGTCGAACATGACCATCAGCAGGTTCTCGGTCTCGCTCAGGCGCTTGTTCTCGGGGAAGACGAAGATCGCCACGAGGTTGCCGACGACCGAGACGCCGACGGCGAGGTAGCACAGACCGAGTTCGAGCTGGAGGTCGTAGACGCGCTGGGCGACGGTGATGGCGGCGAGCTGGCCGACGATGGCGAACCAGCGCAAGAGGATCATCGTGCGCAGCCGGATCCAGTGGCTGCGGCGGTCCTCGCTCAGGAATCCGATGTCCGTGTCGGTCATATGCGCCTTTTCGCCGCTTGTCCCCGGCTTGGCAATTGTTACCTCTGGCGCAACGCTCACGGCTGCATGCCGGAAAGGACCCCATGACCCGCATCATCGCCATCGTCGCCGCCTGTTTCGTGGTCCTCCTTCTCGGGGGCACCTACGCCGTTTCGTCGGGCTGGGTGTCGGGCGTGCTGGGGATGGGGTCGGACGATCCCTATGCGCCCTGCCGCAGGGCCGCGGTGGCCGGCGGGGCCGGGGCGATCGGCGGACCCTTCGAGCTGGTGAACCAGGAGGGCGAGACGGTGACCGACAAGGACGTGATCACCGAGCCGAGCCTCGTCTACTTCGGCTATACCTTCTGCCCGGACGTCTGCCCCATGGATGTGGCGCGCAACGCGCAGGCGGTGGATGTGCTCAAGGAACAGGGCCACGAGGTGCAGCCGGTCTTCATCTCGATCGACCCCGAGCGCGACACGCCCGAGGTGGTCGGCGATTTCGCGGCCAACATCCACGAGGACATGGTGGCGCTGACCGGCAGCGAAGAGCAGGTGAACGCGGCGAGCCAAGCCTACCGCGCCTATCACAGCAAGCAGCCCGGGGATGACGAATACTACCTGGTCGACCACTCGACCTTCACCTACCTCGTGACGCCGGAAGATGGCTTCGTGGAGTACTTCCGCCGCGATCTGAGCCCCGAGGAACTGGCCGAGCGGACCTCGTGCTTTCTCGAGGCATCCTGAGCGACGCAGCGGCTTCATTTGACCGCGCCGTCTGGCGGGGCTAACTAGATCGCAATGACAGGCGATTGTCCGGAGGTGAGCTTTTGGCGGAGAGCGCGATGCAGGAACTGGGCGAAGACCGGACGCTCCTGCTCGTCGATGACGACGAACCCTTCCTGAAGCGGTTGGCCAAGGCCATGGAAAAGCGCGGTTTCGATGTCGAGACCGCGGGCTCCGTGGCCGGGGGCACGGCGATTGCCACCGCCCGTCCGCCTGCCTTCGCGGTGATCGACCTGCGGCTGGAGGACGGAAACGGGCTCGACGTGGTCGAAGTGCTGCGGGCCAAGCGCCCCGACAGCCGCATCGTGGTGCTGACGGGCTATGGCGCCATCGCGACGGCCGTGGCCGCGGTCAAGATCGGCGCGACCGACTACCTGTCGAAGCCCGCTGACGCCACGGACATCATCAATGCGCTGCTGGCCAAGGGCGACGACCTGCCGCCGCCGCCAGAGAACCCGATGAGCGCCGACCGCGTGCGGTGGGAACACATCCAGCGCGTCTACGAGCTGTGTGATCGCAACGTGAGCGAAACGGCGCGGCGCCTGAACATGCACCGCCGGACGCTGCAGCGCATCCTCGCCAAGCGCAGCCCCCGCTAGGGCCCGCCGCCCGGCGGCTCGGCCATGCTGCATCTCGAACATCTCACGCTGTCTCACTTCCGCTCGCACAGGCGGGCGGAGGTGCACGTGGATGCGCGGCCCGTTGCGATCTACGGTCCGAACGGTGCTGGCAAGACCAACCTGATCGAGGCGGTTTCGCTGTTCTCGCCCGGCCGTGGCCTGCGGCGGGCGAGCGCGCATGAGATGGCCCGGCGGCCCGAAAGCCTCGGCTGGAAGATCACGGGGCTTCTGCGCGCGGGCGGCGATGCGCACGAGGTGGCCTTTACCTCGGACGGGGGCGCTGCGCGCAGCGTGACGATCGACGGCAAGGCGGCGCCGCAGACGGCGCTGGGGCGGATCAGCCGGGTGCTCTGGCTGATCCCGTCGATGGACCGGCTGTGGATCGAGGCGCCCGAGGGGCGTCGGCGGTTCCTTGACCGGATGACGCTGAGCTTCTTCCCCGATCACGCGCAGGCGACGCTGGATTACGAGAAGGCCATGCGCGAACGGAACCGGCTGCTGAAGGACGAGGTGCGCGACGCCGGCTGGTACGCGGCGGTCGAGGCGCAGATGGCGCGCACGGGCGCGGTTCTGACCGCGAACCGACAGGCGGCGCTTGCGCGGATCGCGGCGGCGCAGGCGGGGGCCGAGACGGCCTTTCCCACAGCCGACCTGGAGCTGACCTCGACCGAGGCGGAGATCCCCGAGGACGAGGCGGGCCTGCGCGCGGCGCTGGCCGAAAGCAGGTTTCGCGACATCGCGGCGGGGCGCACTTTGGTGGGACCGCACCGGGCGGACCTTTACGGGGTTTTCGCGGCCAAGGGGGTGCCGGCCTCTGACTGCTCGACCGGGGAACAGAAAGCGCTGCTGATCTCGCTGATCCTGGCCAATGCGCGGGCGCTGGCGGCTGAGACGGGCGCGCCGCCCCTGCTTCTGCTGGACGAGGTGGCGGCGCATCTGGATGCCGGGCGGCGCGCGGCGCTTTACGCCGAAATCGGCGCGCTGGGCGCGCAGGCCTGGATGACGGGCACCGGCCCCGAGCTGTTCGAAGAGCTGGGTGACGGCGCGCAGCGGCTGGAAGTGACCGAGGATGCGGGGCTGTCGGTCGTCCGCGCCCTGTGACGGCGCTTGCATCGGTGCTGCAAAGCAGCGAACAAGGCGCTGTCCCGTACCAGTGTTTGACGTCCCATGAGTGTTTCCGCCACAGATCTGCTGCTTTACGCCGGTGCGCTGCTGGTGCTGTTCCTGACGCCGGGGCCGGTCTGGCTGGCGCTGACGGCACGGGCGCTGTCGGGCGGCTTCCAGGCGGCCTGGCCGCTGGCGCTGGGCGTGGTCGTGGGCGACGTGATGTGGACCCTGCTGGCCATCCTCGGCGTAAGCTGGATCGTCAGCGTCTACGGCGGCTTCCTCGAGGCGCTGAAATGGGTCGCGGCGCTGACCTTCCTGATCATGGGCGGCCTGCTGATCCGCAACGCCGACAAATCGCTCACCTCGGACAGCCGGCTGACCCGGCCCGGCATGTGGGCAGGTTTCATGGCGGGGCTCGCGGTGATCATCGGCAACCCCAAGGCGATCCTGTTCTACATGGGGATGCTGCCGGGCTTCTTTGATCTCGACCGTCTGGGGGCCCCCGACATCCTCGCCATCGCGTCGATTTCGGCGGTGACGCCGCTTGCAGGCAACCTTGTCATGGCGCTGTCGATCGACCGCGTTCGGCGGTTCCTGTCGAGCCCGCAGGCCCTACGGCGGACCAACATCGTCGCGGGCTGCCTGCTGATCTGCGTGGGCTTCGTGATCCCCTTCACCTGACGGGCAGGGGCGCCAGCCAGGTCCGCAGGAAGGGTCTGAGCCGCGAGTCGATCCCGGTCGCACTGTGCAGCGCGCAGAAGGTCAGGGCCATGGCATGGGCCATGAAGGCCTGCACCCCCTCGGCCAGCAGCGCGGGATCTGCGTCCGCCCGCACCGCGTCGGGCTGAAGCCGTGCGATCCAGCCGGTCAGCACCTCGACCTGGGCCAGGAAATTCCGGGCAATCGGCCCTTCCTCGTCCGTTCCGGTGGCGCCGGAATGGCGCAGGACGATGTCGAAGGTCTGCGCATCCGGGGCCATTTCGGCCATCAGCGGGGCAAGGGCGGTGGCAAGCTCGTCCGGGGTGTCGGGGGGTGGCGCCGCGGCGATGCGGTCCAGCGCCGTGGTCATCCGTTCGCCGATCAGAAGGGTCAGCAGGCCCTCCTTGTCCCCGAAATGCGAAAAGAAGGTGCCCTTGGCGACCCCGGCCTCGGCGGCGATCTGCTCGACCCGCAGGCCCGAGACCCCGTCCCGCGTTAAATGGGCGCGCCCGATTTCGAGCAGGCGGGCGCGGGTCTGAAGGGCACGGGTCTGAATCGGCTTGTCCATGCGCCTTTTGACCAGAAAAAATGACCACGGTCAAATTATGGAATTGACCACGGTCATTTTTAGATCTAGCGAAAGTGACCACGGTCAATTTTCGGAGAAGCTGCGCATGACACCTCGCAACATCCTTGTCCTCGACGGGCACCCGGCGCAGAGTTCCCTGTCTTCCGGTTTTGCACGGACCTATGCCGACGCCGCCCGCGACGCCGGGCACGAGGTGCGCCTGCACCGCCTGTCCGAGATGTCCTTCGATCCCGATTTCGGGCAATCGACCTACAAGGACTGGAAGCCGCTGGAGCCCGACATCGCCGCCTTTGCAGAGGATCTCGAATGGGCGGGGCATGTGGTGATCGCGACGCCGCTCTGGTGGGGCGGCCTTCCGGCCAGGCTCAAGGGGCTCTTCGACCGGACCCTGCTGCCGGGGCGGGCCTTCGACACCCGCAGCACCACGCTGCTGGGCCAGCCCAAGCCGATGCTGGCGGGCCGCAGCGCGCGGGTGCTGGTGACATCGGATACGCCGGGGTGGTTTCAGCGGATCGTCTACGGGCGCGCCCTGCAACGGCAGTTGCGTGGTCAGATCCTCGGCTACGTCGGAATCCGGCCCGCGCGCTTCAGCTGGTTTGCCCCCGCGTCGCACGCGTCGGGCGCGACCGTGACGGCATGGCTGGCGCGGATTTCGGAGCTTGGAGGGAAGGCCGCATGAGGTGAGCGCCGGGGGACCTGAGTTCCGCAGCGACGAAACACAAAACCTAGCGCGCCGACGTGACATTGCCCCACAGATTTCGTATAGACTGCGTAGAAAAACAAAGGGCACGCTGCATGGCAGACGCACAACCGGCGCGGCAAGAGTACGGCGCAAGTTCGATCAAGGTTCTCAAGGGCTTGGAGGCGGTGCGCAAGCGCCCCGGCATGTACATCGGGGACACCGACGACGGATCGGGCCTGCACCACATGGTCTACGAGGTCGTCGATAACGGCATCGACGAGGCGCTGGCCGGTCATGCCGACTACGTGAACGTGAAAATTCACGCCGACAACAGCGTCAGCGTGCGCGACAACGGGCGCGGGATTCCGGTCGACATGCACGAGGGCGAGGGTGTCTCGGCGGCCGAGGTCATCATGACCCAGCTGCACGCCGGCGGGAAGTTCGACCAGAACTCCTACAAGGTCTCCGGCGGCCTGCACGGCGTGGGTGTGTCGGTGGTCAACGCGCTGTCGGTATGGCTGGAACTGCGCATCTGGCGCAACGGGCAGGAGCACTACGCCAAGTTCGAGCACGGCGACACGACCGAGCACCTGCGCGTGACCGGCGACGCCGAGGGCGAGAGCGGCACCGAGGTGCGCTTCCTTGCCTCGACCGAGACCTTCAGCAACCTCGACTACGATTTCGCGACGCTGGAAAAGCGCCTGCGCGAGCTGGCCTTCCTGAACTCGGGCGTCCGCATCATCCTTGAGGACGAGCGTCCAGCCGAGCCGCTGCGCTCCGAGCTGTACTACGACGGCGGCGTCCGGGAGTTCGTGAAGTACCTCGATCGCTCCAAGAGCTCGGTCATGACCGAGCCGATCTACATGACCGGCGAGCGGGACGGCATCACGATAGAGATCGCCATGTGGTGGAACGACAGCTTCAACGAGATGGTGCTGCCCTTCACCAACAACATCCCGCAGCGCGACGGCGGCACCCACATGGCGGGCTTCCGCGCGGCGCTGACACGGACGATCCAGAAATATGCGCAGGACAGCGGCATCGCCAAGCGCGAGAAGGTGAACTTCACCGGTGACGACGCACGCGAGGGTCTGACCGCCGTCCTGTCGGTCAAGGTGCCCGATCCGAAGTTCTCCAGCCAGACCAAGGACAAGCTGGTCAGCTCCGAGGTGCGTCCGGCGGTCGAAAGCATGATGGCCGAGCGCCTGTCGGAGTGGTTCGAGGAGCACCCCAACGAGGCCAAGATCATCGTCGGCAAGATCGTCGAGGCGGCGCTTGCCCGCGAGGCGGCGCGCAAGGCGCGCGAACTCACGCGGCGCAAGTCGGCCATGGACGTGAACTTCCTTGCCGGCAAGCTCAAGGACTGTTCCGAGAAGGACCCTTCGCTGACCGAACTGTTCCTGGTCGAGGGTGACTCGGCCGGCGGGTCGGCCCAGACCGGCCGCGACCGTCGTACGCAGGCCATCCTGCCGCTGCGCGGCAAGATCCTGAACGTGGAACGCGCGCGCTTCGACAAGATGCTGGGCAGCCAGGAGATCGGCAACCTGGTCATGGCGCTCGGCACCGGCATCGGGCGGGACGAGTTCGACGTCAGCAAGCTGCGCTACCACAAGATCGTCATCATGACGGACGCCGACGTGGACGGGGCGCACATCCGGACGCTGCTGCTGACCTTCTTCTACCGGCAGATGCCGGAGCTGATCGAGGGCGGCTACCTCTACATCGCGCAGCCGCCGCTGTTCAAAGTCGCGCGCGGCAAGTCCGAGGTCTACATCAAGGACCAGCCCTCGCTCGAGGACTACCTGATCAACCAGGGGACCGAGGGCGCGGTGCTGCGGCTTGGCACCGGCGAAGAGATCATCGGCCAGGACCTTGTCCGCGTGGTCGAGGATGCGCGCAGCCTCAAGCGCGTGCTCGATGCCTTCCCGACGCATTACCAGCGCCACATCCTGGAACAGGCGGCCATCGCGGGCGCCTTTGTCCCCGGCGCCGTGGACGCGGACCTTCAGGGCGTGGCGGACCACGTGGCGGCGCGGCTCGACATGATCGCGCTCGAATACGAGAAGGGCTGGCAGGGCCGGATCACGCAGGACCGGGGCATCCGCCTTGCGCGTATCCTGCGCGGCGTCGAGGAGGTCCGCACGCTGGACGGCCCGATGCTGCGCTCGGGCGAGGCGCGCCGCACCGGCAGCTTCACCGAGAACCTCAAGACCGTCTACGGCAAGCCAGCGACGCTGGAGCGCAAGGACCGCAAGCAGCCGATCTACGGGCCGCTGGGCCTGCTGGAGGCGATCCTGGAAGAGGGTCAGAAGGGCATTTCGCTTCAGCGCTACAAGGGCCTGGGGGAGATGAACCCGAGCCAGCTGTGGGAAACCACGCTGGACCCCAACGCCCGCACGCTGCTGCGCGTCGACATCGACGACATGGCCGAGGCGGACGACCTCTTCACCAAGCTGATGGGCGACGTGGTCGAACCGCGCCGCGAGTTCATCCAGCAGAACGCGCTGAGCGTGGAGAACCTCGACTTCTGAGACACTTGCAGGGGCGCGCAGCAAAGTGCGCCCCTGCACGACCGGTTTCGAAGGCGTCGCACCGTCTCCCATTTCCCTCTCCAGATACCGTCGATAGGCGGCCGCAGGCGGATCTCCTTGCCTAAGCGCGCGCGCGGCGGTACCCGCGTGCCGAGCCATGGCGGGACCCTTCCCGCCTAGGTCCGGCCGCACGGCGTCCCCGCCCGCCACCCGGATCGCAGCAGCCAGGTGGAACAGGAGCCCCGGATGAGCGCAGCCCTCGCAATCCAGTTCGTCGTCATCCTTTTGGTCGCGGGATCGGCCGCGGGCGTTCTTGCGGGCCTGCTCGGCGTGGGCGGGGGCATCGTGCTCGTACCCGCGTTCCTCGTGGTGCTGGAACTCTGGGGCTACTCGGGAACGGGCGCGATGCAAATGGCGGTGGCCACCTCGCTTGCCACGATCATCGTGACCTCGAGCCGGTCGGTGCGGGCGCACTGGACGCGGGGCGCGGTGGACATGGCGTTGCTCAAGCGCCTTGCCCCGGCAGTCGCGGTGGGCGCGCTGGCGGGCATGGGGCTCGCCCAGATCGTCGAGTCCGTGCACCTGCAGGCGATCTTCGGCGCCATCGGGAGCTGCGTGGGGCTCTACATGATGCTGGCGCCCTCGGTGGCGCGTCCGGGCGCCACGCTGCCCCGCCCGCCGATCACGACGGCCTGCGCGGGGGTCTTCGGGATGCTCTCGGCGCTGATCGGCATCGGCGGCGGGTCGTTCTTCGTGCCCTTTCTGACCTACTTCGGGCGCGGCCCGCACCAGGCGGTGGCCACATCGGCGGGCATGGGCGTGGTGATCGCGGTGCCCGCGGTCATCGGCTTCCTGCTGGTGCCGACCGCCGCCGATGCGCCGCCGCTGACCGTGGGCCAGGTGAACCTGGCCGCCGCGGGTGTCGTGGTCTGTGCCACGGTGCTTTGTGCGCCGCTCGGGGCGCGGCTGGCGCACTGGCTGAACCCAGCGCTGCTCAAACGGGTCTTCGGCGGTTTCCTGATCCTGACCGCGGGCCGGATGCTGATCGGGGCGATCGGCGCGCTTTGAGGTGCGCGCGATGCGCTAGTCCTCGCCGGGGGGCGGCTCGATGCGTCCGTCGACGAGCCCCATCGCGATGGCCCGGGCCTCGATATCGCAATAGGTCGACCAGAGTGCGTCGAAGGCGTCGGCCTGCCCCCGCTTCCAGTCGTCCGAGGGCGGATTCCGAAGCTCGGACATGCGGACGACGCGGCGCCTGTCCGAGCCCGGCGGCAGCGGGTTGCCGTTTCGGTGAAGCGCCAGGAGCCGCGCTTTCAGCTGAGTCAGGTGCTCCAGGAACATCTCGCCGTCCGTCCGGGGTGGATCGGGGATGTAGCCCATATCGCCGCAACGGGCGCAGTGGTGTCGCCACCCGCTGTTGCGCCGAACCTGCATCAGAACGTGCAGGAACTGCACCGCGCCACCACATTGCGGGCAGCGCTTGGCGTTCTCATGTGCGCGGTCGTAGGGCATCCGGGCATGTCCCTCGTATGCGACGGGCGGGGCCTTCTTCGATGCTACTGCGCTGCTGCCGCCGGGGTCTAGGCGCTCCGCGCGATGCGCTGTTCGCGCCAGACGATGAAGAGACCCGAGCCGATGATGATCGAGGCGCCGAGGTAGGTCACCGAATCCGGCACCTCGTTCCAGAGCAGCCAGCCCAGGATCGTGGCCCAGAGCAGCGCGGTGTAGTCGAAGGGCGCGACCACCGCCGCCGGCGCAAAGCGGAAGGCCTGGGTCATCAGCGCCATGCCGCAGGTTCCGAAGAGCGCGATGGCGAAGAAGAGCCAGAGGTGGGTCATCTGAAGCGGCACCCAGACAAGCGGCACGAGAAGGGCACTCAGCAGGGCCCCGGCGGCCACGAGGTAGAGCATCATGGTCCAGACGCTTTCGCGCGGATCGACCCAGCGCGCGCTGATCATCAGAAGCGCGTAGATCATCGCCGTCGCGACGGGGAAAAGCGAGGCCGCCTGAAAGGTGGCGCCGCCGGGGCGGACGACGATGATGACCCCGGCAAAGCCCACGAGGACCGCGGTCCAGCGCCGCCAGCCCACGTCCTCTTTCAGGATCAGGGCCGAGAGCCCGGTGATGAAGACCGGCGCGGCAAAGACCAGTGTCGTCGCCTCGGCCAGGCCGAGGTAGCGCAACCCGCTGAAAAAGCAGGTCGCCGCCGCAATCCAGAGCGTGCCGCGCACGAGGTGCGCCGAGGGCCGGTAGGACCGCAGAGCGCGGGCCCCGCCCATGGCCAGCGCGATGCCTGCCGCAAAGGGCAGGGCGATGGCGTTGCGCATCAGCAGGATCTGGATCGGGTGATAGGTGTCGGTGAGTGTCTTGGCGATGGCGTCGTTCACGCTCAGGCAGGCGACCCCGATGCACATCATCGCAATCCCCGTGACCGTCTCGGCCGATGCGCTGCGCTGCACCGTCTCCATGATCCGTCCGTCCTCTGTCTGGCATTCCGACACTGCCGCAAATTTCGGCGTTTCGTGTCCCCCTGACCCGGATGGCCGAAACGAGGCGCCGTGGCAAGCCCGGGGCGGATACGGCGCAGAGGCGGGCGCGGTTTTGCGCGGGCGCGGGCGCGCTTCGGAGGGCATTCCACGAAATATCGGGTTTTGGTTTTCGCTTTTGGCCAATTCGCGCAAAAACGAACCAAAGCGAAAATTGGTGCTTTGAAATACGCCGGAAACGCGTTACCTCCGCACGCAAGGGAAAGCGTATGGGAGCGCGGCCAATGGACGAGGACATCCACGATCTCTTCATCATCGGCGGGGGAATCAACGGTTGCGGCATCGCCCGTGACGCCGCCGGGCGGGGCCTTTCGGTGGCGCTGGCCGAGATGAACGACCTGGCCTGGGCGACCTCCTCTGCCTCGACCAAGCTGTTCCACGGCGGGCTGCGGTATCTGGAGTATTTCGAGATCCGGCTGGTGCGCGAAGCGCTGATCGAACGCGAGACGCTGCTGCGCGCCATGCCCCACATTTCGTGGCCCAAGCGTTTCGTGCTGCCCTATCATCCGTCGATGCGCTTCGAGAACGAGACGCCGACGTCGAAGCTTCTCAACACGTTCATGCCCTGGATGAAGGGCCGGCGTCCGGCCTGGCTGATCCGCATGGGCCTGTTCATGTACGACAACCTTGGCGGGCGGAAGATCCTGCCGGCGACCTCGACGCTGGACCTGACCACGGCCCCCGAGGGCGCGCCGCTGAAGGACAAGTTCGAGAAGGCCTACGAATACAGCGACTGCTGGGTCGAGGATTCGCGGCTGGTGGTGCTGAACGCTCGTGACGCGGCGCAGCGCGGGGCCAAGATCATGACCCGCACCAAGGTCACCGAGGCGCGGCGCGAAAGCGGCGTCTGGGAGATTACTCTGCAGGATCGCGGCTCGGACGAAACCCGCACGGTGCGGGCGAAGATGCTGGTGAACGCAGGTGGCCCCTGGGTGGGCGACATCATCAGCGGCACGGTGCATTCCAACTCGACCGACGGCGTGCGGCTGGTCCGCGGCAGCCACATCGTGACCCGCAAGCTCTTCGATCACGACAAGTGCTACTTCTTCCAGGGCACTGACGGGCGGATCATGTTCGCGATCCCTTACGAGGAGGATTTCACCCTCATCGGCACCACCGACGCCGAGCACGAGGACCCCGATCAAAAGCCCGTCTGCACGCCGGAAGAGCGGCGCTACATGCTGAATTTCGTCAACGAGTACTTCAAGCAGGACGTGACCGAGGACGACGTGGTCTGGTCCTACTCGGGTGTGCGACCGCTCTACGACGACGGGGCCAGCTCGGCCACCGCGGCGACGCGGGACTACACGCTGAAGGTCGACGACGCGGGCGGCGCGCCGCTGCTGAACGTGTTCGGCGGCAAGATCACCACCTACCGCCGCCTTGCCGAAGGCGCGTTGGAAAAGATTGCCGAACAGCTCAAGCTCGACAAGGGCGCCTGGACGGCGGGTGTGCCGCTGCCTGGTGGCGATTTTCCGGTCGAGGACGTGGCCAAGCTGATGAAAAAGCTGAAGTCCGACTACCCGTTTCTGTCGGACTATGCCTCACGCCGGCTGATCCGGGCCTACGGCACCGATGCCTGGAAGATGCTGGGCGATGCCAAGAGCGCCGAGGACCTGGGCCGCGATTTCGGCGGCACGCTGACGGCGCGCGAGGTCACGTGGCTGCAGGACCGCGAATGGGCGCGCCGCGCCGAGGACATCGTCTGGCGGCGCAGCAAGCTGGGCCTGCGGATGTCCGAGGGCGAAATCGCCGCCCTGGATTCTTGGATGGCCGAGGGGCAGGGTGGGTCCACCCGCTCGGCCGCCGCCGAGTAGGCTCAGTCGTAGTCGGACACCAGCAGATGCACAGGGTCCACGTCTTCCTCGATCTGAGAGAACCGCCCGATGGGCTCGCGGAAGACGTTGTCGGTGCGGTCGTCGTTGACGGTCGAAACCTCGCCGATGAGACAGTCCTTCCCCTCGGCCCAGAAGGCGTGCCAGACGCCGGGCATCAACGTGACGCTTTCACCGGGCTTGAGATGCAGCAGCCCGCCGGCGCTGACGGTGCGCATGACGCCGTCGCAGGGCACGGTCACGTCAGCCTCGGGGTCGATGTTGCCCTCGGCATCGGGGGCGAACAGCTCGATCACCAGATCGCCGCCGCCCCGGTTGATGATGTCCTCGGCCTTCACGTTGTGCCGGTGCATGGGCGACAGCTGATCCCGGCGCGAGATCATGATCTTTTCGGCATAGAGCATCCCGCCGCCGGTCTTCAGATCGTCGAGCGTGCCGTTGCGTGTGGTGAAAAGAAACAGTCCCATCTCGTCGAAGCGGCCTTCGCCGTAGTCGGTGATGTCCCAGCCAAGGCCTCGGGCGCGGATCAGTGCGGCCTCCGGGGCGGCGATCTTTTCCGGCTCCCAGTAGGCGAAGGGGGGCAGGATATGGCCGAAGCCACGGATGAAGGCGTCGCCTTCGGCGATGATGTCGTTGATCTCGGAGCGTTTCATGCGGGTCCCGGGGTTTGCGCTTTGCGGGCAGACTAACCGGCCCGCCCCGCAGCTTGAAGACGGCACCCCGGCGTGCCACCATGGTAAAGAGAGTGAGAAAGGGAGGAGACAGGCATGGGTTACATCCTGGCAATCGATCAGGGGACGACGTCGAGCCGCGCGATCCTCTTTGACGGCGACATGAAGATCGCCGCCACCGCGCAGGAGGAATTCGACCAGCATTACCCCGCCAGCGGCTGGGTGGAGCACGACGCCTCGGACCTGTGGTCCACCACGGCGGCGACCTGCCGCGCGGTGATGGAAAAGGCCGGACTGCGGGCCGCCGATATCAAGGGCATCGGCATCACCAATCAGCGAGAAACCACGGTGATCTGGGACCGCAAGACCGGCAAACCGATCCACCGCGCCATCGTCTGGCAGGACCGTCGCACCGCGGCCACCTGCCAGAAGCTGCGCGAGGCGGGCCACGAGGACACGGCACGGGAAAAGACCGGGCTGCTGCTCGATCCCTATTTCTCGGGCACCAAGATCGGCTGGATCCTGGACGAGGTGGACGGCGCCCGCGAACGGGCCGAGGCGGGCGAGCTGGCCTTCGGCACGGTGGACAGCTGGCTGATCTGGAACCTGACCGGCGGCAAGGTGCACGTGACCGATGCCTCGAACGCGTCGCGCACGCTGATGTACGACATCCGCAAGGGGCGCTGGTCCACCACCATGTGCGAGATGCTGGGCGTGCCCATGGAGATGCTGCCCGAGGTCAAGGACTGCGCCGCCGATTTCGGCATGGCGCGGTCGGACCTCTTCGGCGCTGAAATCCCGATCCTCGGCATCGCGGGCGATCAGCAGGCGGCGACCATCGGGCAGGCCTGCTTCAAGCCGGGCATGTTCAAGTCGACCTATGGCACCGGCTGCTTTGCGCTGCTGAACACGGGCGACGAACCGGTGACCTCGGAAAACCGGCTGCTGACGACCATCGCCTATCAGCTCGACGGGAAGCCGACCTATGCGCTCGAAGGGTCGATCTTCATCGCCGGGGCCGTGGTGCAATGGCTGCGCGACGGGCTCAAGATGATCCGCCGCGCTGAGGAAACCCAGCCGCTGGCCGAACGTGCCGACGAGGGCCAGAACGTGATCCTCGTGCCGGCCTTCACGGGCCTCGGCGCGCCCTACTGGAATGCCGAATGCCGGGGCGGGATCTTCGGGCTGACCCGCAACAGCGGTCCCGAGGAATTCGCCAAGGCAGCGCTGGAATCGGTGGGTTTCCAGACGCGCGACCTGCTCGAGGCGATGAAGGCCGACTGGTCCTCGCCCGACATCGAAAGCCCGGCGCTGCGCGTCGACGGCGGCATGAGTGCGTCTGACTGGGCGATGCAGTTCCTGGCCGACATCATCGGCGCACCCGTCGACCGGCCCGATATCCTGGAGACCACGGCGCTGGGTGCGGCCTGGCTGGCAGGCTACCGGGCCGGGATCTATCCGGACATGGAGGGCTTTGCCGAGGGCTGGGAACTGGAGCGCAAGTTCGAGCCGGCCATGGACGAGGACACGCGGGAAGAGAAGTACGGCGCCTGGAAACGCGCTGTGGCTGCTGTGCAGAAGGTGTGATCCCCACGCCGGGCATAAAAGGGAACCAACACCGTGCCCGGCGCATTCGTTCCCGTCCTATAACGACGCGGAAGGAGTCCAGATGGACCAGCGTGTTCATGACAAGAGCGAAGATACCGTCGACGCCGAGGAGGACCGCGCCATCGAGGAACGTGCCCCGATCGCCGCCCCGGCGATCTTCGAGGCGATCCGCCGGCAGGGCGAGGCGGAACTCAACCGCCCCATGTCTTCGCTGGCGGCATCGGGGTTCATTGCCGGGATCGCGTTGGGCTTTTCGGCGCTGACAAAGGCGCTGCTTCACAGCCATCTTCCCGACGCGGACTGGCGGCCCCTCCTCAGCTCGCTGGGCTACACGGTGGGCTTCCTGTTCGTTATCCTCGGACAGATTCAGCTTTTC
>CAYNKL010000030.1:0-31476 GCA_964397775.1 uncultured Rhodobacterales bacterium | reverse complement strand
CCAACGAGACCATCGAGCTTTGCGAGACAGGTAGCTGGGACGAGCAAAAGGCGGGCTGCAACGCCTTCCAGCCCGGCCTCGTCTCCAACCCCGGCTGGTTTGCCTCGATTTTCTCCGAGGAGCTGCCGCAGCTTGGCCTGAACGCGGCCCTCGTGGGTCAGCCCGAAAGCTGACGCGCCTTCCCGGCGGCCAATGTCGCCGGGACACAAGCCCCCAATCAACACATTTCGGAGGACGGCATGTCATCCGCCAATGGCTCCGCGCCCGCCGTCGAGGTCCAGGGCCTCACCAAGGCCTACGGCCCCACCGTGGCCAACGACAAGGTCAGCTTTTCGGTCGCGCCGGGCCGCGTGCACGCGCTGCTGGGCGAGAACGGCGCGGGCAAGTCGACCACCATGAAGCTCCTGTCGGGGCTCGTCCGTCCGGACGCGGGCAGCATCCACATCTACGGCGAGCAGATCAGCCTCGGCACCGCACGCGATGCCCACGCCAACGGCATCCAGACCGCCTTCCAAGAACTCACGCTGGTGCCGGACCTGACGGTGCTCGACAACATGCTGCTGCCGCGCGCGCCGTGGACGCCGCTCGGCACGCTCAACCGGGCCCGCATCCGCCGCGAGGTCACGGACCATTTCGAGGCGCTGGACCTCCAGGTCGACCTCGACGCGCTGACCTCGGAACTCACGCTCGCCGTGCGCCAGAAGATCGAGATCGCCCGGGCGCTCTTTCGCAAGCCCAACATCCTGCTGCTGGACGAGCCGACCTCGGCGCTGTCGGGCAGCGACGTGGACTGGCTTGGCCGGGTCATCGCCGAGGCTTCGGGACAGGGCATCACCGTACTGTTCATCTCGCACCGGATGCCCGAGGTGCGCGCCTTCTGCGACACGCTGACCATCCTGCGGAACGGCAAGTCCGTGCATTCGGGGAAAGTGGCTGACGTAAGCGATGCCGAGGTGGTCGAGATGATCATCGGGCGCTCGGTCGAGAACGCCTTTCCCCCGCCCCGCGCGCCCCGCGACACCTCGGGCGAAACGCCGGTGCTCGCCACCCGAGCGCTCTCGGCCGGTCCGAAGCTGAAGGAGGCCGAGATCGCCCTGCACCGGGGCGAAATCCTCGGGATCGCGGGACTGCAGGGCATGGGGCAGGAGGCGCTCTTCTCGGCGCTTTTCGGACAGGAGCACTTGACCGCGGGGCATGTCGAGCTGGACGGGACTCCGCTGCACCTGCGGGCACCCTCGGACGCGATGCATCCCTCCGTCTCCATCGGCTTCGTGCCGGAAGAGCGCAAGACGCAGGGGCTTTTCCTGAAGCTTCCCGGACGGCAGAACGCGAGCCTTCCGGTGCTGTCCCGTTTCCACAAGGGCCCGCTGCTCGACGATGCTGCCGAGGCCCGCGCCGCCGATGGCGCCTTTGCCGCCGTCGAGGTCGACGGACGGGCGCACTATCTGCCAGCGGGCGCCTTCTCCGGCGGCAACCAGCAGAAGATCGTGCTGGCCAAGTGGCTCGTGGCCCAAAGCCGCATCCTACTGCTTTTCGATCCGACGCGCGGGATCGACGTCGGCACCAAGGAACAACTCTATGCCCTGCTGCGCGCCTATTCGGACGCGGGTGGGTCCGTGCTGTTCCACTCGACCGAAATCCCCGAGCTCGTGCATCTCTGCGACCGTGTCGGCGTGCTCTACGAGGGCCGCCTGTCGCGCTGGCTGCAGGGCGGCGACCTGACCGAGAATGCGATCATGGAAGCGACGCTCGGGGGCAGCGATCCCCTGCACCACTCCGGAGCCCGCACCGGACAAAAGGAGCCGGCATGACCGACCAGACCCTTCATTCCCCGGCACCGCGCCGCACGGCCACCCGCAGCTTCCGCAACCTGAAACGCGGGCAGGCCGTGATCGTGGCCGCGCTCGTGTTTGCCGGGCTGATGGCGCTCAACGCCTTTCTGAGCCCCTACCCGCTGAGCTACTTCGATGTCTCCTTCCTCGCCAGCGGCGGCGCCACCACGGCGATCGCGGCCGCGGGACAAACGCTGGTGATCCTGTCGGGTGGGTTCGATCTTTCCGCCGGGGCGGTGGTGTCGCTGGTCAACGCCGTGTTGGCGACCTCAATGGACCCGTCCAACATGGAGGCCTCGGTCCCGCTCTGGACCGCAATCGGCATCGCGATCGGCATGGGGGTCGGCGCGGTGAACGGATTCTTCGTCGCCGTCATGCGGCTGCAGCCCATCGTGGTGACGCTGGCGGTGATGTTCATCGTGCAGGGCCTGACCCTGCTGGTCATGGCCATGCCCGGCGGGTTCGTCTCGCCCACGCTTGCCAGCACATACCTCGGGGACACGATCCCCGGGCTTCTGCCCGCGCCGGTCACCCTGCTGCTGGTGCTGGTCGCGCTCTGGCTCTGGCTCAAGCGCACGGCCTACGGCGTGACGCTCTACGCGGTGGGCAGCGACCCAGAGGCGGCGCGATCCACCGGCCTGCGGACCCGCACGGTCACCTTCACGACCTACGTGCTCGCAGGCGGACTCTACGGGCTCGCCGGGGTCTTCGTCAGCGCACAGACCGGCAGTGGCGACCCGCTGGCAGGCAATGCGTTGCTGCTTCCGACCTTTGCCGCGGTTGTCATCGGCGGCACACGGCTCGGCGGTGGCAAGGGCGGCGTCCTGGGCACCGTCCTCGGGGCCTATATCCTGATGATCGTCGTCAACCTGCTGCTGTCGCTCAATGTCTCGGCCTACTACTCGACCATCGCCGAAAGCGCGGTCCTGCTGATCGCGGTACTGGCGGGGTCGCTGAGCAAGGACAGCACGCTGTCGCAAAGGCTGCGCGACCTGAGCGACGCGCTGTCTGCAAGACGGAAGGGCTGGCTCGTGGCGCAGCGCCCGGCAGAGGACCGGCGCCTCGCCTTCACTCGACCCTCCGACGCTGCCCCGCGCCTGTCGTTCATGCAGAAGTACGGCCACACGCTCCGCCACGCGCTGCCTGCGTGGCTCTGCCTTGCACTCGTGCTGATCGCGACGCAGGCGGTGCTGGGCAACGTTTTCACCGGCTGGCGATACTGGGATTCGCTGCTCGTGCTCTCGAGCTTCCTCGCCATCCTCGCACTGGGGCAAGGCGCGGTGATCCTGACCGGCGGGCTCGACCTGTCGCTGCCCTGGTGCATCGCGCTTTCGGGCGTGCTGCTTACAGGGCTCGTCGGCGGACAGGACATGGGTCTGCTGACCGCCCTGCCGGTGGTCTTCGCAGTGGCGGCGCTGATCGGTCTGGCGAACGGGCTGGACGTGGTCGCCCTCGGGCTTTCGCCCATCGTGGTGACGCTGGCCATGAACGGCATCCTGCAGGGGGCCGCGCTGATCTGGTCTGGCGGCACGCCCGCAGGCTTTGCCCCGCCGGTGCTGCGCTGGATGATGACCGGCAAGGTCATGGGCATCACGCCTGTCATCCTCTTCATGGCGGTCTTCACGGCCTTTGCCATCCTGCTTCTGGGACGCACCGCCTTCGGACGCCGTGTCTATGCCGTCGGCAACAGCGAACTGGCAGCCCGGCTCTCGGGGGTTCGCACCGGGCGCGTGATCATCTCGGTCTACATCCTTTCGGCGCTCTGCGCGGCGCTGGTGGGCGTGCTGCTCGCGGGGTTCTCGGGACAGGCGAGCCTCGGGATGGGCGACGACTACCTGCTGCCCTCGATCGCGGTGGTGGTGGTGGGCGGCGCGCTCATCACCGGCGGGCGCGGCCACTATGCCGGGATGCTGGGCGGCGCGCTGATGCTGACCGCCATGCAGACCCTGCTGGCGGGCACAGCCCTGCCCTTTGCCTTCCGGTCCGTTTTCTTCGGCCTCGTCATCCTGATGGCCGTCATCGCGCTGCGTGAATGAAGGAGTTATCCATGAGTGACACCCCCCGCATGACCCTGCCCGGCCTGACCGGCGCGCGCGTCGCGGTGACCGCGGGCGCAGGCGGCATCGGTCTATGCATCGCACGAGAGCTGGCACGTCAGGGTGCACGGCTGGCGATCTGCGACGTCGACGACGCGGCGCTGAAGGCCGCCGCAGAGGAGCTTGGCGCCGAGGTCGCCATGACGGCCGACGTCTCGGACGAGGCCCAGGTGACCGCCTTCTTCGAGGCCATCGCGGCTGAAATGGGCGGGCTCGACGCGCTGGTCAACAACGCGGGCATTGCCGGGCCGACCGGTGGCGTGGACGCGATCGCGCCCGCCGACTGGCGCCGTTGTATCGACATCTGCCTGACCGGGCAGTTCCTCTGCACCCACCACGCGGTGCCTATGCTGCGCGACGCAGGCGGCGGCGCCATCGTCAACATATCCTCCTCGGCCGGGAAGTTCGGCTATGCTTTCCGCACGCCCTATGCCTCTGCCAAGTGGGGGGTGATCGGCTTTACGCAGAGCCTTGCCAAGGAACTCGGGCCTGACAACATCCGCGCCAATGCGATCCTGCCGGGCATCATCGAGGGGCCGCGGATCGAGGGCGTCATCGCCGCCCGCGCGGAACAGACCGGCGTGAGCCGCGAGGACATGACGGCAGAGTACCTGTCGCGCATCTCGCTGCGGCGCATGACCCCGCCCGAGGACGTGGCCGACATGGCCGCCTTCCTAATCGCCGACACCGGGCGCAACCTGTCGGGACAGAGCTTTCCCGTCGACGGCAACGTGGAGACGCTATGATGGCCGCCCCTGTCGCATGCGTGGGTGCGGGTCTCATCGGTCGTGGCTGGGCCATCGTCTTTGCACGCGCCGGTCACGAGGTGCGGCTCTGGGACGAGAACCCCGACGCCCCGGCCGCCGCCCGAGACTTTGCCGCGAAGATGCTCCCGGAACTGGAACGCCAGGGTCTTATAGATTGCACGGCCGAAGACGCTCTGACCCGCATCCATCCCGTTGCCACCCTGGAAGAGGCGCTCGACGGGGCGGAGCACGTGCAGGAAAGCACCTTCGAGGAGATCGGCGTCAAACGCGCGATCTTCGCGAGGCTCGACGCCATCGCGGGACCGGAAACGGTGCTTGCCTCGTCCTCCTCAGCGCTGCTGCCCTCTGCCATTTCCGAGGGGCTGGAAGGGCGGCACCGGGTCATGGTGAACCACCCGATCAACCCCGCCTACCTCGTCCCCGCGGCAGAGCTGGTGCCCGCGCCATGGACCGACGCCACGCTGATGGAGCGTACCGCCAATATGCTGCGCGCGGCCGGCATGCGCCCCATCGTTATGCAGAAGGAGATCGACGGTTTCGTCATGAACCGGATGCAGGGCGCCCTGCTGCACGAGGCCTTCCGCCTGGTGGCCGACGGCTATGCCCGCGCCGAGGACGTGGACATCGGCCTTCGCGAGGGTCTTGCACTGCGGTGGTCATTCATCGGCCCATTCGAGACCATCGACCTGAACGCGCCCCAGGGCATCCGACAATACGTCGAACGCTATGCGGGCATCTACGACGGCCTTTCGGAACAGCCCGCCGCCGACTGGCGCGGACCGGTTCTCGACAGCATCGAGGCGGAGCGCCGCACCGCCCTGCCCGCGCAGGCGCTCGCCGAGAGACAAGCCTGGCGCGACCGGCGCCTCATGGCGCTTGCCGCCCACAAGCGGCGCGCAACGGACGACATCGGAGACTGACCATGACTGACAAGGTGATCATCACCTGCGCCGTGACCGGCGCGATCCACACCCCGACAATGTCGGACCACCTGCCGATCACGCCGGACGAGATCGCCGAGGCCGCGATCGGCGCCGCCGAGGCGGGCGCCGCGATCCTGCACCTGCACGCCCGGGACCCGCAGACCGGCAAACCCGACCAGTCGGTCGAGGCCTTCGCCCCCTTCCTCGGCCGCGTGAAGCAATCGACCGACGCGGTGGTGAACATCACCACGGGCGGATCGCCCTACATGACGGTCGACGAACGCACCAAGCCTGCGGCCAAGTGGTCGCCCGAGGTGGCGTCGCTCAATATGGGCTCGATGAATTTCGGGTTCTATCCCCTGTTGGCGAAGTACAAGAGCTTCAAGCACGAGTGGGAGCGCGAGCACCTTGAAGGGTCGCGCGATCTCGTCTTCCGCAACTCGTTCAAGGACATCGAGTACGTGCTCGAGACCTGCTACGACAACGGTACGCGGTTCGAGTTCGAATGCTACGACATCTCGCATCTCTACAACCTCGCCCACTTCGCCGATCGCGGGCTGGTGAAGCCGCCATTCTTCGTGCAGTCGGTCTTTGGTCTGCTTGGTGGCATCGGCACACACCCCGAGGACATCATGCACATGAAGCGCACCGCCGACCGGCTGTTCGGCAAGGATTTCCGCTGGTCGGTGCTGGGCGCCGGCAAGGACCAGTTCCGCATCGCCACGCAGGCGGTCAGCATGGGCGGCAACATCCGCGTCGGGCTCGAGGACAGCATCTGGATCTCGCGCGGGAAGCTGGCCGAAAGCAACGCCCAGCAGGTCACCAAGGCGCGCAGCATCATTGAGGGCATGGGGCTGGAGATCGCCTCGCCTGCCGAGGCGCGCGAGATGCTGTCGCTCAAGGGTGGCGACGCGGTGAATTTCTGAACGGACCCCGAGGGAGGAGACAAACCATGAAGATCGAAATTCTGCTCGATGTGAAGACGACGCTGGGCGAAGGCCCGGTCTGGGACGTCGAAAGCCAACGGCTCTACTTCATCGACTCGATGGATGGCCGCGTCTTCCGCTGCACCGCCGACGGCACCGAGCTGCGCGCCTGGGACGTGCCCGGCAAGATCGGGTCCATGGCGCTGCGCAAGGACGGATCGGGCGCCATCGTATCGCTCGACAAGGGGTTCTGGCTGCTCGATTTCGAAAGCGGCGACTGCGAGCTTCTGCACGATCCCGAGGCAGGGCTGGAGACCACCCGCATCAACGACGGAAAGTGCGACCGGCGGGGCCGCTTCTTCGCGGGTTCCATGGACATGATGGAGGAAGGGCCCAAGGGCGCGCTCTACCGCGTCGACCCCGACATGAGCGTGACGCAGGTCTATGACGGGATCATCTGCTCGAACGGGCCCTGTTTCTCGCCCGACGACAGTACCTTCTACTTTACCGACACCTGGACCGGCGAGGTCTGGGCCCACGACTACGATATCGAAATGGGCACCGTCTCGAACCGCCGGACCTTTGCCAAGGTCGACACCTCAAACGGCGGCGCTGCGGATGGCGCGACGGTCGATGCCGAAGGATATTACTGGATGGCGCTGGTCTACGATGGTCGGATTTGCCGTTACGCGCCCGATGGCACACTCGACATGGAAATACCTATGCCGGTCAAGAAGGTCACGAGCGTGCAGTTCGGCGGGCCGAACCTCGACACGCTCTATGTCACATCCATGGCCAAGCCGCCCCTGCCCCGCTTCCCCGGCGACGGCGTCCAGCGCGGCAGCCTCTTCGCGATCACCGGTCTCGGCGTGACCGGCGTACCAGAGCCACGCTTCGGCGGCTGACGCGACATAAATAGCTTGGCTGGACCTTTAACGTGGCCAGCCCTTGATCCGGGTCAGGCGCTTTCGCGTACTTCCAACCGGCCGAGGAAAGTCCGGTCGAGGTTCGAGGTATCGGCCTGCTCGAGGATATCGACCAGGTAGTTGGCCATTTCCATGATCGGCTGCCGGTAGGTGGTCAGCCGATAGTTGGGGCTTGCCGCCTGTGGCACGTCGTCGAAGCCGATCACCGCGATGTCGTCAGGGACCTTCAGCCCGAGTCCGTGGCGGATCGTGTCGATCGCTCCCAGCGCCAACGCATCATTCTCGCACACGATGATGTCGGGCAGTTCGGACGGGTCCCGGTCCTTCAACGTCTCGTGGACGACCTCGGCGCTCAGCAACGGATCGTAGGCCGCGACCGAGACGGACTCGGGGACCAGGCCGCGGCTTTCCACCCAGGCGCGCACGAAAGTCTCTTTCCGCATCAGGTGGGCCGAGGTCGTGCGCGGCCCGGCAAGGTAGAGGGGCGCAGTGTAACCGCGGTCGAGAACGTACCGGGCGATTTCCCGGGTCGCCGCCTCGTCGTCGACGCAGATCGAGATCGTGTTCGGGTCTTCCGACCCCCGTGCAAAGATGATGAGCTTCTTGAAGTGCCGGGCCTTGTGCGCGGCGCGCAGCACCTCGTCGTCGAACTGCAGGCCGATCAGGATCGTCGCGTCGACGCGCCTCTGGCTGGCGTTCATCAGCGCAGGCGCCGCGTCGTCCGGATCAAGCGTGTTCACCAGCAGCGTATCCCACCCCCGGCGGCGCAACGCGCGCGTAAGCCTTTCAAGCATCACCAGCTTGTGCGGATTGGCAAAGTCGTCGATCAGCACCGCGACGAGGTTCGACCGTGTCGAGGCCAGCGCCGAGGCGTGCAGGTCCGGGACGTAACCAAGCGACTGCGCCGCCTCCATCACCCTGCTGCGCGTCTTGGGCGAGATCGAGGCTTCCTTCTTGAAAGCGCGGTTCACGGTCCAACGCGACACGCCCGCCGCGGCGGCCACATCATCTGCGGTCACGTTCTGACGCGGGGCACCATCGTTCAAGACTCGCCGTCCTCCTGTGATTCGCGCCGGAGCGGGTCTCCACACCCGCGCCCTGCCCCCTACTCATACCGCCGAAAAGCCTGCATTGCACGGGCCTTGCACGCGCGTGCAGAAATATCTTGCACGCGCGGGCAAAACCGATATCCCTAGTGCCGAGCGGTGGGAGAGAGCACCGCGGTCTGGGAGGACTTCATGCTGAAAGTTGGTTTGCTCGGCGCCGGCCGGATCGGTCAGGTGCACGCTGTGAACATCGCGAACAATCCGCGCTCGACGCTGGCGGCGGTGTCCGACGTCAACACGCCTGCGGCAGAGAAACTCGCCGCGCAGCATGGCGCCGTGGCGCAATCCTCGGACGCGATCATCGCGGATCCCTCCATCGACGCCGTGCTTGTCGCCACTTCGACCGACACCCATTCCGACCTGATCGAGGCGGCCACCGCCGCGGGCAAGGCGGTCCTCTGCGAAAAGCCCGTGGATCTGTCGCTGGAACGGGCACGCGCCTGCCTCGACAAGGTTGGCGCAACCGGCCAGCCGGTGATGATCGGCTTCAACCGCCGCTTCGATCCGAACTTCGCGGCCCTTCGTGCCGCCAGCCTGCGGGGTGACATCGGCAAGTCCGAACTGCTCTCGGTCACGTCATTTGATCCCGCGCCGCCGCCGGTCAGCTACGTGAAGGTCTCGGGCGGGCTGTTCCGGGACATGATGATCCATGACTTCGACATGGCGAATTTCCTCATGGGGGAAACGCCCGTCACGGTCAGCGCCGTCGGCAGTGCGCTGGTCGATCCCGAGATCGGCGCGGCGGGCGACGTCGACACAGCCGTGGTCACGATGACCTACGCCTACGGCCGCATCGCCGTCATCAAGAACAGCCGCCGCGCGGTCTACGGCTATGATCAGCGGGTCGAGCTGCTTGGGGCCGAAGGGATGCTCCAGGTCACCAACATGCTGGAAAACACCGTCGTGACCTCGACCGCCGCCGGCGTGTCATCGGCCAAGCCCACACACTTTTTCCTCGAGCGGTACATGCCCGCCTACGCGGCCGAGTGGGAGGCGTTCCTCGCCGCGCTGCTCGACGCGGCGCCGCTGCCGGTCACGCTCGAGGACGGCGTCGCCGCTCTGGCCATGGCCGAGGCGGCGACGGAATCGCTCAGGACCGGATCACCCGTCACCCTGAAGGGGTGAGACGGGGGAACCGTCGCGCGCGCCGGCTGAGGAGAGACGGCGCCCGCGACCGGAAGACCCGGCCCCCAAGGCCGGGAGACAGCAGCGGCGAAAGACGTCGCCGCACAGATGTTCAAGGGAGGAAACCAGATGAACAAACTACTCGCTACGGTGGCCACGGTCGCCGCGATCGCCACGGCCCTGCCGGCGCTGGCCGCCGACATCATCGTGGTCGCCCATGGCCAGGCCAACGACCCCTTCTGGTCGGTGGTGAAGAATGGCGTTCAGAAGGCCGGCGAAGACACCGGCGCGAACGTCGATTTCCGCTCGCCCGAGACCTTCGACATGGTCCAGATGAGCCAGTTGCTCGACGCCGCGGTCAACCAGGAGCCCGACGGCATCGTCGTCTCGATCCCCGACGCGGATGCGCTCGGCCCCTCCATCGAGCGGGCCGTTGCGGCAGGCATCCCGGTCATCTCGATGAACTCAGGCTCGGACGTCTCAAAGGAGCTGGGTGCACTGCTGCACGTGGGTCAGTCCGAATACGATGCCGGCAAGGCCGCGGGCGAGAAGCTGGCCGAGATGGGTGGCACCAAGGGCATCTGCGTCAACCAGGAGGTGGGCAACGTCTCGCTCGACCAGCGTTGCGAAGGCTTCGCCGAGGGCTTTGGCCAGGACGTCACCGTGATCCCCACGATGAACGACCCCACCGAGGTGGAATCCAAGGTGCGTGCCGCACTGGAATCCGACCCCGACGTCGATACCGTCCTGGGCCTCGGCGCCTCGCTGGTGGGTGAACCGGCGGTGGCCGCGGTTGAGGCGCTTGGCCGCGACGACGTGCTGGTGGCCTCGTTCGATCTCTCGGCGGGCTTCCTTGAGGATATCGCCGAAGGTCGCGCCGCCTTCGCCATCGACCAGCAGCAGTTCCTCCAGGGCTACCTTCCGGTCGTCTTCCTGTCGCTCAACGCCGACTACGGGCTGATCCCGGGCGGCGACGTGCCCTCCGGCCCGAACCTCGTGACGCAGGAGACGGCGGCTCAGGTGCTCGACCTTTCCGCGCAGGGCATCCGCTGATCCACCGATGAGGGGTCGCGCGCCAGCGCGCGCGGCCCGCACACCAACCCAAGGGAGGGGGCAATGGCCGCTGAAATCCAGGCCAGCGAGGACGAGCGCATCCGCTCGGAGACCTTGGCGACGAAACTCATGAAGAAGCCCGAGCTCGGGGCCATCGGCGGCGTCATCCTGGTCACGCTGTTCTTCATGCTCACCGCGGACAGCACCATGTTCACGCTGTCCGGCATCATGAACTTCATGACCCCGGCGGCACAGCTCGGCATCCTGGGGATCGCCGCTGCAATGCTCATGATCGGGGGCGAATTCGACCTCTCGATCGGCTCCATGGTGGCCTTTGCCGGGATGATCTTCGGCGCGCTGACGGTCAACCTCGGCCTGCCTCTGATCTTTGCCATCCCGCTCACCATGGCCTTCGCCGCGGCCGTGGGCGCGACCAACGGCGCCATCGTGCTGCGCACCGGCCTTCCGTCGTTCATCGTGACGCTCGCCGGGCTCTTCATCCTGCGCGGGGCCTCGCTGGTGGGCCTGAAGATCTTCACCGGCGGCTCGACACAGCTTCGCGGCGTCCGCGACGCGGTCGAGGGCGACTGGCTTGCCCCGATCTTCTCGGGCGACGCGCTGCAGGGGCTCTTCGCCTGGCTTGCCTCGGCCGGCGTGATCGACACGTTCAACAACGGCACCCCCAAGGTCCCCGGCGTCCCGGTCGAGATCCTCTGGTTCATCGGCTTCGCGCTGATTGCCACCTACGTGCTGCTGCGCACGCCCGCCGGCAACTGGATCTTCGCCACCGGCGGCGACAGCGGCGCGGCCAAGAACTCGGGCGTGCCGGTGCGGCGGGTCAAGATCTCGCTCTTCATGCTGACCGCCTGCGCTGCGGCGCTGGTCGCGGTGATCACCGTGATCGACGCGGGCTCCACCGACGCGCGGCGCGGCTTCATGAAGGAATTCGAGGCCATCATCACCGCGGTCATCGGAGGCTGCCTTCTCACCGGCGGCTACGGCTCGGCCATCGGTGCTTTCTTCGGGGCGATCATATTCGGGATGGTTACCATCGGCCTGACCTACACCGACTTCGACCAGGACTGGTTCCAGATCTTCCTCGGCGGGATGCTGCTGCTGGCGGTGGTCTTCAACAACGTGATCCGCAAACGCGTGACGGGAGAACGCTGACATGGCTGACGACACCAGGTTTCATCACGGCAGCGTCCCCGCAGACGCCCGCCCCATCATCCACATGGAAGACATCACCAAGCACTTCGGCAACGTCATCGCGCTGAACGGAGTGACCTTCGACGTGACCCCCGGCGAATGCCACTGCCTGCTGGGCGACAACGGCGCAGGGAAATCGACCTTCATCAAGACCATGTCGGGCGTGCACAAGCCGAACTCGGGCCAGATCTTCTTCGAGGGCAAACCCCTGTCCTTCAATAGCCCGCGCGAGGCCATGGAGGCCGGTATCGCCACCGTCTTTCAGGATCTCGCCATGATCCCGCTGATGTCGGTGACCCGCAACTTCTTCATGGGGCGCGAACCGACGAAGGGGAAGGGCCTCGCGCGGCGCTTCGACATCGACCGCGCCAACGAGATCACAATGGAGGAAATGCGCAGGATGGGCATCAACCTCCGTGCCCCCGACCAGGCGGTCGGCACGCTCTCGGGCGGCGAAAGGCAGACCGTGGCCATCGCCCGTGCGGTCTACTTCGGCGCCAAGGTCCTGATCCTGGACGAGCCCACCTCGGCGCTCGGTGTCCGCCAGACCTCGAACGTGCTTTCGACCATCGACCGGGTCCGCAAGCAGGGCGTCGGAGTGGTCTTCATCAGCCACAATGTCCGCCACGCCATGGCGGTCGGCGACCGCTTCACCGTGCTGAACCGCGGCCAGACGCTGGGCACCGCGGTGCGCGACGAGATCACCGCCACCGAGCTTCAGGACCTGATGGCCGGCGGCCAGGAGCTGGCAGAGCTCGAAGGTTCGCTCGGCGGCACCGTCTGAGTTCCTCCCGCCGGGCGGCTCCTCCCTTACAGGCCGCCCGGCACCCTATCGACACCCGTCACTGGATGGAGAGGCATGTCCGACCTGCCCCAAACACCGCCCGGCGTGGCCCTGATCGGAACGGGCTTCATGGGCAAGTGCCACGCGATGGCCTGGAACAACGTCGCCACGGTCTACGGCCCGCCGCGCCCCCGGCTCGAAATCCTCTGCGACGTGACCGAAGAGGCCGCGAAAAGCCATGCCGCGGCGTTCGGCTTTGCCCGCGCGACCACGGACTGGCAGGCCGCCGTCAACGACCCGGCCGTCCACGTGGTCTCGATCACGACACCGAACGGCATGCACCGCCCCATGGCCGAGGCCGCGCTGCGGGCCGGCAAGCACGTCTGGCTCGAAAAGCCCATGGCCCTCACGCTCAAGGATGCCGAGGCCATGGCCGCCCTCGCCCGAGAGCACCCGGCGCAGGTCACGCTTCTGGGCTACAACTATCTGCGCAGCCCGGCCTTCCGCGCCGCCCGCGCGATGATCGAGGCCGGAGAGATAGGCGCGCCCCGCGCCTTTCGCGGCGTCTATGACGAGGATTACTCCGCCGATCCCGCCCTGCCCTGGTCCTGGCGCATGACGCATGAAGGTGGCGGCCTTGGCGCGCTCGGCGATCTTGGCTGTCACCTTGTCAGTCAGATGCTCGCGCTGATGGGCCCGGTCGCCGAGCTGACCGCCATGACCGACATCGCCGTATCGGAACGCCCCTCCCCCGACGGCCCGAAGAAGGTCGAGAACGAAGACAGCGCCCTGGCGCTGATCCGCTTTGCAAGTGGCGCGCAGGGCTCCTTTGCCACCTCCCGCGTTGCCCGAGGCCGCAAGTGCCGCCTGCAATGGGAGGTGCATGGCTCGGACGGCACCATCGTCTTCGACCAGGAGAACATGAACGAGCTCTGGGTTCACCGCGCGGGCGAGCCGGGTTTCACCCTCCACCTGACAGGACCCGACCAGCCCGGCTTCGGCGCGTTCTGCCCTGCGCCGGGCCACAACTTCGGCTTCAACGAGCTCAAGGTCGTCGAGGCGCACGGCCTGCTCGAGGCCATCGCGACCGGCATCAAAGCGGGGCCCGACTTCGCCGCGGGCCTCGAGATCGAACGCATCATCCACGCAATGGCGGCCTCGGGCGGTCGCCCCGTCACTCTGGGAGCCGACACATGAAGGATCTCGACGTCATCACCATCGGCCGCTCCAGCGTCGATCTCTACGGCGCCCAGATCGGCGGCCGGCTCGAGGACATGGGCAGCTTCGACAAGTACATCGGCGGCTCGCCCACCAACATCGCCTGCGGCACCGCGCGCCTGGGTCTGAAAACGGCGGTCATCACCCGCGTCGGGGACGAACACATGGGCCGCTTCATCCGCGAACAGCTGGAACGCGAAGGCGTCTCCACCGACGGCGTCACGACCGACCCCGAGCGGCTGACCGCACTGGTGATCCTCGGCATCCGCGATCAGGAACAGTTCCCGCTGATCTTCTACCGCGAGAACTGCGCCGACATGGCGCTCTGCGAGGAGGACATCGACGAAGATTTTATCCGACGCGCCCGCGCGGTCGTCGTCACCGGCACCCACCTGTCCCATCCGCGCACCGAGGCCGCGGTGCTCAAGGCGTTGGATCTTGCCCGCAAGCACGGGCTGCGCACCGCGCTCGACATCGACTACCGCCCCAACCTCTGGGGCGTCGCGGGCCACGGCGACGGCGAAAGCCGCTTTGTGGAAAGCGCGAAGGTGACCGAAAAGCTGCTTTCGACGCTGCACCGTTTCGACCTTATCGTGGGGACAGAAGAGGAATTCCACATCGCCGGCGGCTCCACCGACACCCTCGCCGCGCTGCGCCGCGTGCGCGAAAACTCCGCCGCCACGCTGATCTGCAAGCGCGGCGCGCTTGGCGCCGTGGCCTTGGAAGGCGCGGTCCCCGGCAGCCTGGACGACGGCCAGTCCGGCGAAGGCTTCCCGATCGAGGTCTTCAACGTTCTGGGCGCCGGCGATGGTTTCTTCTCGGGCCTGCTCAAGGGCTGGATGGAGGATGCCGACTGGCCCACAGCGCTCAAGTACGCCAACGCCTGCGGCGCCTTCGCCGTCAGCCGCCACGGCTGCACCCCGGCCTATCCCTCGCTCGCGGAGATGGAGTTCTTTCTCGACCGCGGGATCACCCGCCGCGACCTGCGCAACGATCCGGAGCTTGAGCAGATCCACTGGTCCACCAACCGCCACACCCGCACCGACGGCGACTGGTCGACCATGCGGGTCTTCGCTTTCGACCACCGTGCTCAGCTTGAAGAGATGCAGGGCTACACGCCCGAAAAAGGCGCGGCCTTCAAGGAGCTCTGCCTCGAAGCCGCGCTGGCCGTGAAGGGCGACGGTGCGGGTTACGGCATCCTCTGCGACAACCGCATCGGGCGCTCCGCTCTGCACCGCGCCACCGGCACCGGCCTCTGGATCGGGCGTCCGGCGGAATGGCCGGGCTCGCGTCCGCTGACGCTCGAACCCGAACTCGGCAGCGACTGCGGGGGGCTGCGGGAATGGGCGCGCGAGAACGTGGTCAAGGTGCTGTGCTTCTGCCATCCCGAAGACGATCCGGCGACGCGCGAGGCGCAGGAGGCGACCGTCAGACGGCTCTTCGAGGCGAGCCGCCGCAACAACCTTGAGTTCCTGCTCGAGATCATCCCGTCGAAGGTCGGCCCGACCGATGATGACACCACCACCAAGCTGATTTCGCAGTTCTACGCGGCGGGCATCTATCCCGACTGGTGGAAGCTCGAACCGCTGGCAAGCGATGCCGCCTGGACCAGGGCCGTCGCCGCCATCGAAGCGCATGACCGGCACACGCGCGGCATCGTCGTTCTGGGGCTCGACGCGCCCGAAGCGGATCTCGCCCGCAGCTTCGGAACCGCCGCACGGCATCCCCTGGTCAAGGGCTTCGCCGTCGGCCGCACGATCTTCGGCGACACGGCCCGCGCCTGGTTCCGAGGCGAGATCGACGATGCGCAAGCCGTGGCGCAGATGACCGAACGCTACGCCCGGCTTTGCGGGATCTGGGACAGGGCCCGCACCGCAATGGCCAAGCAGATGATTGGAGAAGACGCATGACCGAGACGATCCGGCTGACCGCCGCGCAGGCCATGGTGAAATGGCTGGCTGCCCAGATGACCGAGGACGGAGACCGCTTTGTCGAGGGGATCTGGGGCATCTTCGGCCACGGCAACGTGGCGGGTCTTGGAGAGGCGCTGGAGAAGGAGCGGCAGGATTTCCCGACCTGGCGCGGACAGAACGAACAGACCATGGCCCATGCCGCCATCGCCTACGCCAAGGCGAAGAAGCGCACCCGCGCCATGGCGGTGACCACCTCGATCGGCCCGGGTGCCACCAACCTCGTCACCCCTGCCGCGCTTGCGCATGTGAACCGCCTGCCGATCCTCTTGATCCCCGGCGACGTCTTCGCAAACCGCCGTCCCGACCCGGTGCTTCAGCAGGTCGAGGATTTCGAGGACGGCACCGTTTCGGCCAACGACTGCCTGCGCCCGGTGTCGCGCTACTTCGACCGCATTTCGCGGCCCGAACACCTGCTGACCGCCCTGCCCCGCGCGCTGGCAACGATGACCGATCCCGCGTCCTGCGGGCCGGTCACGCTTGCCTTCTGCCAGGATGTACAGGCCGAGGCCTACGACTACCCGGTCGAATTCTTCGAGCCCCGTGTTTGGCGCATCCGCCGACCGCAGCCCGATCCGCGCGAGATCGCCGACCTTGCCGCGCTGATCCGTCAGGCAAAGGCCCCCGTGATCGTCGCGGGCGGCGGTGTGATCTACTCCGGTGCCGAGGCCGCGCTCGCCGCATTTGCCGAGACCCACGGGATTCCCGTGGTCGAAACCCAGGCGGGCAAATCCGCCCTCGCACAGGCCCATCCGTTGAACTTCGGCGCAAGCGGCGTCGACGGGTCGGCCGCCGCCAACCACCTGTCCGAAAAGGCGGATCTGGTGATCGGCGTCGGCACCCGCTTCCAGGATTTCACCACCGGCTCGCGCACGCTCTTTGCCAACCCCGCCAGGCGGCTGGTCTCGATCAACGTCGCGGCCTATGACGCGGCCAAGCATGGGGCGCTGGCCGTCATGGGCGATGCGAAAGCCGCACTTGAGGCGCTTTCAAAGGCACTGGAGGGCCACAGCGCAACACCGCCCGATCCGGCCCTGCGCACTGCATGGCTCGACGCTGTGACCGACCACTGCCGCGACCGCGACCGTCCCGCAGGCGACCGCCCCACCGACGCCGAGGTCATCGGCGCGGTCCAGCGCGCCGCCGGCGAGGACGCCATCGCCATGTGTGCCGCGGGCACCATGCCGGGTGCGCTCAAGCTGCTCTGGCAACCCTCGCAGGGCGGCTACCACATGGAATACGGCTTTTCCTGCATGGGCTACGAGATCGCCGGCGCCATGGGCCTCAAGCTCGCCCGCCCCGAGCGCGAAGTGATCTGCTTTGTCGGCGACGGGTCGTACATGATGGCCAATTCAGAACTGGCCACAGCGGTCATGCGAAGTGTGCCCTTCACCGTCGTTCTGACCGACAACCGTGGCTACGGCTGCATCAACCGGCTGCAACAAGGCAGCGGCGGCGCGCCATTCAACAACCTCTACGAAAACTGCAACATCGAGCAGCAGCCCGACATCGACTACGCCGCCCATGCCGCCGCCATGGGCGCCCATGCGGTCCGGGCCGCGACCATCGCCGACCTCGAACGCCACGTGACCGAGGCCCGCGGCCGCGACATCCCGACTGTCATCGTGATCGAGACCGATCCGAGCGAAGGCCCCGGCTTTGGCGAGGCCGGGCACTGGTGGGACGTCGCCGTTCCCGAGACCGGCGGGACCGACAAGCTCCAAAAAGCCTACGCCGCCTACCTCGAACAGAAGCAGCGCCAGCGTCTCGTGAACTGAGCGCGCCACAGGAGACCAAAATGATCCGCTTCGGCACCAACCCCATCGCCTGGGCCAACGACGACGACCAGTCGCTCGGCGCAGACATCCCGACCGCGCGCATCCTCGACGAAGCGGGCCGCCAGATCGGCTTCGACGGGATCGAGAACGGCCACCGCTGGCCCGAGGATCCCGAAGACCTGCGCCTGATGATGGAGGAGGCAGGGCTGGCCTTTATCTCGGGCTGGCATTCGCTGAACCTGCTCGCCCACTCGGTCGAGGACGAGAAGAAGGCCATCCAGCCCCATCTCGATCGCCTTCTGCACAACGGTTGCAAGGTCTGTATCGCCTGCGAGACCTCGAACTCCGTGCAGGGTCTCGACCGCCCGCTTTCCGACCGCGTCGTGCTCGACGGCCCTGCGATGCGGGACTTCGCCGCGCGGGTCGAGGAAATCGCCGCCTACTGCGCCGAGCAGGGCATCGACCTTGTCTACCATCACCACATGGGCACCGTCGTTCAGTCGCCCGAAGACATCGACGCTTTCATGGCGGCCACAGGCCCCGCCACCAAGCTGCTCTTCGACGCGGGTCACTGCGCCTTTGGCGGCGGCGATCCCGAGGCAGTGCTGCGCAAGTACATCGACCGCGTCGGCCACTTTCACGCCAAGAACGTCCGGCCCGCGGTCCGCGCGCTAGTCGAAAACGAGGGGCTGTCCTTCATGGATGGCGTGCGCGCGGGTGTCTTCACCGTCCCGGGCGACCAGGAGGGCGAGATCGACTTCGCCCCCCTGCTCCGGATCCTCGCCGAGCACCACTACGACGGCTGGATCGTGATCGAGGCCGAACAGGACCCCGAGGTGCGCAATCCGCTGCTCTACCAGACGCTCGGCCTCGCCACCCTCAAACGTCTCGCGGCCGAAACCGGCCTGACCTGAAGGAGCCCGACATGCCCGATCTTCTCAAACGCCCCTTCGGCACCCACGGCAAGGTGCACAGCATCACCCCGGAAAGCGCCGGCTGGCGCTACGTCGGCTTCGATCTCTGGCACCTGCGTACCGGCGACAAGGTTTCGGACAGCGCCGGGACAAACGAACTGATGCTCGTCATGGTCGAAGGCAAGGCGCGCCTCAGCGCCGCCGGCCAGGACTGGGGGGAACTCGGCGACCGCATGAACGTCTTCGAAAAGACGCCGCCGCACTGTCTCTACCTGCCGGATGGCTCCGACTGGGAGGCGACCGCCACGACCGACTGCGTCATCGCCGTGGGCAAGGCCCCGGGCAAGGGCGGACACGAGGCGCGGCGGATCGGTCCCGAAGGGATCACCCTCACCCAGCGGGGCGAGGGCAGCAACACGCGCCACATCAACAACATCGCCATGGAGAACGAGGACTACTGCGGCAGCCTGCTCGTGACCGAGGTCTTCACCCCCGCCGGAAACTGGTCCTCCTACCCCTCGCATCGCCACGACGAAGACGATTTCCCGCGTGTCACCTACCTTGAGGAAACCTACTACCACCGGATCAACCCGGCGGACGGCTTCGGCATCCAGCGCGTCTATACCGACGATCTGCAATTGAACGAGACCATGGCGGTGCATGACGGCGACGTGGTCTGCGTCCCGCGCGGGCACCATCCCTGCGGCGCGCCCCACGGGTTCGAGATGTACTACCTCAACGTCATGGCGGGCCCCCTGCGCAAATGGCGCTTCGTCCTTGCCCCGCCGGTCGAACACCTGACCTGACCCCACTTGCATCCGGAGACTGCCGCCCGTGTCCCAGCCCTTTCAGCTCGCCGCCTGCGCGGAAATGCTCTGGCCCGACAGGCCCATCGAGTGGCGCGCCAGCCGACTGGCCGAGCGCGACCTCGGCGTTGGCCTCTGGAACTGGTCCGACCACGACATCGGCAAGCTCGAGAAGCTCGGTGCCAACTACACGATCATGAACGGCTACCTTGAGGGCCGGCTCTCCGACACTGAGGGCGCCGACATGCTGCTGGCCTCGGCACGGGAAGCCGCCGAGGTAGGCCGTCGGCTCGGCGTCGACCGGCTGAACCTGCACGGGACCGGACTTGGCGATGGCGGTCTGCCGATCCCGAGTCACGGGGCCTTTTCGCCCGGCATGGAGCTGCGCGCCCGCGACACGCTCCACCGGCTCTGCGATCTGGGCGAGGAGTTCGGCGTCATCTTCACGCTCGAAAACCTCAATCCCTACGACCATCCCGGCTGCCCCTTCGGGTCGACCGCAGCGGTGCTGTCGCTGGTCTCAGCCGTGGATCGCCCCCAACTGCGGATCAACCTCGACCTCTACCACACGCAGATCGGCGAGGGGGATCTCGTGCGCTGGTGCGAGGCCTGCCTGCCCTGGATCGGCGAGGTTCAGGTCGCCGACAACCCCGGCCGTTGCGAACCGGGCACCGGCGAGATCAACTATCCCGGGATCGCGCGGGCGCTGCATGCCCTAGGCTATCGCGGTCCGGTCGCGATGGAAGCCTTTGCCAGCGGTGACAGCGATGCCGCTCTCGACGCCTTCGTCTCTGCCTTCACGCTCTGAGTAAGACGCTTGATCCGGATCAGGGACCGTCGCGACACCGGCTTACGCCAAGATCTTCTCAGATTTCGGAAAACGGCCCTCGCGCCGCAAACCACGTAGAAAATCCTACCGATACGCCCCGGGACGAACGCCGCCTGAGCGGTCAATCCGCTCCCTCAGCACCGCCATGGCAAAATAAATTCTTGATACTTCGTTGCACCCTCTGATTTGATCAAATTGAATCAACGGGCTTACTCAATGATCGAAATCCAAGACGTCACCAAGATCTTCGGCTCCGGGCAGGGAGCATTCCGTGCCTTGGACGAGGTCTCGGTCACCATCCGCGAAAACGAATTCTTCACGCTTCTGGGCCCATCGGGCTGCGGCAAGACCACCCTTCTGCGCCTGATCGCCGGTTTCGAGGGGCCGACCGGGGGGAAGATCTTGCTGGGCGGTGAGGATCTGTCCGGGCAGCCGCCCTACCGGCGCCCGGTGAATACCGTGTTCCAGTCCTACGCGCTTTTCCCGCACATGACGGTGGCAGAGAACGTGGGCTTCGGGCTCCAGATGCTGGGGCGCTCCAAGTCCGAGATCGCGGATACCGTGTCCGAGATGCTGGAGCTGGTGCGCATGTCGCACCTCGCCGACCGGCAGACCAGCCAGATATCGGGCGGGCAGCAACAGCGCGTGGCCTTGGCCCGGGCGCTTGCCCCACGTCCAAAGGTGCTCTTGCTGGACGAGCCGCTTTCGGCGCTGGATTTCAAGCTGCGCAAGGAAATGCAGCTTGAACTCAAGCGGTTGCAGTCCGAGACCGGCATCACCTTCGTCTTCGTGACCCACGATCAGGAAGAGGCTCTGACCATGTCGGACCGCGTCGCGGTGATGAGCGATGGCGAGATCCGGCAGATCGGAACCCCGCGCGAGATCTACGACCATCCGGCCGAACGCTTTGTCGCCGACTTCATCGGGGATACCAATTTTCTCGAGGCCGAGATGCTGGGGCGCGATGGCGAAATCGCGCGGCTGAGGCTTGCCTCGGGGCAGGAGGTGCAGGCGCGGGCGTCCGAGGCCACCGCCTCGAGCGGAACCGTCACGCTGGCGATCCGGCCCGAGCATGCCGACCTCGCCCCCGATGGTGAGGGCGCGCTTGGCGGCACGCTGAAGGACATCGTCTATTTCGGCACCGACACGCATTACCACGTGGCGCTGGACGGTGGCGGCGCGCATTTCGTGCTGCGCAAGCAGAACCAGCCCGACGAGGACCGCGGTTACAGCCGTGGCGACCGGGTGGGCGTGAAGCTCGGCACCTCCGCCGGCCAGGTCCTGAGGGACTGAGCCCATGCCGGATCCAATCTCCTCAACCATCCGCACCCGTGCCGCGCTGCTGGCCCCGGCCATGGCGATCCTGATCTTCGCCGCCGCCGGGCCACTGGTGATCGTGTTGGTCTATTCCTTCCTGACGCCCGGCGATTACGGCGGCGTCGTCTGGGACTTTTCGACCGACGCCTGGTTCGGCGTGCTCGCCGAGCGCGACTTCTTTACCGAGGAACTGAGCTGGGCCGATGCGCACCTGACGGTGTTCTGGCGATCCATCAAGCTCTCGCTTCTCACGGCGCTTCTGTCCTTCATCTTCGGGTTTCCGACGGCCTATTTCATCGCCACGCGCCCGCGCCGGAGCCGGGACATCTGGATGCTGCTGGTGATGATCCCCTTCTGGACCAACCTCCTGATCCGGACCTTCGCGATCATGGAGCTGATCCGGAACGAGGGCACGATCAACACGGTGCTCATCGCCATGGGGCTGGTGACGCAGCCGGTGCAGATGCTCTACACGGAATTCTCGCTGCTGCTGGGCATGACCTACGTCTACCTGCCACTGATGATCCTGCCGATCTATGCCTCGATGGAGCGGTTCGACTTCAGGTTGGTCGAGGCGGGGTACGATCTTTACGCGACGCGCTGGCAGGTGCTGCGGCGGGTTATCCTGCCCATCGTCAAGCCAGGCATCGTGGCCGGGTCGATCCTTGTCTTCGTGCCGTGCCTTGGCGCCTATGTCACGCCGCGCGTGCTGGGCGGTGGCAAGCAGCTGATGCTCGGCAACCTGATCGAGCTTCAGTTCGGGCAGCTGCGCAACTGGCCACTTGGCGCGGCGCTGTCGCTGACGCTGCTGGTGATCGTCATGGTGGCGCTGATCTTCTATGTCCGCACCGTCGGCACGGAGGACCGCGGACATGGCTAAGAGCTTTGACGTCACCCGCCAGCCGGGGTTCACCACGATCGCGATTGCCTGCTTCGTGCTGCTTTACCTGCCGATCATCCTGCTGGTCGCCTATTCGTTCAACGCGGGCGTGTCGATTTCGCAGTGGGAGGGATTCTCGCTGCGCTGGTACGTGTCCGCCTGGGACAACGAGCAGATTCAGGACGCGACGATCCGGTCGGTGGTGATCGCGGTCGGGGCCTCGGTCATCGCGACCTCTGCGGCGGTCCTCGCGGCCTTGGCCACGACGCGGACCACACCCTGGCGGGGCCAGACGGTCGCCTTTGCGCTGATCAATCAGCCGCTGATGGTGCCCGAGATCGTGACAGCCGTCTCGCTGCTGATCTTCTTCTCGATGATCAAGGTCTGGACCGGCTACACCGGGCTTTGGTACCTCGTCATCGCGCACGCGGCCTTCTGCATCCCCTTCGCCTACATGCCGATCCGAGCGCGGTTGCAGGGCATGGACCTCAGCCTCGAACAGGCGGGCGCCGATCTCTACGGCACGCCGGTCCAGGTGTTCCGCTACATCACCCTGCCGCAGCTCTGGCCCGGAATCCTCGCCGGCGGGATGCTGGCCTTCGTGATCTCGCTCGACGATGTCGTCATCACCGAGTTCGTGAAGTCCGCCGGCCAGGATACGCTGCCGACCTACATGCTGGGCCAGTTGCGCCGGAACATCACGCCGGAGATCAACGCCATTTCGACGGCCCTTCTTGCGATCTCGGTGCTTCTGGTGACAGCCTTCTTCTTCATGAGCCGGACACGCAAATGACCGGCGCGACAAGGTCCGCCGCGACGCGCGGATCACAACAGGGAGACCGACCATGACCTACCGTATCATGCCACTTGCCAGCATCGCGGCGCTTTCGCTTGCCGCTGGGGGCGCGCACGCCGAGGGCACGCTCAATATCTACAACTGGGGCAACTACACCAGCCCCGAGATGATCGAGAAGTTCGAACAGGAATACGATGTCGACGTCACGGTCACGGACTACGATTCCAACGACACCGCGCTGGCGAAGCTGAAGGCCGGTGGCCACGGCTTCGACATCGTCGTGCCCTCGGGCAACTACGTGCCGATCTTCATCGAGGAAGGGGTCCTGATGAAGTCGAACCCCAACGAGATGGAGAACTTCGGCAACGTCGCCCAGCGTTGGGTGGACGTCGAATTCGACCCGGGCCGCGAATACACCGTTCCGTGGCAGTGGGGCACGGTTGGGGTCAGCGTGAACACCTCCGTCTACGACGGTGACCTCAACACCGCCGCCCTGATTTTCGATCCGCCGGAAGAGCTCAAGGGCAAGATCAACGTCCTTCCCGAGATGAACGACGTGATGGGCAGCGCCATCCACTACATGGGCGGCGAGCAGTGCACGACCGACCGCGAGGTCCTGCTCAAGGTCCGCGACAAGCTGGTCGAGGCCAAGCCGCACTGGCTGTCCATGGCCTACGGCACCATCGAGCGCCTTGCGACCGAAGACATTGCGGCAACGCTCAACTGGAACGGCGCCTCCATGCGGGCGCGGCTGCAGAACGACGACATCGCCTTCGGCTATCCGCAGACGGGCTATTCCATCTGGATGGACAACGCGGCGATCACCGCCGACGCGCAGAACGTCGAGAATGCGAAGCTCTTCCTGAACTTCATCATGGCGCCCGAGAACGCGGCGATGCTGTCGAACTTTGCCCGCTATGCCAACGGCATCGACGGCAGCGAAGAGTTCATGGACGAGGTCATGGCCGAGGCGCCCGAGATCAACACGCCGGAAGAGCTGGCGGACGCGGGCTACATCTCGAAGAACTGCCCGCCCGAGGCGCAGAAGATCTACAGCCAGATCTGGACCGAACTGACCAAGTAAGGGTCTTTTGGCGACGGTCCGGACTGATCCGGGCCGCCGTTTTCTTTTTTCCGGAGATTTCCATGTCCGCCACACCCGACCTCGTGATCCTGAACGGCGCCGTCCTGACCTTTGACGACGCCACGCCGCGCGCCGAGGCGCTGGCGGTGCGCGGCGGCAGGATCGCGGCCATCGGCAGCACCTCGGACATCCGTGCCATGGCGGCCCCCGAGACACGGGTCATCGACGCCGCCGGGGGCACCGTGATGCCCGGCATCATCGACTCGCACGTGCATCTGTTCGGCGGCTCCGTGGAGCTTGGCTACCTCGACCTCGGCGGGCTTCAGGGCGATGACGCGGTGATCCCGGCGGTGCGCGCCCGCTCGGCCGAAGAGCCCGACGCGCCGCTGTTGTTCGGGGTGCAGGCCGACTACGCGATGTTCGAAGAGGGGCACCGGACCACGCGCCATGATCTCGACCGGGTGATGCCCGACCGGCCCTTCGCGATGTTCGCCGCCGATCATCACACGATCTGGGCCAACACCCGCGCGCTCGAGGCGGCGGGGCTTTTGCAGGGCGGGGCGACCGAGCCGGGATCGGAGATCGTCATGGGCAAGGATGGCCTGGCCGAGGGCGAGCTGCGCGAGCCGGGGGCCTACGGCCCGGTGCTGGCGATGACGCCACATGGCGGGCGCGATCTGGCGGGGCTTGTGACCGGCAAGGATCCGGTGCCCGCCGCGACCGCCGCCGAACGCGCGCGCGATCTGGATGCCCTGCGGCGCGGGCTTGCCCATTGCGCGTCCTACGGCATCACCGGCCTGCACAACATGGACGGCAATTTCTACACGACGGAGCTTCTGGCCGAGCTTGAAGCGAACGGCGAGCTGCCCTGCCGCACCGAGGTTCCGTTTCACTTCAAGGCGGTGGACGGGCTCGACCGGTTCGCCGAGGCGGAGGAGATGCGCAGCCGCTGGGCCTCGGACCGGCTCTGGTGCAATCGGGTGAAGATGTTCATGGACGGCGTGATCGAAAGCCGGACGGCGCTGATGCTGCGCCCCTACCCCGGATCTGATCTCTCAGGGGACGCGGTCTTTGAGCCAGAGGCCTTCAACGCGGCCTGCATCGAGGCGGACGCGCGGGGCTTCCAGATCGCCACGCATGCGATTGGCGATCTGGCCGTGCGCCGGACGCTCGACGGCTACGCCGCGGCGCGGGCCGCGAACGGGGTGCGCGACGCCCGGCACCGCGTCGAACATATCGAGACGCTGGACCCCGCCGACCTGCCACGGTTCCGCGAGCTGGGGGTCGTGGCCTCCTACCAGCCCGGGCACGCGCCTTTCGGGCATATCTTTCCTCTGGAGGCACTGGGGCCGCACCTGCACGAGGATCAGAAGCCGCTGGCCTACGCCTGGCAGACCCTGCGCGATGCCGGAAACCCGGTGTGTTTCTCGACCGACTGGCCGGTGATCAAGCTCGACCCGATGGCGACGCTGCGCGCGGCCATCGCGCCGATCGCCATGCCGGACCCCTGGGGGGATCAGCGCCAGTCCCTGATGGATGCGCTTCGGTCGATGACAGCCGACAATGCCTGGCTGGAGTTCTCCGAGACCCGCAAGGGACGCCTGCGCCCCGGCATGGCCGCGGATATCGTGGTGATGCGCGACGATCTGGAGGGCATGGCGCCCGACATGGTCGAGCAGACAGGCGCCGCGGTGACGATCTGCGGCGGCGAAGTGACCTTCGCCGCCTGACACACAGCCCATTGCGGTGCACCGTGACTGGAAAACTCCCCTTCAACTGACGGGCGCGTCGGCAAGCGGCCTGCGATCAATGGACAAGGGCGCGCTATCTGGGGGCCAGATCCCGGCGCATCTTGCCGATCCAATGAGCCCCGTCGTGGAGCCAATCCCGGACAAGACGGAATCGGCATGACCTGTTATCTTGGTCGCTGATCCGCCGTTTGCAAAAGGGAGAGTGACTCTTGTCCAGCAACCAACCGCAAAGCAATTGCCCCGTGATATGTTGGAGTTTGAGCGGATTGACCGGGGTCGGGCTGGCCCTGTCCATTGGTCCGGGGTCCGGAGTGATTGTCGGGGTCGGGGTTGGACTTGCGGTCTTCGCCGGGATGGGGCTCTTCCTGCAAAAAAATGTCTGCGGCATGGCACTGGACAGCTGGGGACCGTTCGAGGGTCTCAAGGGCGTTCCGGGTTGGGACTCGGATCTGCCGCATGACGACCCGAAGGACCGCCCTGCCCCCGCGCAGGCGCAATCCGACGATGGAGCGGCGCCCAAAGGGACCGACGCGGCGGAGCCTTCCGCGCCGAACGATGAGCGACGGCAGCCGGCCTGAGACCGCTTCAGACGTGTTCGGCGCCCACGAGGCCGGTCAGATGCGCGAGGTTCTTCAGCCCGATCCGGATGTGCGCCATCGGGCGGGCGCGGACCAGCTCCTTGTTCATGTAGGCCTCGAAGGTCAGGCGCTGCACGTCGATATCGTGGCACAATGACACGAAGCGTTCGCGCCGGTCGTCGGATCGGTAGTAGGCGTTCTGCATGGAGGCCAGCACGCGGAACACGGTCTTGTGCTCGCGCATGAAGAGCTGCCGCGCCAGCCGCAGATCGCGCACCCGGCCCGAGGCCAGACAGGCCGCCGCCGCCGTCGCCGCCACGCGGCCGCCGACCATCGCATAGTAGATGCCTTCGCCGGAGCTTGGCGCGACGACGCCCGCCGCATCCCCGGCCAGCACCACGTCGCGGCCATTGTCCCAGCGATCCAGCGGTTTCAACGGGATCGGCGCGCCCTCGCGGCGGATCGTGTCGCAGTCTGCAAGGCCACTGGTCGCGCGCAGGTCGGCAGTGGCCTGCTTCAGATCGACGCCGCGCACCATCGAGCCCATGCCGACGCTGGCGTGGCGCCCATGCGGAAAGACCCAGCCATAGAAATCCGGCGAAATGCGCCCGTCATAGACCACGTCACAGCGGTCGGGATCATAGGCCCCACCCTGCGGTGCGGCGACGATTTCGTGGTAGGCGATGACATAGGGGATCGCGTCGCCACCCGGCACCTCGGCCCGCGCCACGGCGGACCGCGCGCCATCCGCGCCGATGACCAGCCGCGTCGGCACGGTCAGCTCGGCCCCGGATGTCTTGTCACGATAGACGACCCGCGTGCCGGCGTCGTCGCGAGCGATCCTCAGGAAGGTGCCCTTCAGCCGCGCGGCCCCAGCGGTCTCGGCCCGGTCGCGCAGGAAGGTGTCAAAGACCTCTCGGTCGACCATGCCGACAAAGCCGTTCTCGATCGGGATGTCCACGCGGCGGCCGCTCGGGGCGATCATGCGCGCCGTGGTGATCCGCGCCACCAGCAGCGTATCGGGAATGTCGAAATCCGCGATCAGACGGGGCGGAATGGCGCCGCCGCAGGGCTTGATGCGCCCGTCGCGATCCAGCAGCGCCACGCGATGCCCCGACCGGGCGAGATCTTCGGCAGCGGTGGCACCGGAGGGACCGCCCCCGACAACGACAACGTCGAACATGGTCATTCTCCCGGAACGATTGTGGCGCGCGGAACCGCGCGGCGGGCTTCGATCACGCGGCGCGCCATCAGCGCGGCCAGCAGGAACAGGGCGGCCTCAGCCAAGAAGACGGCGCCGAAGGCGGTGGCATCCGTGGCGACGATCCGGCGCATCATATCGACCGAGGCCGCCCCCAGCAGCCCGCCGAACCCGGCGGCCAGCGCCTGCGCGGCGCCCCAGAGGCCCATGCGCGTGCCTTCGCGCCGGCTCTGCCCCTGCCCCGCCAGCGCCATCATCGCGCCGATGGCAGCAACCGCGAATGTCCCGTTGCAAAAGCCGAGCATCACGACGGCCGGCAGAAGCGCGGCCGACGCGGCCCCGGTCAGCGTGGGCAGTGCCGCGATCCAGGCCAGGCTGGCGGCCGAGCCGAGGCATCCCGCCACCACCCAGGCGCGCAGGCTGCCGAGGCGAAGCCCGGTCGCGGCGATGCCGACGGTGAGCATCCCCAGGAACACGCCACCGTTCTGCGCCCCGCTGAGCGAGGTCGACTGTCCAGGTGTCAGACCGAAGACCAGTCCGGCATAGGGTTCGAGGATCAGCTCCTGCATGAAATAGGCGATCATCGACAGCAGGACGAATATCGTGAAGAGGCGCGCTTCGGGGTCGGACCAGACCTCGCGCAGGCCATCGACGAAACGGGTGGCCTGCGGCTGCGGCGCGGGTGCGCCGAGGCGGCGCTCGATCCCCCAGACAGCCAGCGTCGTCATCACCAGCGCGCCAAGACAGACCATCGCCACGATGCGCAGCAGCAGCGCCGGGCTGTAGGGATCCAGCAGCGCGCCCACGCCCCCGGCGGTCACGGCAATGCCCGCAATCATCATCAGCCAGGTGATCGTCGCGGCCGCCGCGCGGCGGCGGGGTTCGGTCGCTGTGGCCAACAGCGCGAGCAGCGATGTCCCGGAAGCGCCGACGCCCAACCCGATCAGCCCATAAGAGAGAATCGACAGGGCCAGGGCGGCCCCGGCATGTGTTTCGAAGAGGGTAACGCCCACGGCGGCCCCCATGCCGCCAAGCCCCAGCACCGCCATGCCGCCGATGATCCAGCGCGTCCGGTGCCCGCCGGTGTCGGAGAGGAAGCCCCACTTGGGACGGGTGATCTGGATGCCGTAGTGCAATGCGACCAGAAGCCCCGGAAGCACCGCAGGCAGGGCGAGTTCCACCACCATCAGCCGGTTCAGCGTCGAGGTGGTCAGCACCACAATCGCCCCCAGCGCCATCTGCACCAGCCCGAGGCGCAGGATCGCAATCCAACCCAGTGTCATGGCAGTTCTCCCATCCCCCGTAGGGCAAAGGCCGAGACCATCATCCCGGCAACATAAAGCGTGACCCCGGTCCCGTTGTACCAGGGCGCGCGGGCCTTGGGGTCGCGCAGCAGGATCTGCATCGCCCAGAGCTGTCCGCAAAGCAGCGCGGCCACGGCGGCGGCGTGCAGCGGGCGATCCCACTGCGCCAGCAGTGCGATCACCACGAGTTGCGGCAGGGCTATGACCCAGCAGGCCACCCGGGCCGCGCGCTCTGGCCCGAGGGTGACGGGCAAGGAATTGACGCCGGTCAGACGGTCGCCCTGCAAGGCCTTGAAATCGTTCAATGTCATGATGCCGTGCGCGCCAAGGGCATAGATCAGCCCCAGCAAGATCACGGGGCCGGACGGAATCCCGCCCGACAGCACCGCGGCACCGGTGAACCAGGGCAGGCCTTCGTAGCACAGCCCCACCAGCCCCGGCCCCCAAAGGCCCGAGCGTTTCAGCCGCAGCGGTTCCGCGGAATAGGCCCAGGCTGCGGCCACGCCAGCCACCGTCGCGCCGAAACCCCAGGGGCCCAGCAGCGCGCCGAAAGCCAGCGCAAGCGCGCTCATGGCGAGCGCGATCCACAAGCCCCAGCGGCCCGGAACCCGGCCCGACGGGATCGGGCGGTGCGGTTCGTTGATCGCGTCCACATGGCGGTCGCACCAGTCGTTCGCCGCCTGGCTCATGGCGCAGACGATGGGCCCGGCCAGGATCATCCCCGCCAGCACCAGCCAGGGCGACGAACCCAGCGCCACGCCCGATGCAACCGCGCCGCAAAGGTAGGCCCAGATCGGCGGAAACCATGTGATCGGCTTCACCAGGGTGAGGACGGCACGGGGGCTCGGATAGCGCCTGTGGGAATGTATGACTAAACTGACACTCATGGTGTCAATTAAACTATACACTCGACGTCTTGGGAAGGACTGATTTGCCTGACAGGCGTCAGCTGCTGTCGGAGTCGTCGATGACGCCGTGCTTGCGCAGCTTGACGTAGAGGCTTTGACGCGACAGGCCCAGCATCTCGGCCGCGGCCACCCGGTTGTTCGACGTCAGCTGCAACGCGGTCTCGATGCACATCTTCTCGACCACGTCCGACGTTGCCGAGACCAGTTCCTTGAGGGACGCGGTGCCGACGAGATCCATCATGTGCTTCATGGCGTCTTCGCTGATGACCAGCGCCCCGCCGTCGGAATCCAATGCATCGCGCCGGGTCACATCCATTGCCTCGCGCCGGGTGACATCGCGCAGGATCATGCCATAGCCGGCCCCGCCATTGCCCTCGCGCAGACGCGTGGCAGAAAGATCGACCGAGGTCCGGGTGCCGATCGGACTGACGATCTGCGTGGCATAGCTGCGCAGGCGGGTGTCCTGGTCGGCGGCTTCGCAGATCAGCTTGAATTCGATGGCGCCGCGCGAAAGCAGATCGGCAAAGCTCTGGTTCCGGACGTTGCGCAATTGCGCGGCGTCGGCCATGACAAGGAAGGCCTCGTTGGCTTCGCGGATGAGGCCCTTGGCATCGGTCAGAACAATGGCATCGGTGCTGTTGGCGAAAAGCTCGCCCAGAAACCACGTCGCATCGCCGTCTTCGCCCCCGTCGCTGGCCTCGACGACCCGGCACAACATCATCAGATCACTGGCGGCGCGGAAATACTGCGGGAAAAGCTGAAGACTGCGACCGTTCCGCCGGCAGACAACATCGACACCACGCGTGTCCTCGCTCGCGGCAGCCGACTGAAGCACTTCGGGCAGATCCTCGCGACGGCGGCTTTCGAAACACTGGGAAAATACCGCCCCGTTGAGCGATTGCGCCACCGTGCCCAACAGCGCGGCCGCCGGGCGATTCAGGTCGCGGATGCGGCCCTGTTTCGGATCGACCAGAACCATCGCCGTCTCGGACGTATCGAGGACCACGCGGAAATAGGCCTCTTCGGCGCGCAACTTCTGATAGTCGCGTTCACGGGCCAGCTGCTCGTTGACCAGGCTACGCTGCAATTCCGCGACGGCCCGCATATCGCGACCCAAGAGGATGAAACCGCCCTCCTCCAGCTTGTGCATGGAGTAGGTGACCGGGAAATCCCAGGTTGCGTTGTCGACGTGGTTCAACTCGACACGGATCGGCAAACCGCTTGTATCGGCCCGCAGCGTGTCCATGCGGCTGTCGAACTTCAGCTTGCTTTCGTCGGCGAGAAACTGGGAAAACGGCCGCCCGGCCCAATGATCGAGGCAACCAAGCGAGGCCGAAGCCGGATTGACCGTGATCGCCTTGATGATCAGGTCGGCATCCAGAAAGACGGAAACGT
>CAYNKL010000029.1:0-31816 GCA_964397775.1 uncultured Rhodobacterales bacterium | reverse complement strand
GACGGCCTGCTGCACGTCACCGACATGGCATGGCGCCGCGTCAACCACCCCTCCGAGATCCTGTCGATCGGCGAGACCGTCAAGGTCCAGGTCATCAAGATCAACAAGGAAACCCACCGTATCAGCCTCGGCATGAAGCAGCTGCAGGAAGATCCGTGGGACCTGGTTGCCGCCAAGTACCCGCTGTCTTCGGTGCACACCGGCCGCGTCACGAACATCACCGACTACGGTGCATTCGTGGAGCTGGAACCCGGCGTCGAAGGTCTGGTCCACGTCTCCGAGATGTCCTGGACCAAGAAGAACGTGCACCCCGGCAAGATCGTCTCCACCTCGCAAGAGGTCGACGTCATGGTTCTGGAAATCGATCAGGCCAAGCGCCGCGTTTCGCTGGGTCTCAAGCAGACCATGCGCAACCCGTGGGAAGTCTTCGCCGAGACCCACCCCGAGGGCACGCAGGTCGAGGGCGAGGTCAAGAACATCACCGAATTCGGTCTGTTCATCGGCCTGCCGGGCGACATCGACGGCATGGTGCACCTCTCGGACCTCAGCTGGGACGAGCGCGGTGAAGACGCCATCCAGAACTACCGCAAGGGCGACGTCGTCCAGGCCGTGGTTTCCGAAGTCGACATCGAGAAGGAGCGCATCTCGCTCTCCATCAAGGCGCTTGGCGGCGACAAGTTCGCCGATGCGGTCGGCGGCGTGAAGCGCGGCGCGATCATCACCGTCGAAGTGACGGCGATCGAGGACGGCGGCATCGAGGTGGAATACGAGGGCATGAAGTCCTTCATCCGCCGCTCCGACCTGTCGCGTGACCGTGCCGAACAGCGCCCCGAGCGCTTCTCGGTCGGCAACAAGGTCGACGTGCGCGTCACCAACATCGACAACAAGACCCGCCGTCTTGGCCTGTCGATCAAGGCACGCGAGATCGCCGAAGAGAAGGAAGCCGTGGAACAGTTCGGCAGCTCCGACTCGGGTGCGTCGCTCGGCGACATCCTTGGCGCCGCTCTGAACCGCGACGACAACTAAGATCTTCCGGATATCCGGAAAGGGAAGGGCCCCGGCATCGCCGGGGCCCTTTTTCGTGGCTGGCCCGGCCGTCCCGTGCTGCGGGAAACAGGGCGATTTCATGGCGGCAAGCTGCTCCGAATCACGCAAAGGTGACCGGCGCCCGCCCACGCGCTTCGGGCCTGCGCGGGTCGATCCGCGCTTCGTGGCGCCTCATCTCCCCGCAAATCTCTGCCAGTGAACGGTTTTCCGGGGGACTTCCCATTTCCGTTTTCCGTTCCGGGACGTATAGTCCCCGGGGAAAATGCGCCATCGAAGGCGCGTACAGGGGGATAGGGTCACATGATCAGGTCGGAACTGATCCAGAAGATCGCGGACGAAAACCCGCATCTTTACCAAAGGGATGTGGAGCGGATCGTGAACACGATCTTCGAGGAAATCACCAACGCGATGGCGCGCGGCGACCGGGTGGAACTGCGTGGCTTCGGCGCCTTTTCGGTGAAGAAGCGGGACGCTAGGATCGGCCGGAACCCGCGCACGGGCGAGTCGGTTGAGGTGGAGGAAAAATACGTACCCTTCTTCAAGACCGGCAAGCTGCTGCGCGACCGACTGAACGGAAAGTGAGCCCATGCGCTATATTCGCTATGCCTTCCTGGCGATCCTCGCCATCGTGCTGATCACGGTCGCGCTGGCCAACCTCGGTAACGTGACGCTGAACACCCTGCCGGAAGGCATGGCCACGCTTCCCTGGATCGGTCTGCTGGCGTTCTCGGTCGAGCTGCCGCTGTTCCTTGTGATCCTCGGCGGTATCGTGGCCGGCCTTTTGATCGGCTTCCTCTGGGAATGGCTGCGCGAGCACAAGCACCGTGCCGATGCGCGCCGCAAGCAGGCGGAGCTGAACCAGCTCAACCGCGAGCTGCGCAAGACGCGCGCCGAGCGCGACAAGGACAAGGACGAGGTGCTCGCCCTGCTCGACCGGGCAAGCTGACGACCTATGTCGGGGTAGGGGGCGCTGCCCCCGTCGCGGCCCTGCCGCGACTCCCCCGGGATACTTGTACCAAGAAGAAGCAATGACGATGCGGTCCGACATGCGTGTGAAGATCTGCGGCCTGTCCCGGCCCGAAGACGTCGACGCGGCCGCGCGCGCGGGGGCCGCCTATTGCGGCTTTGTCTTCTTCGAGAAGAGCCCCCGTCATGTCAGCCTCGAGACCGCGCGCCAGCTGGCCGTGGACACGCCGCTGGGCCTGGCCAAGGTGGGGCTCGTGGTGAACCCCGACGATGCGCTGCTGGACGAGATCACGGCGAAGGTGCCGCTCGACATCCTGCAGCTTCATGGCAGCGAGAGCCCCGAGCGGGTGGCCGAGGTGCGGGCCCGCTACGGCCTGCCGGTGATGAAGGCGGTGGGCGTCGCCGACGAAGCGGACCTCGCCGAGGTGGAGCTTTACGGCCAGGTCGCCGACCAGCTTCTGATCGACGCGAAGCCGCCGAAGGAGGCGCCCCTGCCGGGCGGCAACGGGCTGGCCTTCGACTGGCGGCTGGTGGCAGGGCGGCGCTTTCCGCGCCCTTGGATGCTGGCCGGCGGGCTGACCCCGGAGAATGTCGCCGAAGCCGTGTCGCTGACCGGCGCGCAGCAGATCGACGTGTCGACGGGTGTCGAGGTCGAGCGCGGGGTGAAGGACGCAGGCCTGATCCGTGACTTCGTCGCCGCCGCGCGGGATGCGGCCGCGGTGCCGCGGCTCTAGATCCAGTCGTCGCGGCGGGTGCCCACAGCCTCGGCCACGTTCTCATAGCCGTCGCGGGCGAGCAGCGTGTCGAGCCCGCGGATGATCTCTTCCCCGAGGCTGAGGCCCTTCAGCGCGAGCGCCGTGTAAAGCTGCACCGCCGAGGCGCCGGCGCGAATCTTGGCATAGGCGTCCTCGGCCGAGGCAACGCCACCCACGCCGATCAGCGGGATCTGTCCCTCGGTCAGTTGCGACAGCCGCGCGAGGACGCGGGTGGAGCGGTCGAAGAGCGGTCGACCCGAGAGGCCGCCTGCCTCGGAGGCATGGGGCGAGCGCAGCCCGTCGCGCGAGAGGGTGGTGTTGGTGGCGATGATGCCCGAGATGCCCGAGGCGCGCGCGACATCAGCCACGTCGCGCAGGCCCGCGTCGTCCAGATCGGGGGCGATCTTGAGGAAGACGGGGATCTGCCGGGGCAGGCCGGCGCGCGCCTCCATGACGCCGGCGAGCAGGGCGGCGAGCGCCTCCTTGCCCTGCAGGTCGCGCAGTTTCTCGGTGTTGGGGGAGCTCACGTTGACGGTGGCGAAGTCGATCATCGGGCCGCAGCGGGTCAGCACCTGCACGTAGTCGCGGGCACGGTCTGTGCTGTCCTTGTTGGCCCCGAGGTTGAGGCCGAGGACAAGGTCCCGGGGGCGTGTGGCGAGGCGCCCGGCCATGGCCTCCATGCCCTCGTTGTTGAAGCCGAAGCGGTTGATGACGGCGCCGTCCTCGGGCAGGCGGAAGAGCCGTGGGCGCGGGTTGCCGGGCTGCGGGTGGGGCGTGACGGCGCCGACTTCGGCAAAGCCGAAGCCCGCGCGGGATAGCCCCTGCAGCGCCACGGCGTTCTTGTCGAAACCGGCGGCGAGGCCCAGCGGGTTGGTGAGCGACAGCCCCGCCAGCGTGCAGCGCAGCCGCGGCGAGGTCACGAGACCGGGGCCATGGGCGACGCCCGCGCGCAAGGCCTGCAGCGCCATGGCGTGGGCATTTTCCGGGTCCATCCGCTTCAGCACGGCCATGCCGGCCCGCTCGAGCAGCTTCATGCCATGTCGTCCGGCAGCAGGTGGCCATCTGGGCCGAGCGGGATGGGGCGCGAGGAGACAACGTCCGACAGGCGCAGCGGGCCGTAAAAGTGCGGGAAGAGATCGCCGCCGCGCGAGGGTTCCCACTTCAGCGCGGGGCCCATCGCATCTGGGTCGAAGGCAAGCAGCACCAGCCCGTCGAGCCCGGCAAAGTGCTTGTCGAGCGTGCCGCGCAGCTGCGCTGCGGTGGAGAAATGCACGAAGCCGTCGGCGATATCGATCGGGGCGCCGGGCGTTTCGCCCGCCGTCTCGAGCGCCTTCCATTCCTCGGCGCGCAGAACCTTGTAGATCATCATGTCTCCTGCTGTGCCGCGCGGGGGCGGGCCGGTCAATACCCCCTGCACGCCTCGGAGGCGCCGCAGGGTGACGCGAGGGCCACCCGTGATTTGCGCCTTTGACTTGCAGGGGGCGCCGTTGCACCATCTTTCCAGAAAATAATCCCGACAGAGAGGTTCCTCATGTCCCTTCGCCTGATGACGAGTGCCGCGGCGCTCATGGTGGCGGCCGGTGCGGCGAGCGCCGACTATTCGCTGACCATCCTGCACACCAACGACTTCCACGCGCGGTTCGAGCCGATCAGCAAGTATGATTCGGGCTGTTCGGAAGAGGACAACCAGGCCGGCGAGTGCTTTGGCGGCTCGGCGCGCTTGATGACGGCCATTTCCGAGGCGAAGGAGAGTAACCCCAACCACCTGCTGGTGGACGGGGGTGACCAGTTCCAGGGCACGCTCTTCTACACCTACTACAAGGGCAAGCTCGCCGCCGAGATGATGAACCAGATGGGTTACGACGCGATGACCGTGGGCAACCACGAGTTCGACGACGGCCCCGAGGTACTGCGCGGCTTTGTCGACGCGGTGGAATTCCCGGTGCTGATGTCGAACGCCGACGTGTCGGGCGAGGAGCTGCTGGCCGACGCGATCATGAAGTCGACCATCATCGAGAAGGACGGCGAGAAGATCGGCCTGATCGGCCTGACCCCCGAGGACACCGACGAGCTGTCCTCGCCCGGGCCGAACGTGACCTTCTCGGATCCCTCCGAGGCGGTGCAGGCCGAGGTCGACAAGCTGACCGAGGAAGGCGTCAACAAGATCGTCGTGCTGTCGCACTCGGGCTACTCGGTCGACCAGACCGTGGCCGAGAACACCACCGGCGTCGATGTGATCGTGGGCGGCCACACCAACACCCTGCTGGGTGACATGGAAGGTGCCGAGGGCCCCTATCCGACCATGGTCGGCGACACCGCCATCGTGTCGGCCTATGCCTACGGCAAGTTCCTGGGCGAGCTGAACGTGACCTTCGACGACGAGGGCAAGGTGATCGAGGCCAGCGGCGCCCCGATCATCATGGACGCCGCCGTGACCGAGGACGAGGCCGTCAAGTCGCGCATCGCCGAGGCGGCCGAACCGCTCGACGAGATCCGCAACCAGGTCGTGGCCGAGACCTCGGCGCCGATCGAGGGTGACCGCACGGTCTGCCGCGCGGTGGAATGCCCGATGGGTGTGCTGGTGGCCGATGCCATGCTCGACCGTGTGGCCGATCAGGGTGTCGTGGCCGCGATCACCAACGGTGGCGGTCTGCGCGCCTCGATCGACGCGGGCGAGATCACCATGGGCGAAGTGCTGACCGTGCTGCCCTTCCAGAACACGCTCTCGACCTTCGAGGTCACCGGTGAGACCATCGTCGAGGCGCTGGAAAACGGCGTGAGCCAGATGGAAGACGGCGGCGGCCGCTTCCCGCAGGTCGCGGGCATGAGCTTTACCGTCGATCCCTCGGCCGAGGTCGGCAGCCGCATCTCCGAGGTGATGATCGCGGGCGAGCCCATCGACGCGCAGGCCTCCTATATGCTGGTGTCCAACAACTATGTGCGCAACGGCGGCGACGGCTACGCGATGTTCAAGGATGCTGAGAACGCCTACGACTATGGCCCGGACCTGGCGGATGTGACGGCGGAATACCTTGCCGACAACACGCCCTACGAGCCCTACACCGACGGCCGGATCACGGTGGTTGAGGCCGAGTGATCCCTTCGGGGTGACCAACACGCGGGCGCCCTTCGGGGCGCCCGTTTTCGTTTGCGGTCAGTCGCGGGCAAAGACCACGGCGAGGACAGCCGCCGGATTGGCGCCCGTGGCGGCGGCGATCTCGGCAGGGCTGGCGGCAAGCGTCGCGCTGTCGAAGCCGGCGGAGCGCAGGTCCGTGACAAGCGCCTCGGGCGCGGTGCCGACCACGCCAGCCAGCGCCGAAAGCGATGCGGTTTCCATCGCGCCGAAGATGGCGCGTGGATTGAGCTGCGGCGCACCCGTGCCGGTCAGTGGGATTGCGGTCAGCAATGTTGCCACAAGCCCGAGCCCCAGGATCGAGGCCCCGACCGGTTTGCGGAGATAGCTCTTCAGCGGCCGCCAGTTGACGGCAAGGTGCAGGGCCACGGCCGCCACGATCGCGAGCCCGATCCATTCGTGGGCGACGCGCGACAGCGTGCCGGGGGCGTGAAAGAACAGGAGCAGCCCTGTCACTCCGCCGACCATGAAGGTGGCGGCGGTCAGGGGCGTGGCCCAGCTGCGCATGGGAAGGGTCATGGCGTGCCTCTCTCTGCCGGTGTTGATGTTCCTGATACGCCGGAGCCTGCAGGTTCCGTCGCAGGGATCTTTCGCGGCTGGGGAAAAGCCCCTATCTTCAGGGCGTCCGCGACAGGAGGCCGCCATGGATCACCCTCTGATCGACCTGATCTCTGCCCGCATCGCCGAGGCCGAGGCGCGGGGCGAGTTCGACAATCTGCCCGGCGCGGGCAAGCCGCTGCCGCCCTGCGACGATCCCGAGAACGCCGTGCTGAACCGCATCCTCAAGGACAACCACGCGGTGCCGCCCGAGGTGGCCATGAGCCGCGAGCTGGCCCGCCTGCGCGAGGAACTGCGCGAAGCCTCGGACCGGGACGAGCGGCGCCGCATCATCGCCGATATCTCCATGACCGAGGCGCGGCTCGAGATGGCCCGAGGGCGCCGCCGCTGATCTTGGCCTTCCCGCGCCGCCGTGCCAGTCTGGCGCCCGGGCAAGAGGGCAGGCAGATGGTCAGCACGCGGGAACAGTACGAGACATACCCCTATCCGGAGCGCAATCCGGCGGACGAGGCCAAGCGGCTCATCACCGGCTCGCCCTCGCATCCGCTCGAGATCGACCACTGGCTGTTCGGTGGGCGGCGCGACTGGTCGCAACCCTTCCGGGCGCTGGTCGCGGGGGGCGGCACCGGCGACGGGCTGATCCAGTTGGCCACGCTGCTGGACCGCGCGGGTGTGGATCATCAGATCACCTACATCGACCTTTCCACCGCCTCGCGACAGGTTGCCGAGGCGCGCGCGGCGGCGCGGGGCCTGACCCGGATCACCTTTCACACCGGTGTGCTGCAGGAGGCGCCGGACTTCGGCCCCTTCGATTACATCGACTGCTGCGGCGTGTTGCACCATCTGCCGGAGCCGGACGAGGGCTTTCGCGCCCTGCGCGCGGCGCTGGCGCCGGGCGGTGGGCTCGGCTTCATGGTCTATGCGCCCTATGGCCGCTCCGGCGTCTACCCCCTGCAAGAGGCCTTCGGCGCGCTTTTCGAGGGGGTGCCCCCAGCGGAGCGGCTGGCGCGGGCCAAGGACATCGTCGCCGCCTTGCCGCCGGGCCACCCGTTCGCTGCAAACACCAACCTTGGCGATCACCGCGCCTCGGACGCGGGGTTCTATGATCTGCTGCTGCACGGTCAGGACAGGGCCTATGGTCTCCGTGATCTGGTCGAGACGCTGGAGCGCACCGGCTGGGCGCTGCAGGGCTTCACAACTCCCGCGCTCTACGATCTGTCGCGCATCGCGGAACGCCCCGAGGGCATGGACGACCTGACCGTCATGGAAGTGGCCGAGAAGCTACGCGGCACGATCCGGATGCACATCGCCTATGCCGTCCCGGCCGAGGAGCCCCGCCCGGTGGCAAGCGGTTCGAACCGCGCGCTGGTCCCGCACCTTCGCGGGGTGAAGGCGGGGCCCCTGGCCAAGGCCGTGTCGCAGGGCAGGGCGCTGCCGGTGAAGCTGCGCGAGGTGCAGGCCGAGATCACCCTGCCGCGCGAGGCGGCGCCGCTGTTGGCGCGCGTCGACGGGCGGCGCAGCCTGACCGAGATCGGGCAGGGCATGGACCCGCTGCGCTTCGGCGGGCTCTGGGGGCGGGTCTCGCGCGAGCTGACGGACTGGGGGCTGATGCTCTATTCCTCGCTGGGCGCGCGCTAGGCATGTGCGGGCGCTTCGCCGTCACCCTCCCGCGCGAGGCGATGACCTCGATCTTCGACGCGGTGCCGGGCAACGATCTGCCGCCGATCCCGAACTACAACGTCTGCCCCACCAACGATGTTGTCGCGGTGCTGAGCGAGGGCGGCACGCGGCGGCTGACCGCGATGCGCTGGGGTTTCCTGCCTCACTGGTACAAGGCCACCAACGACGGCCCGCTGCTGATCAACGCGCGCGCCGAAAGCATCGCCGAAAAACCCGCCTTCCGCGAGGCCTGCCGCCACCGCCGCTGCCTGATCCCGGCGAGCGGCTTCTACGAATGGACCAAGGACGCCGAGGGCAACCGCCTGCCGTGGTTCATCCAGCCCGCCGAGGGCGAGGTGCTGGCCTTTGCCGGGATCTGGCAGGACTGGGACCGCGACGGCGAGGGGTTCCGCACCTGCGCCATCGTCACCACCGGCGCCAACACGGCCATGTCGCGCATCCATCACCGGATGCCCGTGGTGCTGTCGCCCGAGACTTGGGCCAAGTGGCTGGGCGAGGAAGGCCACGGGGCCGCGACCCTGATGCAGGCCGCGCCCGAGGATGCACTGCGGTTTCACCGGGTCGATCCGAAGGTGAACTCCAACCGCGCCAGCGGGCCCGAGCTGATCGAACCGTTCGAGGACTGAGCCCTCAGAACGAGCCGAGCGCGCTCCAGGCGAGGCGCGCGGCGACCACGGCGAGCAGGGCGAGGATCACCTTGTCGAAGACCTCGCGCCGGATGCGCTGCGCGAGCGCCGCGCCGATGGGCATGCCGCCCAGGATCGGCAGCAGCGCTGCGGCGCTGAGCAGCGCAAGGTGGGGCGTCAGCATCCCGTAGCCGATTAGCAGAGGGATCTGGATCAGGGTCATCGCCAGGAAGAAGATCGAGATCGTGCCGATGAAGACCCGCCGCTCGAAGCCGATGGCGTTGAGGAAGGTGATCGAGACCGGGGCGCTCACCCCGGTGGCCCCTTGCAGGATGCCCGCGGCGAGGCCCGCGGGCAGAACAATGCGCCGGGCGGTCTCGAATGGCAGGCGCCAGCCGGGCCGGGCCAGGCGGAAGGCGATATAGAGAAAGACCACGCCCGCCACCATCAGCAGCAGGATCTGCGGCGTGAAGCTCGCCAGCATGACCGTGCCCGCGAGTGCCCCCACCAGCCCCGCACCGGCAAAGGCCCAGGCGAATGCGCCCTCGGGGATGCTTTTGCGGTAGGTCCAGCTTTGCCAGAGGTTCGAGAAGCAGTTGGGCAGCACCAGGGCGACCACCGCCGTGGGCACGTCGTGGAACAGCGCGATCACCGGCACTGCAATGATGGGCGCACCGGCGCCCGTCGCGCCCTTGAGAATACCGCCGAGTGCGAGGGCGAGCGCCGCCCAGATCACACCGGCCAAGTCACCGTTTACCATGCGATGGGTTTCGGCCAGCCGCGGGGGAAGGTCAAGTGTGCCGCCGTCATTCGCGGTAGCGCAGCGCGTCCACAAGCAACCGGAACGCGGCCGAGCTTTGCCTTCGGCTGGGGTAGTAGAGGTGATAGCCGGGGAAGGGCGGGCACCAGTCGCTTAGGCATGCTTGCAGGCTTCCGTCACGCAGGTAGGGCCGAAAGTAGTCCTCGGGCAGGCAGGCCAGTCCCCGCCCCGAAAGCGCCGCCTTCACCACCAGGTCGGGGTCGTTCGAGGTGAACTGCCCCTCCACCCGCACGTTGAGCGCGCGCCCCTCGCGTTCCAGCTCCCACGGGTAGAGCGCGCCAAGGGTCGGCAGGCGAATATTGATGCAGTTGTGGGCAGTCAGGTCCTCGGGCGTCCGCGGGGTGCCGTGGGTCTCGAAATAGCCAGGGGTGCCCGCGATGGCCATGCGAAGATCCGGACCGACGCGCACGGCGATCATGTCCTTTTCCACCTGTTCGCCCATGCGGATGCCCGCGTCGAAGCCCTCGCGCACGATATCGACAAGGCGCAGGTCGGTGTCCAGTTCGACCCGGACGCCGGGGTGTTCGGCCATGAGCCGCTCGGCCACGGGCTGCACGATGTGTTCGGCCGCCCAGCGGCTCGCGGTCAGACGGATGGTGCCCGAAGGGCGGCTGCGCAGCTCGTCTAGGCTGAGCAGGCGTTCCTCAATGGCATCGAAGGCGGGACTCAGCGTCTCGGCCAGCTGCCGGCCGGCCTCGGTCGTGGCGACATTGCGGGTCGTCCGGGTCAGCAGCCGGACATCCAGTCGTTCCTCGAGCCGGCGGATCACGTGGCTGAGCGCGCTTTGCGATGTGCCGAGCCGCGCGGCGGCGCGGGTGAAGCTGCGCTCTTCGGCCACCGCGAGGAAGGCCATGAGATCCCCGAGTTCGTCGCGTCGCAAGGCCATGGTCGGTTCCGTCGAGATTGATGAATTCTGAATATAGACCCTTTATCTGATCTTTCTCTAATACGGAATGGAGGGGCCACATACCTCTGGGCTCGAAGGCCGCGGCAGTGCAGGTCCGCGCGCGCCGCCGCGGCCAGACAGAACAGAGTTTGTGAAAGGACACGACCATGGAAAACGTAGCAGGCAAGATCGTCGTCATCACCGGTGCCAGCTCGGGCCTCGGGGCCGAAACCGCGCGTCACCTGGTCGATGCCGGTGCCAAGGTGGCGCTGGGCGCGCGCCGTCGCGACCGCCTCGACGATCTGGTCAAGGAACTTGGCGAGGACAGTGCCAGCGCCTTTACGGTCGACGTGACCGACCGCGAACAGGTTGAGGCCTTCGTGGCGCACGCCAAGGAAAAATGGGGCCGCGTCGACGTGATGCTTCACAACGCCGGGCTGATGCCGCTGTCACCCTTCGGCATGAACCGCCACGAGGAATGGGACCAGTGCATCGACGTGAACCTCAAGGGTGTTCTCTACGGCGTCGGCGCCGTGCTGCCGATCATGCAGGAGCAGAAAGCCGGTCAGAACATCTTCGTGTCTTCCGTGGCCGGTCACGTGGTCATGCCCGGTGGCGGCGTCTACTGCGCGACCAAGTTCGGCATCCGGGCCATCGGGGAATCCCTGCGCCAGGAGGTCAAGGAATACGGCAACCTGCGCACGACCATCCTGTCGCCTGGCGCGGTGGACACCGAGCTTCCGGCCTCGGTCAAGGCCGAGGGCGTGCACGAGTCGATCTCGGAATTCTACGAGGAGCAGGCCATCCCGGCGTCGAGCTTTGCCCGGGCCGTGGTCTATGCCGTGAGCCAGCCCGATGAGGTGGACGTCAACGAGATCCTGTTCCGCCCCACAAGCCAGTCGATGTAAGCCCGCAAAGGGACATCGCGACGATCCACGGCCCGCGCCTTCACCGGCGCGGGCCGTCTGCGTCGCGGGCCGCTTGACCGCGCCCCGCGCCTCAACTATCCAATGCGCACCGAGCGGGCATGGTGAAATGGTATCACACGAGCCTTCCAAGCTCTTGGTGCGGGTTCGATTCCCGCTGCCCGCTCCACGCTCTCCTCACATCCCGACGGTGCCAGCCCCCTCTCCCGCCAACCCCATCGCGGGCCGCGTCAAAGGGGCTGCTTGACCTTCATGGGCCGCATGGCGCAACACGCCAAGCAGATCGGTTAATGGAGTTATCATGGCCCGCAATGGCGCCCCTGGTCCGGGGCAGGAAGAGCGCGAGAAGTCGCGCAGGCTGAGTTCACTGGCCGCGCTCTGGCCCTTCATGAGCCCCTATCGTCTGCTCATGGCCGCAGCGGTCCTGTCGCTGGTGCTGACGGCGGCCGTCTCGCTGATCCTGCCGATGGCGGTGCGCCGCGTGGTCGACAACTTCAACGCCGAGGATGGCGCGCTGCTCGACAAGTACTTCGGTGCGGCGCTCGGGATCGCGGCGCTGCTCGCGCTGGGCACGGCGCTGCGCTACGCGCTGGTCACGCGGCTGGGCGAACGGGTCGTGGCCGACATCCGCAAGGCCGTCTTCAACCGGGTGATCTCGCTCTCGCCGGCCTTCTACGAAACCGTCATGACCGGCGAGGTGCTGAGCCGCATCACCACCGACACCACGCTGATCCAGTCGGTGATCGGCTCTTCGGTCTCGATCGCGCTGCGCAACGCGCTGCTCTTCACCGGCGGGCTGCTGCTGATGGTCTTCACCTCGGCCAAGCTCACCGGGCTGGTGCTGCTAATCGTGCCCATCGTGATCGTGCCGATCCTCACGCTGGGCCGTCGCCTGCGCAAGCTCAGCCGCGAGAATCAGGACTGGATCGCGCAGAGTTCCGGCAACGCCGCCGAGGCGCTTTCGAGCGTGCAGACCGTGCAGGCCTATACCCATGAGCAGATTTCCAAGAACGCCTTCGGCGAGGTGACCGAGCGCAGCTTCGACGCCGCCCGGCGCCGGATCTGGACCCGCGCGCTGATGACGGCGATCGTGATCTTCCTGGTCTTCACCGGCATCGTCGGTGTGCTCTGGATCGGTGCCTGGGACGTGCGCGCGGGGGACATGAGCGCCGGTGCGCTGATCCAGTTCGTGATCTACTCGGTCATGGTGGCCGGCGCCGTGGGCGCCCTGTCGGAAATCTTCGGCGAGCTTCAGCGCGCCGCCGGCGCGACCGAGCGCCTCGTGGACCTGCTGCAGGCCGAGGATACGGTGACCGATCCCGCCCAGCCCGTGACGCTGCCCACGCCCGTGCGCGGCGAGATCGGCTTCGAGGACGTGGTCTTCCATTACCCCTCGCGTCCCGATGCCCCCGCGCTCGATCACGTCGACCTGCAGATCACCCCGGGCGAGACGGTGGCCATCGTGGGCCCCTCGGGCGCGGGCAAGACCACCATCATCCAGATGCTGCAACGCTTCTACGATCCGCAAGCGGGGCGCGTGACGCTCGACGGCGTGGCGCTCGACGCCATGTCGCGCGAGGCCTTCCGCAAGCACATCGCACTGGTGCCGCAGGACCCGGTGATCTTCGCCGCCTCCGCGCGCGACAACATCCGCTTCGGCCGCCCCGATGCCACGGATGCGGAAATCGAGGCCGCCGCGCAGGCCGCCGCCGCGCATGGTTTCATCGAGGCGCTGCCGCAGGGCTACGACACCTGGCTTGGGGAACGGGGGCTCGTGCTCTCGGGCGGGCAGAAGCAGCGCATTGCCATCGCCCGCGCCATCCTGCGTGACGCGCCGGTGCTGCTGCTGGACGAGGCGACCAGCGCGCTCGATGCCGAAAGCGAACGCGCGGTGCAGCGGGCCGTGGACAGCCTCTCGCAGGGGCGCACGACGATCATCGTCGCGCACCGTCTTGCCACCGTGAAGAAGGCCGACCGCATCGTGGTGATGGAGCAGGGCCGCGTGGTGGCGCAGGGCCCGCACGATGCGCTTGTGGCCGAGGGCGGCCTTTACGCGCGCCTCGCCCGGCTGCAGTTCACCGACGGTATCGCCGCCGAGTGACCGAAGGGCGGGCCTGCGCCCGCCTCCGACGTTGCGTAACGGCTCGTTCCCTTGCGTCGCGTTTCTTGCAAGCCTGGCGGTATCTTGGGCACAGTATGCCATCACGTCCTTTGGGAGGAGGCATCCATGAGCTACGCCAGTCTGGCCGATCGCGATTCCATCGAAGCGGAAATGCCCTGGGCCGAGCGCGATCTGCCCAAGACGCTCTACGGCCAGCTGTCGAAGACGGCCGCTGCCTTTCCCGACCGGCCCGCGACGAGCTACCAGCTCACCTCCGGGCCTAAGGACAAGACCGACACGATGACCTGGGCGCAGCTGCGCGACAAGGTCACCCAGACCGCCAACCTCTTCCGCGAGCTGGGCATCGGCGAAGAGGACACCGTCGCCTACGTGCTGCCGAACTGCCAGGAGACGCTCTGGACCATGATGGGAGGGTCCGTGGCGGGCATCGTCGCGCCGGTGAACCCACTGCTAGAACCCGAGCACATCGCCGGCATCCTGCGCGAGACCGGCGCCAAGGTCGTCGTCACGCTGCGCAGCTTCCCCAAGACCGACGTCGCCCAGAAGGTCTCCGAGGCGGTGCGCCACGCGCCGCAGGTGCATACCGTGCTCGAGGTCGACCTGCTGCGCTACCTCTCGCCGCCGAAAAGCTGGCTGGTGCCGCTGATCCGTCCGAAGAACCACGGCAAACCCCACGCCGACTACCGGAATTTCAACGCCGAGGTCGCCCGCCAGAGCACCACGCTGGATTTCGAGGACAGCAAGGACGACCGCATCGCCGCCTATTTCCACACCGGTGGAACCACGGGCCTGCCAAAGGTGGCGCAGCACCGCTACTCGGGCATGCTCTACAACGGCTGGCTGGGGCACTCGCTGCTCTTCACCGAGCACGACAACATCATGTGCCCGCTGCCGCTGTTCCACGTCTTCGCCTGCCACGTGATCGTCATGTCGGCGCTTTGTTCGGGCGCGCATGTGGTCTTCCCGACGCCCGCCGGCTATCGCGGCGAGGGGGTCTTCGACAACTTCTGGAAACTCTGCGAGCGCTGGAAGATCAGCTTCGTCATCACCGTGCCGACCGCCGTCGCGGCGCTCATGCAGCGGCCCGTGGATGCCGACATCTCCTCGGTCAAGACAGCTTTCTCGGGCTCTGCCCCCATGCCGCTCGAACTCTTCAAGCGGTTCGAGAGCGCCTGCGGGGTTACCGTCTGCGAGGGCTACGGCCTGACCGAGGCCACCTGCCTCGTTTCCGTGAACCCGCCAGAGGGCACCAAGAAGGTCGGCTCCGTGGGCATTCCCTTCCCCTACACCGACGTGCAGATCGTCCGGGCGACCCCCGAAGGCCCCCGCATCTGCGAGCGCGACGAGATCGGCGAGATCTGCATCTCGAGCCCCGGCGTGGTCGCGGGGCACACCTACACCGACGAGAGCCGCAACACCGAGATGTTCCACTGGGGCAGCCACGTGCGCACCGGCGACCTCGGCCGGATCGACGCGGACGGCTATCTCTGGATCACGGGCCGGGCCAAGGATCTCATCATCCGCTCGGGCCACAACATCGACCCCGCCGAGATCGAGGAGGCGCTACTCTCGCACCCGGCTGTCGCCTTCGCGGGCGCCATCGGCCAGCCCGACGCCTACGCGGGTGAGCTGCCCTGCGCCTTCGTCGAACTGGTGGACGGGGCCGAGGTCACCGAGGCGGAGCTGATGGAGCATGCCCGCGTGCACATCCACGAACGCGCGGCCATTCCCAAGCACATGACCATCCTGCCCGAACTGCCCAAGACCGCCGTCGGCAAGGTCTTCAAGCCCGACCTGCGCAAGCAGGCCATCACCCGGGTCTACAACCAGGCGCTGGAAAAGGCGGGCTCGGCGGCGCGGGTGACTGCGGTCGTCGACGACAAGACACGCGGGCTCGTCGCGCAGGTCACCGCCAACGGTGCGGGCGCGGACGAGGTCGGCCATGTCCTGGGCGCCTTCACGCGGCCCTGGGACTGGGCGGGCGACAGCGGTCAGGAAGCCGCCTGAGGCGCGCGCCCGCGCTTCTTCTTGGCAAAAATACTCCGGGGGAGTCCCGAAGGGACGGGGGCAGCGCCCCCTCCCTTACTCCTCAGCCGTCCTTGCGGCAGAAGATCTCGTAGAGCAGCCCGATCACGCGGTTGGTGTCCTCGCCCGCCAGGCTGTAGTAGATCGCCTTGCCTTCGCGGCGGGTCTGGACGAGGCCTTCTTCGCGCAACCGTGCAAGCATCTGGCTGACCGCGGCCTGCCGCATGTCGAGCAGGGCTTCGAGCTCGCCCACGGATTTCTCGCCCGAGCCGAGGTGGCACAGGATCATGAGCCGCCCCTGGTGGGCGAGGGTCTTGAGGAAGGCTGCCGCGTTCTGGGCGTTCTGCGCCATCTCTTCGGGGGGCGGCGGCGCGATATCTGTGTCGCTCATCGTATCGGTTCTCTGTCGTCGGCCCGCGAGGGGCCCGTTTGGGTCGAAGTCGGGAGAGGCTCTTCCGGGGGAGGCGCACCCCCCGCGAAGTTGTTCTCCTCGGAATAGTTGCAGGGGGCTTCCTGCATCTGCAGGTGCAGCGCGGAGCCCTCATAGGGATGGGCCCGCGCCAGCGCCTCGTCCACCTCGATGCCGAGCCCGGGCGTGTCGGGGATCTCGATGTAGCCGCCGTCCACCCTTAACTTGTGATTGATGAGGGCCCCGTGAAAGGGGGTGTCGATCGTTTCGGCAAGAAGCAGGTTCGGGATCGCGGCGGCGAGCTGAAGGTTGGCAGCCCATTCCACCGGCCCGGCATAGAGATGCGGCGCGATTTCGGCGCCGAAGCTCTCGGCCAGCGCGGCGATTTTGCGGCCTTCCCAGATGCCCCCGGCGCGGCCGAGCGCCGGCTGCAGGATATGGGCGCCGCCGGTACGCAGGAGTGTCGCGAATTCCGTCCGCGTGGTCAGCCGCTCGCCGGTTGCCACGGGCACCGGCTGGCGTTCGGCCACCTGCTGGAAGTCCAGAAGGCTGTCCGGCGGGATCGGCTCCTCGTACCAGAGCGGGCCATAGGGCGCGATGGCGTGGCCCAGCCGGATTGCACCGGAGACCGAGAACTGCCCGTGCGTGCCAAAGAGCATGTCGGCGCGGTCGCCCACCGCCTCGCGCACGGCACGGCAGAAGGCGACCGACCGCTCGATGTCGCGCATGGCGGGCTGGTGGCCGCCGCGCAGGGTGTAGGGGCCGGCGGGGTCGAACTTGACCGCGGTCCATCCGTCCTTCACCGCCTCCGCGGCGGCCTCGGCCGCCATCTGAGGGGAGTTCCAGAAGGAGCCGATCTCGTGCTGGGGCAGGGGATAGAGATAGGTGTAGGCGCGGATCCGGTCGTTCATCCGCCCGCCCAGAAGCGCGTGCACGGGCCGGTCGCGCGCCTTGCCGAGGATGTCCCAGCAGGCGATCTCGAGCCCGGAAAAGGCGCCCATGACCGTCAGGTCGGGCCGCTGGGTGAAACCGCTGGAATAGGCCCGGCGGAACATCATCTCGATCCGCTCGGGGCTTTCGCCCTGCATGTGGCGGTCAAAGACATCGGCGATGACGGCGCGCATGGCCTCGGGGCCCACCGATGCGGCGTAGCATTCGCCCCATCCGGTGATCCCGTCATTCGTGGTCAGCTTGACGAGGATCCAGTACCGACCGCCCCAGCCTGGGGCGGGGGGCGCGGTGACGATCACCTCGCAGTCCTGGAGCTTCATCGTGGTCTCCCATCGCCGGGGTTTTGCCCGGTTCTTTGATCCCTACGCTGGCGACGGCTGACGTGGTTACGCTACCATTGCGCCCGTCGGCGCCGGATTGCAACGGGTGCCGCCCCGGGAGCGTCAGCCCTCGGCCGGAAACAGCGGTGCGCCCGCGACGGTCCGGTCGTTTTCCGCACGGGTGTCGATGTCGACCACGACGGACAGTCCGGGGGCAAGCTTGTCGATCAGTTCCTGGCCCGGGTCGATGGCGATCCGCACCGGCAGACGCTGGGCGATCTTGGTGAAGTTGCCCGTGGCGTTCGATCCCGACAGCAGGCTGAACTCCGACGCCGTGGCGGGCGAGAACGCCTCCACATGGCCGCTGAATTCGCGATCGCCCACGGCATCCACGGTGAAGCGCACGGGCTGGCCGATGCGCACGCCGTGCAGGCCGGTTTCCTTGAAGTTGGCGATCACCCAGATGTCGCGTCCGACGTGCGACACAAGTCCCGTGCCGGCCGAGACGAACTGACCTTCATGGGCGGAGACCTGTCCCAGGCGTCCGTCGGAGGGCGCGCGGACCACCGTGTTCTCCAGGTTGATGCGCGCGGTTTCGGCGGCCGCCTCGGCGCTTGCGATATCGGCCTGCCGGGTCTCCAGCGCGACCTTGGCGCTTTCCACCGCCTCGCGCTGGATGTCGAGCTGGGCTTCGGCCTGGGTCACGCCGGCCTCGGCCTGGCGCAGGGACAGGCGGCTCTGGTCTGCACTGGCGTCCGATGCGATGTCGCGGTCCCGCAGCCGCTGTACCCGGCCCCAGTCGCTCTGGGCGGTTTCCAGTGCCGATTGGGCGGCCTCCACGCTTGCCTCTGCGGAACGCGCAACGGCCCGGGCCGAGGTCACTTCCTGGCGCGCGACCCGGAGTGCCGCCTTTGCGGAGGCGAGGTTGGCCTCGGCCTGGCGCAGTTGCTGGCGGTAGATCCGGTCGTCGAGCCGGGCGATCACGTCGCCCTTGCGGACCTCGTCGAAGTCGCTGACCTCGACGCTGTCGATGTAGCCCGAGAGCTGCGGCGCGAGGCTCGTGACCTTGCCGCGGATATAGGCGTTTGTGGTGGTCGGCTGCGCCGGCGTGAAGGGCGGCAGATGCCAGGCGAAGAGCAGCACCAGGATGCCGGCGATGCCGATGATCGAGACGAGGATCGTGGGGATGATGTGACTGGGTTTCATGATGTCGGTTCCGGATTGGAGGGGGCCCGCCGTGCCTCCATCCGCGCGGACAGGAGGTCGCGCAGGACGTGCAGCAGCAGCGCGGCTGCGCCGCCGAGGGCCACGAGAAAGATGAGGAAATAGGCGTCGTTGTAGGCCATGACCGTGGCTTCGCGTTTCATCATGCTTGCGATCTGCGAAACCACCTGGCCCTGCGCGGCGGCCGCGTCGGAGAGTTGCCCCTGGGCCAGTCGCGTGCCCTGGGCGATCATCGAAAGCGCGGCAGGATCCGTGACCGTCACCTGCTCGCGCAAAACCTGCAAGTGAAGGGCCTGCCGGTGGTTCACCAGCGTCGTGAAAAGCCCCGAGGCCAGCACCGATCCTAGCAGCTGCGTCGACAGGAAGACGACGATGAAGGACAGCAGGTAGGCAGGCCCCTTGGCCAGGGCCTTCATCAGCCCGGCCACCATGGCCGGCGGCAGGAACAGCATGGCGGCGAAGGCGATCAGCGTCTGGCTGATGTACATCTGTTCCGGCCGGGTGAGCGAGGTGGCGTGGCTGTCCATGAAGGCGCCGGTCGCGATCAGCAGCAGCGCCACGAGATGGAACTGCGCCTCGCGCCCCGGACGCATGAACGCCACGCAGGCCAGCGCGCCAAGGAAGGTTGCCAGCACGATCAGCGAGAAGAGCGCTGCCATCTGCCCGTTGCCGACCCCCAGGGCCGACATGAGCCGGGGTGCCCCCGTCGCCTGTTCGGCCATGAGCAGCCGCATGAGCAGCAGCGCCCCGGTCAGGTGCAGGATCTCGGGGCTGGTGAGCCAGCGGATGTCCAGCAGCGGCGCCTTGCGGTGCAGCTCGGTCACGGCAACCAGCGTGAGCATCGCGACGGAGGCGACCATGAGCCAGCCGATCCAGGGCGCATCGGTCCACCAGTGGATCGGTCCCATGATGAAGCTGATCGTCAGCCCGCCGAAGCCGCTCGCGATCAGGGCAAAGCTCGTGAGGTCGAGCGTGCGGATGACCTTCTCGCGCGGCATCGGGGTCAGCGGCATCAGGTAGACCAGCGCCAGCGAGACCATGGCAAGGCCCAGGGTTGTCAGGTGAATCCACAGCATCCCTTGATCGCCCAGCAGGGCCGGGGAGACGACCCGCGCGAGGTTTGCGCCCGAAAAGATCACCGCCAGCGCCAGCGGAAGCCCGAGGGTCATTTTCAGCTGCGGTGGCAGCTTTTCCAGCATGTAGAGGAAAGCCAGTGTGGAAAGCGGTGCCGCCGCGATGCCCGACAGGAACTGAAGGACCACGGCGGATCGAAGATCGTCGACCCAAAGGCTGGCAAAGGCCACCACGACATAGGCGATAATGCCCAACTCGGCAAAGCGGCGCAGCCCGAACTGGGTGCGGATCTTGATCAGCATGAGCGGCAGCGAGGCGCGGGGAATCAGGTAGGCCGCCATGAGCCAGGTTGCTTCGGTCGTGGTGGCGCCGAGATCGCCTGCGATCTGCGGGACATTGGCGCTGACAAACCCCTGTCCAAGCCCCTGGGACAGGGCCAGTATGGCTGAGGCCAGCATGTAGGGTACGGCTTCCCGCACCGATACCGGCGGGGCGGCAGGGGGCTCTGCCGCCTGCGTTTGCTGATCTGCGTCACTCATGACCTGTTCATCCGCTCGACGTTTTCGGCGATCCGGTCGAGCACAGAGCGTGCGACGTCGATCTCGTCTTCCGAAATGCCCTTCAGCGCCTCGGACCGGACGCGATCGGCAAAGCGGGTCACCTGGTCCTCCTTGGCCTTCTCGGTCAGGAAAAGTGCCCGCTTGCGGCAGTCGTCGGAATGCGCGCGCCGCTCGACGTAGCCATCGCGTACGAGCGCGTCGATCTGGCGTTTCACCGAGGGCGCCTCGATCCCGAGCTCGGCGGCAAGCTCGGCCTGGGTCGCGCCTTCCATGCGGGTGAGGACGCGGATCAGCCGGGCGCGCGACATCGTCAGCCCCATGGCCTCTGCCTCGGTATCGAAGGCGCGCCGCATCTCGCGCACGACGCGTTGCATCGAATCGATCATCTTGTGTTGGGCGGAGAAAGGTCGGGTCATGATAACTTCGTTAGCAGGGTAAGTAATTGCCTAGCTAATTATGTGGCCGAAAAATGCAATATCGGATATGCTTCATTGGTAAACAGCAAGGCAGCCTTGCGTCCCGTGCAAGGCAGGGCAGGTAGCGTATGGATTACATCGTCACGGGCGACTGGACCGCAAGCTACGCCGACCCGATCCGGCTTTCGCCTGGGGAACGGGTCCGGCTTTCGGGACGGGAGGATGTCTGGGAAGGGCACCGCTGGCTCTGGGCCACCGCCACCGACGGACGCGAGGGCTGGATCCCCGACACGCTCGTTTTCGAAGAGGGCGGCATTCACATGGCCCGGGCGGAGTATACCGCGATCGAGCTGACCTGCGTCGCCGGGCAGGTGCTCGAGGGGCTGCAGGAACAGCACGGCTGGGTCTTCTGCCGTTCGGCGGACGGCGGCACGAGCTGGGTACCCCGCCGCCACCTTGTCGTCAGCGAGGGCTAGGCGCGACTCAGCTATCGAAGAGGATCACGTTGCGCTTGGCGCCGCCGCCCTTGGTATCGGCGAAGGCCTCGTTGATCTGGTCGAGCCGCCAGCGCCCCGAGATCAGCTCGTCGAGCTTCAGCCGCCCCTGTCGGTAGAGGTCCGCCATCCAGGGGATGTCGCGCCGGATCACCACGTCGCCCATCTTGGAGCCCACCATACCCTGCTGCAGGTAGCTCAGGATCGTCGGCTCGTATTCGGCCATGGCGCCGGAATGCGGCATGCCCACCATGACCATGCGCCCGCCGGGGCCAAGGTAGCGCAGCGCATCGTTGTAGGCCGGGATGGCCCCCACGGTCACCGCTACGAGGTCGGCGCCTTTTCCCATCGCCCTGAGCGCGTCGCGCCAGGGCCTGCCGCCGTCCGCGAGCACGCCGTCGGTCGCGCCGAAGCCCTTCGCGATCGCCAGCTTCCCGGGGCTCGTGTCCACCGCCACGATCCGCCGCGCCCCGGCGATCCGCGCGCCCTGAATGGCGTTCAGCCCCACGCCGCCCGCACCGATCACCACCACGTCCTCACCCGCGCGCAGATGGCCGGCGTGCACCACGGCGCCTACGCCGGTGATCACGCCGCAGGCCAGCAGGGCCACCGCTTCGGCGGGCAGGTCGTGGGAGAGAGGCACCACCTGGCTCTGGTGCACGACCATGCGGCTGGCAAAGCCCGCGCAGTGCATGGCCTGCACCACCGGCGTGCCATCCGCGCGGCTCAGGGGGCTGGCGCTTTCGCGTGGCGTCGCGCATAGCGTCGGCCGCCCGCCCGCGCAGAAAGGGCAGGTGCCGCAGGCGCGGATCAGCGTCACGCAGACCCGGTTGCCCACCTCGATGCCGGTGACGCCTTCGCCAAGGCCCGTCACGATGCCCGCCGCCTCGTGGCCTAGCACCATGGGCAGGTCGCCGCCCCAGGCACCCTCGGCGAAGGAGATGTCCGAGTGGCAGACGGCCACCGCCTCGGTCCTGATCGCGATCTCGCCGGGCAGGGGATCGCGCAGCCGCAGCTCCTCGATCCGCAGCGGCGCGTCGAAGGCGGTGCAGACCGCGGCCTTGATGAGTGTCATTCTACGCTCCCCGTCCGGCGTCCCGGTCAGCGTGGCCGCTGCAGATGCGACGCTGCTATCGCGAAAGCGACATCATCCGACATATGGCGCCAGGGAAGGTGCCTGTCGTGGCCTAATGCCCCTCGCGCGCGGCAGCAGCAAAGGCCCGGGCCGAGGCCGGCGAATCGCCCATCTGCCGTGCCGGGTCGAACAGGCCCTCGGGCAGGTCGGTGTATTCGGCACGGGCCGCCTGCTCCAGCGTGGAGCCCGCGGCCTGCGCCGCCTTGGCCAGCCGCTTGGTCTCCGCCTGCGCCTTCGGGCGCGGCATGTGCGCGGCCAGCGCAAAGGACAGCGCCTCCGACAGGATCAGCCCGCCAGAGGCATCAAGATGTGCGGCCATCGCCTCGGTATCGGGCTCCAGCCCCTCGGCCAGTCGCGCCGCATGTCCCAGCGCCGCGCCCGCGCTCATCATCAGTTGCGGCAGGGTCAGCCACTCGGTCATCCAGGCCGCCCCGTCGCGCTGCTGCCGGTGCAGGCCCGCCGCCTGCAGCGTTCCGTTCAGACCCGCCGCGTGCCGCGCCAGCGCCACCATGGCCGAGGGCGCCACCGGGTTCTGCTTCTGCGGCATGGTCGAGGATCCCCCCGATCCTCCCAGCCGCACCTCGCCCACGCCCGACTGCACCATGAGGATCAGGTCCTCGCCCATGCGCCCGGCAGCCACGGCGGCCTCCACCGCCGCCGCGGCGATGCGCATGACCGCCGTCCGGTCGCTGTGCCAGCTGTGGCCCGGATCGCGCAGGCCAAGCGCCTCGGCAAGATCTCCCCGCAGCGCTGCTGCCTGCGGCCCGAGCGCCGCGCCGGTCCCGGCCGCGCCCGAAAGCGAGACCAGCAGGCACTCTTCCTTCACGCGCGCCAGCGCCCGGCGCGCCGAAAGCAGCGCCCAGCCCCATTCCGCCACAACCGCGCCAAAGCTCGTGGGCGTTGCGTCCTGCCCGTAGGTCCGCGCGGCCATCGGCGTCTCGGCATGCGCCTCGGCCAGCCGCGCCAGCCCCGCAAGGGCCGCGCCGATCTCGCCATCCATGGCCGCCAGCGCCTGCCGCAGCCGCAGCATCAACCCGGTGTCCTGGATGTCTTGCGAGGTCGCGCCCCAGTGCAGGTACTGCGCGTGCTCCGGCGCCTGCATCTCGCTGCGAAACGCCGCCACCAGCCCCGGCACCGTCACCGCGTTCTGGCCGACGCTTTCGCCCAGCCCGCCGGGATCGATCTGCAGCTCCATGCTGGCCCGGTGGATCGCCGCCGCCGCCGTTTCGGGGATCACGCCGCGCGCACCCTGCGCCTTGGCGAGCGCCCCCCAGACTATCATCATGGCGCGCACCTCGGCCGTGTCCGAGAAGAGCCGCGACAACTCCCCGGTGGGGAACAGCCGGCTCAGGTGGGCGCTGTCAAAGGGCGTGGCGGGCATGGGGCGTCTCCTCGTCGTCTCTCGCCCACGGTCTTAGGCCGCGCCGCGCCCGGGCGAAAGGGCGCCATGGCGTTTGACAAGGCAGGGCCCGCTTGCTAAGCGCCCTGCCTCACAAACGCGGCGAGGGGATCCATGGCACGCAGGCGCAAGGGACGCGACATTTCGGGCTGGCTGGTCGTGGACAAGCCCGCGGGGCTGACCTCGACCGCCGTGGTCAACAAGGTGCGCTGGGCGCTCGACGCGAAGAAGGCGGGCCATGCCGGCACCCTCGATCCGGATGCCACCGGCGTGCTCGCCGTGGCGCTGGGCGAGGCGACCAAGACCGTCCCCTACATCACCGAGGCGCTCAAGGCCTACAGCTTCACCGTGCGGCTGGGGCAGGCCACCAACACCGACGACGCCGAGGGCGAAGTGACGGCCAGCTCCGACCTCCGCCCCTCGGACGACGAGATCAAGGAGGCCCTGCACGGCTTCGTGGGCGAGATCATGCAGGTCCCGCCGGCCTTCTCGGCGGTCAAGATCGACGGCGAACGCGCCTACAAGCGCGCCCGCGACGGCGACGAATTCGAACTTCAGGCCCGCCCGCTCTGGGTCGAGGAACTGGTCATGATCGAGCGCCCCGACGCTGACCATGTCACGCTCGAGATGACCTGCGGCAAGGGCGGCTACGTGCGCGCCATCGCCCGAGATCTCGGCGAAAAACTCGGCTGCAAGGGCCACGTGCGCGAGTTGCGCCGCACCTGGTCCGGGCCGTTCGAGGCGAAGGACGGCATCGACCTCGAAACCGTCGACCGCCTCGCCCGCACGCCCGAGCTCGACGCCTACCTGCTGCCGCTGGAGACCGGCCTGCAGGACCTGCCCGAACTGCGCACCACGCCCGAGGGCGCCGCCCGCCTGCGCAACGGCAACCCCGGCATGGTGATCCCCGGCGACGTGCAGTACGGCGACGAGGCTTGGGCCAGCTTCGAGGGGCGCGCCGTGGCCGTCGGCATCTTCCGCGCGGGCGAGCTGCACCCGGCCCGGGTCTTCGTCACCGCCTGAGGCTTCTTCTCGCTGCAAATACCTCGGGGGAGGCCCGCAGGGCCGGGGGCAGAGCCCCCTGCGACGCAGGGCAGCATCGCCAACGTAATGTGATGCGCGAAAAACGACCCCGCATGTCGCATCCCGCCACGCCTCCGACGACCGGCGTGGCAAAGCAGCGCCATGCACCTGCCCATCTCCTTCGCCGCCCTCATCCTTTCCGTCGTCTTCCTGCAGCTCTCCTCGGGCGCCTCGGTGCCGCTCGACGCGCTTTCGGGGCTGCAGCTCGGCTTCACCACCGGCCAGATCGGCCTGCTGGGCTCTGCGCATTACGTGGGCTTCTTCGTCGGCTGCTGGTGGGCGCCGCGGCTCATGGGCAGCGTCGGGCATTCGCGCGCCTTCGCGGCCTTCACCGCGCTCGGTGCCATGGGGCTGCTCGCCCACATGATGGTGACCGATCCCTACGCCTGGGCCATGTTCCGCATGGCCACGGGCCTTTGCATCGCGGGCTGCTATACGGTGATCGAGGCCTGGGTGCAGGCGGCCGTCACCAACGAGACGCGCGGCCGCGTGCTGGGCGGCTACCGGGTGGCCGACCTCGGGGCATCGCTGACCGCGCAGCTCATGATCGGCATTCTGCCGCCCGCCGCCTACTTCAGCTACAACACGCTGGCGCTGCTCTGCTGCGCGGCCCTGCTGCCGCTCACGCTCAGCCGTGCCAGCCCGCCGGTCACGACCGAGACACCGCGGCTGGAGCCGCGCCTCGCCTGGACCATCTCGCCGCTCGCCGTCGTCGGCATGCTGGTGGCGGCCCTCTCGGGCGCGGCCTTCCGCATGGTGGGCCCGGTCTATGCCAGCGCGCAGGGGCTCGGGGCAGGGCAGACGGCGCTGTTCCTCGCCTCCTACGTCGCGGGCGGGGCGCTGGCGCAACTGCCTGTGGGGTGGCTCGCCGACCGGTTCGACCGGCGCCACGTGCTGATCGGCCTTTCGGCGGCGGCCATCGTCAGTTCCTTGGCCACCGTCATGGCCGGGACGCTGGGCGCCACGGGCACCTTCCTCATGGCAGGAATCTTCGGCCTGACCACCTATCCGATCTTTTCGGTCGGGGCCGCCCACGCCCATGACTACGCCCGCAGCGATCAGCGCGTCTCGCTTTCGGCGGCGCTGATGTTCTGGTTCGCGGTGGGCGCGATCACCGCGCCCTGGCTCGCCTCGCTCCTGATCGCGCGCTTCGGGCCGGGGGCGCTTTTCGTGCTGATCGCCGCGGGGCACGCGGGGCTCATCCTCTACAGCCTCCTGCGGATGCGCCGCCGCCCGGCGGAAACGCGCACGCCCTACCTCTACCTGCCGCGCACCTCCTTCCAGGTGGGCCGGCTGTTGGCGCGCTTCCGCGACCCCGAGGGCCGCTAGGCCGCGTCGCCGCGGGCGCGGGCCTCTTCTTCCTCGGCCTCGGCGGCCTGGCCCTCGGCATAGTCGATGGCCCAGGCGCCGGCGGCCTCCACCGCGACCTGCGAGGTGGTGGGCAGCACGTTGAGGTAGGCGTCCGTCTCGTCCACCGGGACCGAGGCGCGCCGCGTCATCCGCCACGCGGCATAGCCCGCGATCAGCCCGAAAAGCACCAGCATCACCAGCCAGAAGCCTTCCGGCCCCACGTACTGCATGGTCCAGCCTGTCACGAGCGGGCCGAAGATCGCGCCCAGCCCGTAGCCAAAGACCAGCCCGCCCGAGGCTGCCGGCATGTCCTCGACCTGCAGGAAGTCGTTCGTGTGCGCGATGAACAGCGAATAGAGCGGTGTCGCCACGCCCCCCGCGATGAAGGCCGCCGCCATCAGGAACCACAGCGACTGCGACAGGAAACCCAGCACGCAGGCCCCCACGCCGCAGACCGCCGCGCCCAGGATCAGCCGGCGCCGGTCCATGCGGTCCGACAGGAACCCGATGGGGTATTGCAGGACCAGGCTTCCGGCAAAGAGCATGGCCACGAACAGCGCCACCTGCGACACGGTCAGCCCGACCTGCGCGCCGTAGACCGCGCCCATGCCCGACTGCGCGGCAAAGACCCCGCCCAGCAGCATGATGCCCACGGCGCCCAGCGGCGATTCCCGGAACAACCGCGGCAGCGACATGGGCTTGGCCAGTTCCGCCGCGGGCACCGGCGTCGCCGACAGCAGGATCGGCGCAAAGCTGACCGAGACGAGGATCGAGGCGCCGATGAACAGGGCCGATCCCCCGGCGTCGCCCACCGACAGGATGCCCTGCGCGGCGATGATCCCCAGCGTCTGGGCCAGCATGTAGGCCGACAGCACGCTGCCGCGGGATTCATTTGTGGCGGCGTTGTTGAGCCAGCTTTCCGCGGTCACGTAGACGCCGGACATGCAGAACCCCAGCAGGATGCGCAGCAGCGTCCAGGCCCAGGGTTCGGTCACCAGCGGAAAGGCGATCAGCCCAGCCGACATGAAGGACCCCAGCGCCGCGAAGACCCGCACGTGGCCCACCCGTCGGATCATCACCGGCGCCAGCCGCGCGCCCGACAGGAACCCCATGAAGTAGCCCGAGGTCACCACGGCAAGCTCGGCCGAAGAAAACCCCTCGATGCCGCCGCGCACGCCGATCAGCGTGAAGTGCATGCCGTTGCCCATCATGATCAGCACCATGCCGACCAGAAGCGCCCAGATTGCCGAAAACGTCCTGAACATCCCGCGTCTCTCCCGTTGCCGCGCCGCGCCCCCGTCTTCGGCGCCGGCCCTTCTGCCTTTCCCCGCGCCGCCGTCGCACGTCGCGCCCGTTTCCGACAAGGGAGAGGGCGCAAAGCAGCCCTAGCGCCGCTCTGCGCCGGGTGCATGTCCAGCTTTCACCGGGCGTGGTTGAAAACCGTCCCACCGCCCAACATTGTCTAAATTATTAACAGAAAGGAGAGGTCGCCATGGACATTCGGTTCGACGGCAAGACGGCACTGGTCACCGGCGGGGCATCCGGCATCGGTGCGGCCATCGCCAAGGAGCTTGCCGAAAGCGGCGCGACGGTCATCGTGCAGGACCTGCGCGAGGACCCCGCCGCGGCCAAGGCAAAGGAAATCGGCCATGGCGCGCTCTCGGTCGGTGGCGACATCTCCAAGCCCGAGGATGTCGAGGCCATGGTGAACTACGCGGTTGAACAGACCGGCGGTCTGCACCTGCTGGTCAACAATGCCGGCATCGGCGGGCCGCAGGCGCCCACCGGGGAATACCCGCTCGACGGTTGGCACCAGGTCATCAACATCAACCTCAACGGCGTCTTCTACGGCATGCGCCATGCCATCCCGGTCATGCGCAAGAACGGCGGCGGCGCGATCGTGAACGTGGCCTCGATCCTCGGCTCGGTCGGCATCGCGGGGTCCTCGGCCTACGTGACCGCCAAGCACGGCATCCTCGGCCTGACCAAGTCCGCCGCGCTGGAACACGCCGCCGACAACATCCGCATCAACGCCGTCGGCCCGGGCTTCATCAAGACCCCGCTGCTCGAGACCTCTCTCGATCAGGACACCCAGGACGCGCTGGGCCAGATGCACGCGCTGAAGCGCATGGGCACCTCCGAGGAGGTCGCCTCGCTCGTGACCTACCTGCTGTCGGACCAGGCCAGCTTCATCACCGGCTCCTACCATCTGGTGGACGGCGGCTACACCGCGCAGTGACGCGGTGACACCCGGCAGGGCGGCATGTGCCGCCCCCTCTGGCCCTTGCGGCATGCGGGCGTTACATGGGGCGCAAATTCGGACAAGGCGGACCCATGGCACGGCATCTCATCACCTCGGCGATCCCCTACATCAACGGGATCAAGCATCTCGGCAACCTCGTGGGCAGCCAGTTGCCCGCCGACCTCTACGCGCGCTACCTGCGGGGCAGGGGGCACGAGGTCATGTTCCTCTGCGCCACCGACGAACACGGCACGCCCGCCGAACTGGCCGCGGCCAAGGCGGGCAAGCCGGTGGCCGAGTACTGCGAGGAAATGCACGGCGTGCAGGCCGAGATTGCCAAGGGCTTCCGCCTCAGCTTCGATCACTTCGGCCGGTCCTCCAGCCCGCAGAACCACCGCCTGACGCAGCACTTCGCCAAGCAGCTCTATGATCAGGGCCTCATCCGCGAAGTCTCGGAAACGCAGATGTATTCGCCCACCGACGGCCGCTACCTGCCCGACCGCTACATCGAGGGCACCTGTCCGAACTGCGGTTTTGAGTCGGCCCGCGGCGACCAGTGCGACAACTGCACCAAGCAGCTCGATCCGGTGGACCTGATCGACCCGCGCTCGGTGATCTCGGGCGCGACCGACCTCGAGATGCGCGAGACCAAGCACCTCTACCTGCGTCAGTCCACCATGAAGGACGAGCTTGAGAAGTGGATCGACAGCAAGGCCGACTGGCCGATCCTGACCACCTCGATCGCCAAGAAATGGCTCAACGACGGCGACGGCCTGCAGGACCGCGGCATCACGCGTGACCTCGACTGGGGCATCCCGGTCAAGCGCGGCGACGAGGACTGGCCGGGCATGGAGGGCAAGGTCTTCTACGTCTGGTTCGACGCGCCCATCGAATACATCGCCTGCGCGCAGGAATGGGTCGATGCCGGCAAGGGCGAGGACTGGGAACGCTGGTGGCGCACCGACAAGGGCGCCGACGACGTGACCTACACCCAGTTCATGGGCAAGGATAACGTGCCCTTCCATACGCTCAGCTTCCCCGCGACGATCCTCGGCTCGGGCGAGCCCTGGAAGCTCGTCGACTACATCAAGTCGTTCAACTACCTGAACTACGACGGCGGCCAGTTCAGCACCTCGCGCGGGCGCGGCGTCTTCATGGACCAGGCGCTCGAGATCCTGCCGGCGGACTACTGGCGCTGGTGGCTTCTCAGCCACGCGCCCGAAAGCGGCGATGCCGAATTCACCTGGGAGAACTTCCAGACCTCGGTGAACAAGGACCTCGCCGACGTGCTGGGCAACTTCGCCAGCCGCGTGACCAAGTTCTGCCGCTCCAAGTTCGGCGAAGAGGTGCCGCAGGGCGGCGCGCAGACGCCGCTCGAGGCCCGGCTGATCGCGGACCTGACCACCAAGATCCGCGAATACGAGACCCACATGGAGGCGATGGAGATCCGCAAGGCGGCCGCCGCCCTCCGCGCGTCCTGGGTGCTGGGCAACGAGTACCTGCAGGAAGCCGCGCCCTGGGCCACCTTCAAGGAAGACCCGGAACAGGCGGCAATGCAGATCCGCCTCGCGCTGAACCTGATCCGCCTCTACGCGGTGATCTCGGCCCCCTTCATCCCCGACGCCTGCGCCACTCTGCGCGCGGCGCTGCGGACCGAGGACGCGGGCTGGCCCGACGACGTGGCCGCCGCGCTGGAAACCTTGGCCCCGGGCCATGCCTTCGAGGTGCCGGAAAACATCTTCCGCAAGATCACCGACGAGGAACGCGAGGACTGGCAATCCCGCTTCGCCGGCACGCGCTGATCGCCCTCACGACCGAAAGATTCCCCTCACCCCGACCCTCTCCCCCGGAGGGGAGAGGGGGCGACATCGGCCAAGGTCGGTGCAATCCGAATGTCTCTCGCGCCAGTTGCAACACTCCACCCTCTCCCCACGGGGGAGAGGGCAGGGTGAGGGGGCGGAAGCAACCTGGCGCAACGGCCACGCTCCCCGCGCCAAGGCCCGCCACCGGCGCCCCCTCCCCCTGTCAGGGGGAGGGCCAGGGAGGGGGGCAGTAGAGTGAAGGGGCAGGCAAGGCGCGCTCAGATCGCCCCCTGCGCCCGGAAGAACTCGGTCAGCAGCGCCGCGTATTCGTCCGGCTTCTCCACGCAAGGCAGATGCCCCGCGCCCCGGATGATCTCCAGCCGCGAGCCGGGCACAAGGTCCACCGTCTCGCGCACCAGATCCGGCGGGGTCGATCCGTCCTCGGACCCTGCGATGCCCAGCACCGGCAGGCGCAGGCCGCTGGTGGGCGTCATGAAATCGCTGCCCGCGATGGCCTGGCAGCAGCCGATGTAGCCCGGCTGGGGCGTCCGCTCCAGCATGTGCTGCCAGGCCGGAAATCCGCTGCTCTGGTGAAAGGGCTTCGCGAACCACCGCTCCATGGTGCCCGCCGAGATCGCCGCGATGCCGCCTTCCTCGATCTGCGCCACGCGCTCCTGCCACATGTCGCGTGTGCCGATCTTGGCCGCCGTGTTCGACAGCACCATGGCGCGCACAAGATCCATACGCTTGGCCGCCAGACCCTGCGCGATCATGCCGCCGATGGACAGCCCCACGAAGATCGCCTCGCGGAACCCCAGCGCATCCATGAGCTTCTCGACGTCGGTGACGAGCGTGCCCATGGCATAGGGCGGCGGCGGACAATCCGACAGGCCATGCCCACGCTTGTCGTAGCGCAGCATGCGCAGCCCCTCGGGCATCCGCGCCACCACGTCGTCCCAGAGCCGCAGGTCGGTGCCGAGCGAATTGGCAAAGACCACCGGCGCGCCATCCTCGGGCCCGTCGATCCGATAATTCAGGCGCAGCCCGCCGATATCGCACATCTGCATGAAAAAACCCTCCGTTTCGCAACGGAGGGTGTCTCAGGACCGCGCCCGGCGCAAGCAGCGCCGGGGGTCCGGAAGGCGCGGCCGCGCGGGCCGCTGCCAAAGGCGATCAGGCGATCTCGACCAGCTCGATGTCGAAGGTCAGGTCCTTGCCTGCCAGCGGATGGTTCGCGTCGAGCGTCACCTGCTCCTCGGTCACTTCCGCGACCGTCACGGGCATCACCTGGCCGGAGGGCGTCTGCACCTGCAGCTGCGTGCCGATGTCGAGCGGGATGTCCGCCGGGATCTCGCTGCGCGGCACCGCCTGCAGCGCGTCGGCGTTGGGCTCGCCATAGGCCTGCTCGGCCGGAACCTCGACCCGCTTGGTTTCACCCACGGCCATGCCGGGCATGGCGGTGTCGAGACCGGGGATGATCTGGCCCGAACCCACGGTGAACTCGAGCGGGTCACGACCCTCGCTCGAATCGAAGGTGCTGCCGTCGGACAGGGTGCCAGTGTAGTGAATGCGGACGGTATCGCCGGATTTGACCTGCGTCATGTATTGCTCCGTTGATCTTTGGAAAGGGTTTGGATTTCCGAGGCCGCGTTCCTGCGCGGGTGGCTCGGTCTTCGTCAACGTCCGAAGCTACGTGTCATTTTGGCCGCTGCCAAGCAGAAAATCGGCTCCGATCCGGCCATTTTCGGCCTCTTTCCACTGCAGCCGCGCCATGCAACGCTGCATCAGCGCAACTTCGGGGAGGGATCATGGC
>CAYNKL010000028.1:0-31899 GCA_964397775.1 uncultured Rhodobacterales bacterium | reverse complement strand
CCGATAGGGGGGGCAGAATTGGACGCCGATTGACACACACGTTCGGGGCTGTCGAAATGACGCTGGCAAAAATAACTATGGCGTTGCCTTTCCGCCGGGTGTGAAACGGCCCTCAAAGGCAAAAAAAGACCCGGTGCGTAGTGCCCGGGCCTTCTGCATGAACAGAGTGGGGCTCAGAGCAGGCCCTCGGCCTGCGCCCAGTCAAGAGCCTTGTCGAGCGCGCGGCCGAAGCGGGCGAGGATTTCGGAGACGTCGTCCTCGGTGACGATCAGCGGCGGGCAGAAGGCGACCGTCTCGTAGACCGCGCGCACGATCAGGCCCTCTTCGGCGCAGAACTCCACGACCTTGGGGGCCATCTTGCCAGCCGGCTCGAAGGAGGCCTTCGTGGCGCGGTCCTTCGCCATCTCGATCCCCGCGATGAGCCCCACGCCGCGCACCTCGCCCACCAGCGGGTGATCGGCGAACTTGCGCAGACCGTCCTGTAACATCGGCTCCAGCCGCGCGGCGTTGCCCATCAGGTCCTGTTCCTCGATGATCGCGAGGTTCTCGAGCGCAACCGCGCAGGCGACCGGATGGCCCGAGCCGGTGAAGCCGTGGCCGAAGGTGCCCAGCTTGGCGGTGTTGTCTGCGATGGCATCATAGACCTTGTCGTTCACCACGATCGCGGCGAGCGGCATGTAGGAGGAGGTCAGCTGCTTGGAGGTCACGAGGATATCCGGCGTGAAGCCGTATTTCTCGCAGCCGAAGGGCGCGCCGGTGCGCCCGAAGCCGTTGATCACCTCGTCGGAGATCAGCAGGATGTCGTACTTGGCGCAGATTTCGGCAACGCCGGGCCAGTAGCCCTCGGGTGGGGTCATCACACCGCCGGCGCCCATGACGGGCTCGCCGATGAAGCCGGCGATGGTCTCGGGGCCCTCGGCAAGGATGGTGTCCTCCAACTCCTTGAGCAGGCGGGCCGTGAACTGCTCCTCGGTCTCGCCCTCCTCGGCATAACGCCAGAAGGACGGCGTGGTCAGGTGCGTTACCGGGATCGCGGGGAGGTCGAAATCCTTGTGATTGCCTGCGAGGCCCGTCAGCGAGCCGGACGCGATGGTGATGCCGTGATAGCCCTTCTGACGCGCCAGGAACTTCTTCTTCTCTGGGCGGCCAAGGCCGTTGTTGAGAAACCAGGCCATCTTGACCACGGTGTCGTTCGCCTCGGAGCCCGAGTTGGTGAAGAACACCCGGTTCAGCCCCTCGGGCGTCATCTCGACCAGCTTCTCGGCCAGGCGGATCGAGGGCTCATGCGCCTTGTGCGCGAAGCTGTGGTAATAGGGCAGCTTCTTGAGCTGCTCGTAGGCGGCATCGGCCAGTCGGGTTTCCGAAAATCCGACGGCGACCGACCACAGCCCGGCCAGCGCCTCAATGTATTCCTTGCCCTGATCGTCGTACACCCGCGCGCCGTTGCCGTGGGTGATGATCATCGGGCCCTTTTCCTCGTGCAGGCGCATATTGGTGTAGGGGTGCATCGAATGCGCCATGTCCGAGGCATGGAGCGAATTGGGGCGCTGGTTCATCACGGTCTCCTGTCGGGAAGGGGCGGCGACTCGGGGTCGTCTTGCGGAAAAGTCTAGGGGAAGGCGGGGCCAAAGATCACGGGAAATTTGATCATATTTCCTCCAACCCGCACCAGTCGGCGATGAACAGGGCAATCGCCCCCGTCACCCGCCGCACCGAGGGCAGCGACACGCGCTCGTCAAAGCCGTGGATGCATTCGGAGTAGGGGCCATACACCAGGCAGGGCGTCTTTCCGTAGATCGCGAAGACCCGCCCGTCGAGATACCCCGGCGTCACGAAGCTTTCGAGTGGGCGCGAATAGGCGGCCAGATGCGCCCGGCCCAGCGTGGCCTCGGCGTCCGAGCCTTCTTCGAGCACATAGCCCTCGGCGAAGAACCCGTTCCAGGTGATCTGCGGCGGGTTGTTGGCCAGGAAGGGCACATGGGTCGCGGCGGCGCGCAGGTGATCCTCGATTTCGCGCGCGGCCTCGGGGGCCGAGGTGCCAGGATAGATCGCGATGCGGCAGTCGATCTCGCACCAGGCGGGCACCGAACTGGCCCAGTCGCCGCCCCTGATCTTGCCGACGTTGAAGTTGATCGGGTGGTCCAGGTCTTCGAAATAGCGGTGCTGCCCCTTGCGGGCGTTCCAGTCCGCCTCGAGCCCGCGCAGCGCGCGGATGACATCGTAGGCGGCTTCGATGGCGTTCGCGCCGCTGCCTGCCTCGCGCACATGGACGGGGGCGCCCTGCACGCGCACCCGGAACCACAGCACGCCGATGTTGGCGCGCACCAGCTTGTCGTCCTCGGGTTCGGGAATGATCGCGGCATCGGCGTTGTAGCCGCGCAGCAGCGCCGACAGCGCGCCATTGCCGGTGCATTCCTCCTCGATCACCGATTGCTGGTAGAGCGTCGCGGCGGGCTGGTAGCCGATGCGCCGCAGCGCCTCGACCGCAAAGACATTGGCCGCGATCCCTGCCTTCATGTCGGCGATGCCGCGCCCGTAGAGCCAGTCGCCGTCCCGGCGCGGCTCGAAGGGCGGGCTGGTCCACATTTCCAGCGGGCCGGCGGGCACCACGTCCATATGGCCGTTCAGGACCAGCGAGCGCCCTTTTTCCGCGCGCGGGCGATGGGTGCCGACCACGTTGACCGCGTTGGAATAGTCGATGTCGACCGGAGAGAAGCCGGGATGCGCCTTGATGTCGTCGACGTCGATGACCCAGCGGTCCATCGCATAGCCGCGCGCCTTCAGGTCGCTGTGCAGAAAATCCTGCGCGGTGGCCTCTTGCCCGCGCAGGGACGGAAAGCGCCCCAGCGTTTCGGTGTAGGCGATCTGTTCCTCGAACCCCTCATCGACGGAGGCAAGAATACGTTGCGTCAGGTCACTCATTTCGGGTTCCCCAGAAAGCCGGTCATGAAACTTGAAAGCGATGTGGTGAGATCCGGCGACAGGTAGCCGCCTTCCTGTACCAGCACCGTCGGATACCCGGCCTCGGCAATCATCCTGCCGGCGCGGCGGAACCCGTCGAAGCTGACTTTCATGCCAAGCAGCGGGTCGTTCTCGTGCGCGTCGAGGCCGAGGCTCACCATCAGCGCGCCGGGCCGGAAGGCCGCGATGGCCTCCAGAGAGGTGGCGATGGCCTCGAGCCAGACCTCGTCGGTGGTGGTGCGGGGCAGGGGGATGTTGAGGTTGTATCCCAGCCCGTCGCCACGGCCGGTTTCGTGGGCATGGCCGACGTAGAACGGGTAGTAGTCCGAGGGATCGGCATGCACGGAGCAGGTCATCACGTCGGCGCGGTCGTAGAAGATCTCTTGCGTGCCGTTGCCGTGATGCACGTCGATGTCCAGCGTCGCGACGCGCGCGTGCCCGTCGCGCAGCCGGGCGGCGGCGATGGCGGAATTGTTCATCAGGCAATGCCCGGCGGCGATGTCGGTGCTGGTGTGATGCCCGGCGGGGCGGCAAAGCGCATAGGCCGCCGGTGCGCCGCCCAGCACCGCGTCGGCGGCGGCAACGGCGCAATCGGCGGCGCGGCGCGATGCCGTCCAGCTGTGCTGCCCCATCGGCGCCGAGGTATCCCCGAAATGCCAGCCGGCGCGGGCGACGATGCTTTCGGGATAGGTCGCGATGGCGCGGTTGGCAAAGACGTTGGGGACGACCTCGGGTCCGCAGTCCGGCAGTTTCTGCCATTCCTCCCAGGCGGTTTCGAGAAAGTCGAGGAACTGCGCCGTGTGGACCGCCTCGAGCGTGCTGCGGGGCGCCTCTGGCGGTGTCTCGGTACCCAGCTCCAGTTGGTCCAGCCCCGCCCGCAACAGCCGCGCCCGCTCGGCGCGCTCGGCGTTGCGTTGGATCTTGCCGTTGGTCAGTCGGAAGACCGGGTCGTGGAGGTCGGTCTCGGGGGCGTCGAAACATTTCATCAGGGCGTGTTCTCTTCAAGTTTGCGGAATTGGTCCGTCACCAGCCTGCGGGCGACGTCGAGATGGTAGAACATGGCCTCCACGGCTTCTTCCTCGCTGCCCGATTGCAAGGCGTCGAGGATCGGCACATGCGTCTCGGCGAGCCTGTGCGCATCGTCGTAGAGCCTGCCGATCAGCATGATGGTCAGCTCGGTTTCCTGCGCGATCCGCTCGAAGCTGCGCAGATAGCGCGGATTGCCCGAGCCTTGGCAGATCAGCCGGTGGAACTGCATGTCTGCCTCGACCTGGGTGAGCATGTCGTGGCCCGGTTCGGCCAGCCGGCGCAGCTCTTCGATCTGGGCGCCGAGTGCTGCGGCGGTCGCGCCCAGCCCTTCGCGCATGAGGCGCCGGACGGCGGCGATCTCGATGGTGATGCGGAATTCGTAGAGGTTGTCGATCTCGGTGGCGCTGTGACGCCGGACAAAGAAGCCCCGGTTCGGCGCGTAGGTGACCAGCCCCGAACTCTCCAAGAGCCGCGCGGCCTCGCGCACCGGCGCACGCGAGGTGCCAAGCTGCTTGGCCACCACCGACTCGCTCAGCCGCTCACCTGGGGCGAGCCGCCCCGAGACGATGGCCTGGCTCAGCAGCCGCGCGACGCGGTCGACCAGCCCTTCGCGGTCGAGAGGGGCAAAGCCGTCGGGTTGGTGTAGCTTTTCCATGTCGCGGATCGTGGCCCCATTTTTCATCTACGCTAGGAGACGATTGCAGTATTGTCGACAATTGTCTTGACGTGACGCGCTTGAATGACCTTCCTTTGCTTAACACCTGCTCAAAGGAGCGCTTGCATGCCGGACGGGACGACCACGACTGCCACCACCAACGACCTGCGCCGCGACCTTGCCGCAGCCTATCGCCTGATCGCGCTGCACGGGATGGATGACGGGATCTACACCCATATCTCTGCGCGCCTGCCCGAGGGGCCGGACCGAGAGAAGCGGTTCCTGCTCAATCCTTACGGGCTGCGGTTCGACGAGGTGACGCCCGACAACCTCGTGACCATCGACGAGACCGGTGCGGTGATCGACGACCCATATGGCGCCGGTGTCAACGCTGCGGGCTTTACCATCCACTCGGCGGTGCACATGGCCCGGCACGATGCGGTCTGCGTGCTGCACACCCATACGGTGGCAGGCGTCGCCGTCTCCTCGGTACAGGAGGGGCTGCTGCCGCTCAACCAATGGTCGGCGCAGTTCTTTGGCCAGATCGCCTTTCATGACTACGAGGGCATCGCGCTGAACCTCGAAGAGCGCGCGCGCATCGTCTCGGACCTTGGCGACAAGCGGGTGATGCTGCTGCGCAACCACGGCACGCTGCTGCTCGGGCGGTCGGTGGCCGAGGCGGTGAAATACGCTCTGAACCTCGAACGCTCGTGCAAGGCGCAGGTGGCGGCGCTTGGCATGGGGCTGACGCCGGTGGTGCTGCCCGATGACGTGGCGGCGCATACAGCGGGACAATACGCCCGCGCCTATGACAAGATGGAAGAGCAGGGCGGCCGCGACCCGGAATGGGACGCCATGCTGCGCCAGCTCGACAGCCAGACACCCGGCTGGGCCGGGTAACACGATCCCCGGCCGATCGCCGGGGCTTTCCGCGAGTTCGCACCAAGACGGGCCGCGGTCATCCGAAAAAACGGAGAACAGGGAAAGCTCATGAAACATCTCAAAGCGACGACCTTCCTCATCGCCGCCGCCCTTGCCGCGCCGCTTGCCGCGCAGCAGGAGGGCGGACGGCTCGACATCGTGGTCCAGCCAGAGCCGCCGGGGCTGATGCTCGGCCTCGTGCAGAACGGCCCGACGCAGCTTGTGGCGGGCGACATCTACGAGGGCCTTCTGCGCTACGACACCGAGCTTCAGCCGATGCCGGGCCTTGCGGAAAGCTGGGAGATCTCGGACGACGGTCTGACCTACACCTTCAAGCTGCACGAGGGCGTGAAGTGGCACGATGGCGAGGATTTCACCGCTGACGACGTGGTGTTTTCGGCCTCCACCTTCCTGCCCGAGACCCATGCCCGACTGCGCGCCTCGCTGGCCTATGTGGACAGCGTCACCGCGCCCGATCCGCTGACGGTGGTGTTCAAGCTGAAGGAGCCCTTCGGCCCGTTCATCTCGGTCTTCGAGGCGGCGACCATGCCGATGATCCCGCAGCACATCTACGAGGGCACCGATTTCGCCACCAACGAGGCGAACAACACGCCCATCGGCACCGGCCCCTTCAAGTTCGAGGAATGGGTGAAGGGAAGCTACATCCACCTCGTGAAGAACGAGGACTACTACATCGACGGGCTGCCCTATCTCGACGAGGTCTATTACCGGGTGATCCCCGACGCCGCCAGCCGCGCCGTCGCCTTCGAGACCGGCGAGGTCGACGTGCTGCCCGGCGGCTCGGTCGAGAACTGGGACATCAAGCGCCTGGCCGAGATGGAGGGCGTGTGTTCCACCACCGAGGGCTGGGAGTTCTTTGCCCCTCTCGCCTGGATGTGGCTGAACAACCGCGAGGGGCCCACCAGCGACGTGCGGTTCCGGCAGGCGGTGATGTACGCGATGGACCGCGAATTCATGCGGGACGTGGTCTGGAACGGCTTTGGAAAGGTGCCGACGGGGCCAGTGTCGTCAAAGACCAACTTCTATTCCGACGACGTGACGATCTATGACTACGACCCCGAGAAGGCGAAGGCGCTGCTCGAGAAAATGGGCTATGACGGCGAGCCGGTGCGCATCCTGCCGCTGCCCTACGGCGAAACCTGGCAACGCTGGGCGGAGGCCGTGCGCCAGAACCTGTCCGAGGTCGGCATCGAGGTCGAGATCGACAGCGCCGACGTGGCCGGCTGGAACGAGAAGACGTCCCAGTGGGACTATGACATGGCCTTCACCTATCTCTACCAGTACGGCGATCCGGCGCTGGGTGTGTCGCGGAACTACACCGCGGACCGCATCGAGAAGGGCAGCCCCTGGAACAACGTCGAGGGCTATGAGAACCCCGAGCTTGACGAGAAATGGTTTGCCGCCGCGACCATGGCCGACATCGAGGCGCGCGAGCAGGCCTATGCCGAGATCCAGAAGGAGATCGTCGACGACGTGCCGGTGGCCTGGATGCTCGAGCTGGAATTCCCGACGCTCTACCGCTGCAACGTCAAGGACCTGGTGACCACCGGGATCGGCGTGAACGACGGCCCGCGCAACGCGTGGATCGAAGAGTAACCCTCTCCTCGGGAAAGAAGATTTTCCACTGAAATCTTCCGGCGCTCCGTTTCGGCGGGGCGCCCCCGGAAACCTGTTCCAAGAAGAGGGAGCGACCCGGCATGTCCGTCCTTGCCATCATCGTCTCGCGCCTGGCCAAGGCCGCATTGACCTTGCTCGCCATCGCGGTTCTGAACTTCTGCCTGCTGCACGCGGCCCCCGGCGACCCGGCGGTGGTGCTGGCCGGCGAAGCGGGCGCCGCCGACGAGCAGATGATCGCGCAGCTGCGCGAACGCTTCGGGCTCGATCAGCCCTTTGGCGTGCAGTTGTGGAAATACGTCTCGGGGGTGGCCATGCTCGACCTCGGCTACAGCTTCCGGCAGGGGGCGCCGGTCATCGACCTGATCGCCGACCGGCTGCCGGCGACGCTGCTGCTGACCGGGGTCGCTTTCGTGATTTCGCTGGTCTGCGGCATCGCGCTGGGGGTGGCCGCCGCGGCCCGCGTGGGCAAGCCGCAGGACAGCCTGCTGACCACATTCGCGCTGCTGTTCTACGCGACCCCGCTCTACTGGGCGGCGCTGATGGCGGTTCTGGTGTTCTCGGTCTGGCTGGGCTGGCTGCCGGGCTTCGGCTACGAGACCGTGGGCGCGGGCTACACCGGATGGGCGCGAGTCATCGATATCGCCAAGCACCTCGTGCTTCCGGCGCTGACCCTGGGGCTGTTCTTCATGGCGGTCTACATGCGCATGACGCGGGCCTCAATGCTCGAGGTCTCCAATGCCGATTTCGTCAAGACCGCCCGGGCCAAGGGCCTGTCGGACAAGGTCATTCGTCGCCGCCACATCCTGCGCAACGCGATCCTGCCGGTGGTGACGCTCGCCGGTCTGCAGGCGGGCCAGCTGATCGGCGGCGCGGTGCTGACCGAGACGGTCTTTGCCTGGCCCGGCATCGGGCGGCTGATGTTCGAGAGCCTCGCCGCGCGTGATTACAACACCATCCTCGGGGTCTTCCTCGTATCCGCCGCGATGGTCATCCTGTTCAACATCGTCACCGACATCGTCTACCGCCTCGTGGACCCCCGCATCGGAGCCCGCGCATGAGTTTCTGGACCCGATTCCGCACCAACATCGGCGCCATGGTCGGTGTCGTCCTGCTGATCGCCGTCATCGCGATTGCCGTCTTTGCGCCGCTGATCTTTGCAAATGACCCCTGGCAGATGGTCCAGCGGCCCTTCCTGCCCCCGTTCAGCAGGGAAGATTTGCTGCTGGGCACCGACACGCTTGGCCGCGATGTTGCTGCACAACTGGCCTACGGCGCGCGGGTGTCGCTGCTGGTGGGGCTAGTCTCGACGCTGGTGGCGCTGCTGATCGGCGTGCCGCTCGGCGCGCTTGCCGGCTTCTACGGCGGTCTGGTGGACGAAGGCGCGATGCGCTTTACCGAGTTCTTCCAGACCATCCCGAACTTCGCCCTCGCCATCGTGCTGGTGGCGATCTTCGAGCCGACGCTCTCCTCGATCACGCTGGCCATCGCCATCGTCAGTTGGCCGCCGGTGGCGCGGCTCGTGCGGGCCGAGGTCATGTCGGTGCGCAAGCGCGAATTCGTCGACGCCGCTACGCTGGCCGGGCTCACCAAGCGCCGGATCCTGGTGCGGCAGGTGCTGCCCAACACCCTCTCGCCGATCATCGTCATGGCCTCGCTGATGGTGGCCACTGCGATCCTGCTGGAAAGCTCGCTCAGCTTTCTTGGCCTCGGCGATCCCAACGCCATGAGCTGGGGCTACATGATCGGCGCCGCGCGCACCGTCATCCGCTCGGCCTGGTGGCTCAGCTTCTTTCCCGGTGTCGCGATCATTATCACGGTCCTGGCACTGAACCTCATCGGCGAGGGGCTCAACGACGCGCTCAATCCGCACCTCTCAAGACGAAAGGGCCGCGCATGAGTACTCTTGCGATCGAGCACCTGACCATCGGTCTGCCCGAGGGCGCCGACCGGCCCTTCGCGGTCGAGGATGTCAGCATGACCATCGACAAGGGGCAGATCCTCTGCGTCGTGGGCGAAAGCGGGTCCGGCAAGTCGATGACCGCCAACGCGCTGATGGGGCTGTTGCCGCGGGGCGTCACCGTCAAGGCGGGGCGCGCCATGTTCGAGGGGCGCGATGTGATCCGCCTGCCCGAGGCCGAAAAGATGGCCCTGCGCGGCGCGCAGGTGGCGATGATCTTTCAGGAGCCGATGACCGCGCTCAATCCGCTGATGCGCATCGGCGACCAGATCGCCGAGGTCTTCGCCGCCCATGACCGCTTCACGCAGTCAGACCGCCGCAAGAAGGCGCTCGACCTGATCCGCGAGGTGCAGCTGCCCGATCCCGAGAAGATCATCCGCGCCTATCCCTTCCAGCTTTCCGGTGGACAGCGGCAGCGGGCGATGATCGCCATGGCGCTGGCGTTGGAACCCAAGCTGCTGATCGCGGACGAGCCGACCACAGCGCTCGACGTGACGACGCAGGCGCAGATCCTGAGGCTGATCCTAGACCTGCGCGACCGGCGCGGCATGGCGGTGATGTTCATCACCCATGATTTCGGCGTCGTGGCCGAGATCGCCGACGAGGTCATCGTCATGCGCGAGGGATGGGTGGTCGAACGTGGGACTGCCGCCGCGGTGCTGAAGGATCCGCAGCACGACTACACCAAGCGCCTGCTCGACGCGATCCCGACCGGCATGCTGCCCGAGCAGCGCACCCTGTCCGAGACCCCCGCGCTCGAGATAAAGGGGCTGCGCAAGATCTATCGCACCGGCGGCGGCTTCTTCCGCGAGGCGCGCGAGGTGCGGGCGGTCGATGACGTCTCGCTCACCGTGGCGCGGGGGGAGGTGCTGGGGCTGGTGGGGGAAAGCGGCTCTGGCAAGTCGACGCTGGGCCGCACTGCGGTGCGGCTGGTGACCCCCGACGGCGGGCAGGTTCTGGTCGGTGGCACCGATCTTGCCGCATTGCCCGAGGAAGAACTGCGCACCCAGCGCCACAAGGTGCAGATGATCTTTCAGGACCCCTACGCCTCGCTCAACCCGCGCCAGCGCATCCTCGGGGCGATCACCGATGGCCCCATCGCCCGCGGTACGCCGCGTCGTGAGGCCGAGGCGCGGGCGAAGGAACTGCTCGAGGTCGTCGGCCTTGGCGCCGATGCGGCCAGCCGTTTCCCGCACGAGTTCTCGGGTGGGCAGCGCCAGCGCATCGGCATCGCCCGGGCGCTGGCCATGGACCCAGAACTGATCATCGCCGACGAGGCGGTCTCGGCACTGGACGTGTCGATCCAGGCGCAGGTGCTCGACCTCCTGCGCGACCTGCGCGAACGGATGGGCCTGTCGATCCTGTTCATCACCCATGATCTGCGCGTCGCGGCCCAGTTGTGCGACCGGATCGCGGTCATGCAGCGCGGCAAGCTCGTGGAGATCGGCACGGTGCATGACATCTTCCTCAACCCGCAGAAGGAGTACACGAAACAGCTCCTCGCAGCCGTGCCGGGTGCGGACTGGGAGCAACGAAACGAACCCGCGTGAGGCAAAAGTCCCGCTCTCGACCTTGCTGCGCATGCGACCGGCCTTTCGATCAAAGGTCCGTCATTGCAAGCCGCAGACCGGGCGGGTCTGGAGAGGGAAATGCCCGGCGGGCTTCGAGCAGCAGCGGAAACCGAGACCATAGGGTGTCCTAAGGGCACCCCCAATTCAGGCGCGTCATCGCATCGCGGGAGGCTCCATCTCTGCGCGAACCTGCCCGTGCAATCCTAGGGCGCAGGTCGCGGATGGGGGACGTCAGACCCTGCAAAGTGAAACAAATCGTTGACACTTGTGGTGCTGGGCCAGACCCTTGGTCCACCCCGAGCGGGTTTCCGACCCGCCTATCCGAACACGGATGTGCCGGCGTGCGAACGTGCGCAGGACATCCCGAAGCTGGGAGACAAGATCAATGAAACTGAGCACCACAATCGCCGCGAGCGCGCTTGCCATTGCCGCTGCGTCCTCCGCCAGCGCCGACACCTGGCGCTACGCGTTCGAGGAGGCCATGGACGAAGTCCAGGGCATCTTCGCGCAGAAATTCAAGGAGGAGGTCGAAGCGAATTCCGATCACACGATCCAGCTCTTCCCCTTCGGCACACTGGGCGAATCCGCCGATATCATGGAGCAGGCGCAGTCCGGCATCCTGCAGTTCGTCGATCAGTCGCCGGGCTTCACGGGCGCGCTGATCCCCGAGGCGCAGGTCTTCTTCGTGCCCTACCTGCTTCCGCAGGACGAGGAGCAGCTCGCCACCTTCTTCAAGGAATCGAAGGCGATCAACGAGATGTTCCCGCCGCTCTACGAGGAACAGGGCCTCGAGCTGCTGACGATGTTCCCCGAGGGTGAGGTCATGATGACCACCAAGGAACCCGTCACCACGCCCGAGGATCTCAACGAGGTGAAGTTCCGCGTCATGACCAACCCGCTGCTGGTGGAAAGCTACCAGGCCTTCGGCGCGACACCGACGCCGCTGCCCTGGGGCGAGGTCTACGGCGGCCTGCAGACCGGCATCATCCAGGGGCAGGAGAACCCCGCGTTCTTCATCGAGTCGACCAAGATGTACGAGGTGACCGACTACATCACGCGCGCCGGGCACAACAACTTCACCACGGCGGTGATGGCCAACCTCGACTTCTACGAAGGCCTTTCCGAGGAAGAGCAGACGATGATCCAGAATGCGATCGACGTCGCCTTCGATCACATCATCGAGTACCAGGACGGGCTCACCGAGGAGTCGCTCGAGAAGATCAAGGAAGCCAAGCCTTCGATCACGATCACCACCCTGTCCGAGGAAGAGCGCCAGCCCTTCATGGAAACGGCGGACGACGTGGAGCAGGAATTCCTCGAGATCGGCGGCGACCAGGCCGAGGCCATTCTCGAACAGATGAAGGCCGACCTCGAAGCGGCAGCCTCCGGCTCGGACAGCTGAGGTCTGACTGACAACGCGCGCGCTGGATCGGCATTGTTCGATCCGGCGCCGTTCCGCCGGGACCAACCAAAGAACGAAGAACAGGACGGCAAGCATGAGTGCGGACGAGGAACGTCACGTCGAGCGTGACCGACATACCATGGGTGAAGTGCAGGTCCCAGCAGCCGAGGACGACATCGACGACTCGAGTTATGTGTCGGGACTTCCCGGGTTTCTCGGTGTGATCGACGTCGCGATTGCCCGGATCGAGGCCGTGCTTCTGGCGGTCGGCGTTCTTCTGATGGCGTTCAACACCATCGCGAACGTGGTCGGCCGGTATGTCTTCGGAAGCTCGCTCTATTTCTCGGAGGAGCTGAATCAGGCGCTGATCATCCTGATCACCTTCGCCGGCATTTCCTATGCGGCACGGCACGGGCGCCACATCCGGATGTCCGCGATTTTCGACGCGCTCACGCCGGCTCTGCGAAAGCCGCTGATGATCCTCATCGCCCTCGTGACGGCCGCGGCCATGTTCCTGCTCACCTGGTATTCCATCGACTACGTGCAGACGCAGGCCTCGCGGGGCAGGCTGCTGCCGGCGATGCAGATCCCCGTCTGGTGGATCATCGTCTGGGCCCCGCTGGGCTTTTTCCTGACGGGGCTTCAGTACACGCTGACCGCGATCAAGAACGTCCTGCAAGAGAACATCTGGCTCTCCACCTCCACGATGGAAGGCTACGACGACACCCGCGAGGAAGAGGTCTGAGCCATGAGCCTTGCCATTTTCGGAACCATGATCGTCCTGCTGCTGCTCGGCTTCCCGATGATGATCCCGCTGCTCGCGGGATCGCTGATCGGCTTCGTGACGCTCTTCGGCGGGCTAGGACAGCTCGACACGATGGTGCAGCAGATCCTCGCGGGCATCCGCCCGGCGAGCCTCATTGCCGTGCCCATGTTCATCTTCGCCGCCGACATCATGACACGGGGCCAGTCCGCCGGGCGGCTGATCGACCTGGTGATGGCCTTTGTCGGCCACCTCAAGGGCGGCCTTGCGGTCTCCACCGCGACCGCCTGCACGCTCTTCGGTGCGGTCTCGGGCTCGACGCAGGCGACGGTGGTGGCCGTGGGCGGACCGCTGCGCCCGCGCATGCTCAAGGCCGGCTACAATGACAGCTTCGTGCTGGCGCTGATCGTGAACTCGTCCGACATCGCCTTCCTGATCCCGCCCTCCATCGGCATGATCATCTACGGGGTCGTCTCGGGCACTTCGATCTCGGAACTCTTCATCGCGGGCATCGGGCCTGGGATCCTGATCCTGATCCTCTTCTCGATCTACTCCTACATCTACGCCATCCGGAACAACGTCCCCGTCGAGCGCAAATCGACCTGGGCCGAGCGTGGCGAGGCCGTGCGTCGGGCGCTCTGGCCGCTGGGCTTTCCGGTGATCATCGTCGGCGGCATCTACGGCGGGATCTTCTCTCCGACCGAGGCCGCGGCGGCCTGCGTGCTCTACGCGCTGTTCCTCGAGATCGTCGTCTTTCGCGAAATGAGCGTGAAGCAGCTCTACGCGACGGCCAAGTCGACGGGTCTGATCACCGCGGTGGTGTTCATCCTTGTCGGGGCAGGGGCCGCGTTCTCCTATGTCATCAGTTTCGCGCAGATCCCGCAGCAGCTGCTGGGCGCCATCGGGATCGACGACATGGGCCCTTACGCGGTGCTTTTCACCATTTCGATCGCCTTCTTCGTCGGCTGCATGTTCGTGGACCCGATCGTCGTCATCCTGATCCTCGTGCCGATCTTTGCGCCCGTGGTCGACGCCGTCGGGCTCGACCCGGTTCTCGTGGGCACGATCATCACGCTACAGGTGGCCATCGGCAGTGCCACGCCGCCCTTCGGATGCGACATCTTCACGGCGATTGCCGTGTTCAAGCGACCCTACATGGAGGTCATCCGCGGCACGCCGCCCTTCATCGTGATGCTGATCAGTGTGGCGGTGCTCCTGATCTTCTTCCCGCAAATCGCGCTCTTCCTGCGCGACCTTGCCTTCGCGGAATAGGAGCTGCGCAATGTTCACATCCATCCTGGCCGCCTACGACGGCTCGAAGGGGGCATACGCGGCGGTCGAGAAGGCGGCGGAGCTTGCCAATCTGACCGGTGCCGAGATGACGGTGCTGACCTGCTACAGGCATCACTCGATGCTCGAGGCCTCGCTCTCGATGGTGCGCGGCGCGTCGGAGACCGACAGGAACCTCGACGACGTGATGCGCCAGGTCTCGCGCGAGGCCGCCGAAGAGGCCAAGACGCGGGCGCGGGAGCTGGGTGTCGACAAGGTCACCGCCTTCATCAAGAACGGCCCCTCGGCCCGCACCATCGTCGGCTTTGCGGCGGAGCATGGCTGTGACCTGATCGTCCTGGGCTCGCGCGGGCTCGGCTCGTCCGAGGGCTACCTGCTGGGGTCGGTCAGTCACAAGGTCACGAGCCTGACCGATGTCCCCGTGCTCGTGGTCTGAGCGGCGGGGATGTCGCAGGACCCTCTCCGGCGCTTCGGCCTGATCGCGCTTGCGACGGACCTGACGATCGAGGGGGACGCCGCGCGGCTCATGCCGCATGGCACCCAACTGCATGTGACCCGCATCGCCTTCGACAATCCGACAACCCCCGAAAGCCTGCGCCAAACAGGTCCGCGTCTGCGCGCCGCCGCGGACCTGATCGTTCCCGGTGTGCCACTCGACGGGATCATCTTCGGCTGTACTTCGGCGTCGGCGGTGCTCGGCGACACGGTCGAGGCCGAGATCGGCGGGCGGGCCCCGGTCGTCACGCCCGTCGGCGGGCTGCTGAGGGCGCTGCACACGCTCGGGCTCGGGCGCGTCGCGCTCCTCACACCCTACCTGCCCGAGACGGCAGATATCGTGTCCGCGTATCTGACGGGTAAGGGCGTCGATGTCGTTTCGCAGCACGCCATGGGCTACGCCGATGATCGGGACATGGCGCGGCTCATGCCCGGCGAGATCATAGACGGGGCTCTCGCTGCAGATCACCCCGATGCGGAGGCACTGTTCCTCTCCTGCACGGCCCTGCCTGCCGTGCCGCTCATCGCGGAACTCGAGGCGCGGCTGGGCAAGCCGGTGCTCAGCTCCAACCAGGTGGTCTTCTGGGCAACGCTCGACATCGCGCGCATCCCCGGTGATCGACCAGGCCCCGGCAAGCTGTTCACGATCTGCGGGTGGTGAGGACTTTGCGTCAGAGGCTCCACAGAGGGGCCTGAGCGGCGAGGATGCGCTCGGCCTGCGGGCTACGCTTTCTGGACCTGTGGCTCGACGAACCTGACAAGATCGCCGAGGCAGGCCTCTCGCAGACGGGCCGCGTGGTCGCGCCGCTCACCTTCCGTCGACGGCCAGAGCGCGAGTTCGATGGAGCGTATGATCATGTCGACCAGCCCTATGGGCTCATTCGCGGAAAACGCCCGCAGTGCCGCGATATGGCGAAGCGCCAGATCCCGATCGCTGTCCGCCACCGCCCTTTCGAGCGCGCAAAGGTGGAACCAGACGACCGAGTGCGAAAGCGCGACATCTTGGGCGCAGATCATGCCCTTCGCCAGTATCCCGTCACGCTCGGCCCTGTCGCGGGCCATCAGCGCGCTGAGGCCTAGGGCGGTCGCCCCGACGTCCGCGTTCGTCTCCGCGCCGACGAGAATCGGGGCAAGCAGTTCCTGCGCCCGCGCCCGGTTGCCCGCGCGCAGGTCCAGATAGGCCCGCAGTATCTGGACATCGTTCGTCACCCGGATTTCTCCGCGGACCGTCGTCAGCGTGTCGATGGCGCGGATGTCCTCGGCCACGCCGTCGAGGTCCCCGGCAACAAGCCGCATCTCGGCGCGGACTTCCCGCGCCACCGTTTCGGTGCGGGCCGCGCCGCATTGCTGCGCGCTTTCCACCGCGATGTCAGCAAGAAGGAAGGCGTCCGGTCCGGGATCGGCGAAGAAGCGGGAAAAGGCCCTCATGAAAAGGTATTCCTCCCGCACCAGTCCGAGGCCTGCCTTCTCCGCATGCTGGATCGCCAGAGCAAAGTGGTCGTGCGCCGTCCTGAAATGGCCGGCGGCATAGGCCGCGTCGCCGATGCCGCCGTGGCCCCGGGCTATTCCCCTCGGATCCCCGGTCGCCTGGGCGGCGGCCAGTGCCGCCTTGTGCTGCATCATGCAGGCGGCGTGGTCACCGCGTACAAAGGCGCGGTTGCCGCGCTGTTCGTGGATTTCGGCACGGCCCAGCCCGGTCAGGCCGATGGCGTCGGCGATTTCCTCGGCCGCATCGAGCGCACGGTCCGCTTCCTCTCCGCGCCCGAGCCTGTGCAGGACAAGCGCCTGTCGACACAGCATCGCCGCCCGCGTCTCGGAACGGATCGCCTTGGCATGAGCGGCCCGATAGTCCTCGAGAGCGCCCGCCATGTCGCCGCGAACACGCCGAACGCCGGCGCGGCAGGAATGAAGCTCGGCCGTGGCCTCGGCATCGCCCTCTCTCGAAAGTCCGGCTTCGATGTATGGAAAGGCGGTGGTAAAGCGGCGGGTCGCGATCATCGCGTTCGCGGCCGCGACGGCCGCTTCGCTGGCAATCCCGTCGTCATCGGCCTTCAGGGCGTGGTCCGCCCAGAGGATCGGGTCGCGCTGCCTGAAATACGCCGCGGCGCGGGCATGCCACGCCTGCCGCGTCTCCGCAGGAGTGGAGTCGTAGATCGCCCGGTGAACCAGATCGTGGCCGAAGGCGAGGCCGGTCTCGGTCTCGTGCAGAAGGTCGCCGCTCCCGCGGGGGCGCGCGATTTCGGGAAAGATCGCAACCGCGTCGTCGGGATCAAAGCTCGTACCCAGGATGGCGGCCCTGCGCAGCGAGGCCCGCTCGGCTTCCGGCAGCCGCTCTATCTGTTCCTGCACCAGTTCCACGATCGAGGACGGCAGCGTTCCGCCGCGCCATCGCGCTTCCAGCAGTCGCACAAGGAAAAGCGGATGGCCGGCGGCGTGGTCGATGATCGCCTCCGACCCATCAAGATCAGGCGCGATCACCTGGCCCAGTTCGCGTGCTGCCTCAGGGGGCAGGGGGGCCAGCGCGACCCGCGTAAGCCCCGAGCGCACCCGGGTGGCAAGCCTGTGATCCAGGCTGCCCGCATGCGGCCTTTCCGTCAGCACGAGCACGACACGGCTGTCTCGCAGATGATTCACGAATTCCATGATGAAATCCCCGGCGCCGACCGGGCGCCAGTGGCAATCTTCGATGGCAATCACGAGTCCGGTTTCGGCGGCAGCACGTCTCAACGCTGACGCCAGGACTTCGAGAATCCTGATCTGCTGGGCCTCGGGCGAGAGGGCGCTCATCAGCAGTTCCGCCCCTGTGCTGAGTTCGGGATCGGTCAGCCATGACCAGATGGCCCGCTCGATGGGCGTGGCCCCGGGATCGGGGGTGAGGTGGCGGGACACGCCGGCGACAAGGCGCTGCGCAAGATGGCGCGAGCCGGGCGAAAACGCGTCGAACCCGGCGGTCGCGACAATCATTCCGGACGCCCTGGCGCGCGTCATGATCTCGGTGCAGAGGCGGCTCTTCCCGATGCCGGCCTCACCGGAGAGGTGCACCACGAGACTCGTTTCCGCGGACTGTGCGGCCTCGATGGCAGCCTGGATCTGCGCCAGTTCCGCGGTGCGGCCGATCAGGGGAAGATCGGGCCGCTTTCGGACGGCCTCGGCGCGAAGCGCGATCGCCCGCTGCCCGGGGTCGGCCGCAAGTCCGAGGCGCGGGGCAATCTCGCGTGCGACAAGTATCTCTCCCGGCTCGGCCGTGGCCGCGATCCGGCGTGCCCGAAGGAGCGATTGATCGTCCGGGCCACACTCCTCAAGCGTCTCGGTCATGCCAAAGGACAGGCTGTCACCGGCCGCTACAGAAAGCTGAAGCGCAATGTTCGACACCTCGCGCAGTCGCGCCCCCGAAAAGTAGAACCCCACTTCGCCGGGGCCGGATCTTTCTTCCCTGGCGCCCCCGGCAAGCGCGATACTTCGCAGATCCTCCCAGTCCGGCGGCGCACCCGTCGCCATGCCAAGCAGGAGGTATCCCGACCGCGGCTCCGGTCGGATTGCCTCGCCCAGGTCGGTCTCTTGTGCGGGGGCGAGGGCCATTGCTGCGCCGCCCCGGCGAATGCGCTCGTAGAGTGCGCGGGTTTTCGGTTCCGGGTCTGCACCCAGATCACGTCGCAGCGATGCCTCCAACGCCTCGTAGCGGGCGCGTGCCGCGCTTCGCATCCCGCCTGCCGCGTCCAGCTCAATCAACCGCCGGTGGGCAACCTCGTTGAGCGGGTCGAGCCCCAGTAACCGATGCGCGAGTGCGGATGTCTCGGGGCCATCGGAGACGCGTTCCAGTTCGCGCGCGAGCGCCCCGGAGGCAAGATTGCGGATCCGGGTGCGTTCGGCCTCAATCGCGTGGTCCAGATCCGGCGCGTTCGTCTTCACGCCGTCAAGAAAGTCCCCGCGGTAAAGACGTGACGCCTCGGCATCGTCATTCCGGGCAAGGGCTGCGTGAAACGCATCGAGATCGGTGGCGACATCTGCCCCAAGCCGCAGGTCGTCACCGATCGCGTCGACCCAACCTTCGCCGGCCGTGCGCCGGATCTGCGCGAGAGACTGGCGAAGGCTCCCGCGCGACTGCTCCGCATCGCGCGCCTCCCAAAGCAGCGCGGCAATCCGATGCCTTGGCATTGTGCGGTGGCGCGCCGAGGCGAGCAGCCCGAGAAGGATCCTGGCCTTGCGAGCGCTCAGGGGGATTGGCGCGCCGTCGCGCGTCAGCGCAAATCCCCCAAGAAATTCCAGCCAGAGATTCATGGTTTTCACGCGCCTTTCACGGAAGGCCACCCGCCGGAAATCACGTCGCTGCTGCAATACGTTCGCACCAGGACCGATCAGGCGAACCGGCGGATGCAATTCGGAATAATTTCAGGCCTTAAACGTCAGTCCTGCGGGATGGGCTTCTGGCCGATCTTCCGCCGGACCTCATCCGAGGGGCCGGAGCCGAGCCGGGTAGTGAACCGACATTCCTGCAAAAACCGAATTCATGGTGATACAAATGGCCTCTTATCGCAATAATCTTCCGCAGCTCGATCACACCCTGCTGCTGACGGATTCAGGTCTCGAGACCACGCTGATCTTCCATGAGGGACGCGATCTGCCGCTTTTCGCGGCCTATCCCCTGATGGACACCGCCGACGGACGCCAGGCCCTCGCGCGCTACTACCGGCGCCACATGATCATTGCGACGGATCACGGAACCGGTTTCCTTCTCGAGGCGCCGACATGGCGGGCGAGCCGCGACTGGGGAGCTCAGCTTGGCCACGGGCCCGAAGACCTGGCCCGGTTGAACCGCGCGGCGATCGGCTTCCTGTCCGACCTGCGTGGCGCTGTCAGCCCCAACCGCCCCGTGGTCATTTCGGGCAACATCGGCCCGCGCGGCGACGGCTACCGGGCTGACACAGCCATGAGCGCGGCCGAGGCGGAGGACTATCACGCCGAGCAGATCGGCTGGTTTGCCGAAACCGATGCCGATCTGGTGACGGCCGTCACGCTTTCGACCGTCGCGGAGGGCGTCGGCGTGATCCGGGCCGCGGCCCGCGTTGGACTGCCCGTCGTGGTGTCCTACACCGTGGAAACCGACGGGCGCCTGCCGGACGGGACGCCGCTGGGTCGGGCATTCGAACGAACGGACGACCAGACCGATGCCGCTGCCGCCTACTTCATGGTGAACTGCGCCCATCCCGATCATTTCCGCAGGGCACTCGACTGCGACGAGGCCTGGCTGAAGCGCATTGGTGGCATACGCGCCAACGCATCCCGGCTCAGCCACGCCGAACTGGACGAGGCCGAAGAGCTTGATGCGGGCGACCCGGACGAACTCGCCCGCGATTACGCCGAACTCCGCCGCGTGCTGCCCAATCTGACGGTTCTCGGCGGTTGCTGCGGTACCGATCACCGACATGTGGAGGCCATCGCGGTCTCCTGCGTTGCATCGCCCGTGGCGTGACCCCATTGCCGTTCCGCGATCTATCGAGATGAAGACGATGCTCCAGTCAATGCACATCCCGTTCGGACGCAACCGCGTCCTGACCCCCTACATGCTCGCGATTTCGGTCGCGATCTCGACGCCGGGCTTTGCGGCGGTCGGGTGTGGGGACGACACCGCCAGCCCCCTTTGCCGTTTCGAGAACGCCCCGGCGCAGATATCGGACACTCAGGTCATCCTGGCGGACAGGCCTCATCCCTTTTCCGAACTTCTGGCGCCCCTTCGCTTTACGGATTCCAGGGGCGTCCTCTGGACGGCCCCGCCGGCGACTCTCACCGACGGCGCATCGATCCCCACGATCTTCGTCCCCCTCATCGGTGATCCGAGGAGCCCGGAATTCCTTGCCGCAGCGTCCCTCCACGATGCCTACTGCGGATTGGGCAACGAGGCATTGCCGCAATACCACCAGCGCAGCTGGCAGGAGACGCACAGGATGTTCTACGACAGTCTGCGCGCGGCGGGTGTCCCGGCGACGAAGGCAAAGACCATGTTCGCCGCGGTCTATCTCGGTGGGCCCCGCTGGGAGGATCCTTCGCGATCGCTTGCAGACGTCCCCGACGCGCGGTTGCGCGAAGAGATGGAACACTGCATCACGTTCATCGAGAAAGAGGATCCCGACCTGGCGGAGATCGAGGACTGGATGCGACGCCGCGAGCCAGCTCTTCGTGCCAGCCAGTGATCCGTCGACGCTGTACCGTGCCATTTGAAAGACCTGCCAGATGCCCGCCCTTCTCGTGTTCCTGCCCGCCTGTTTCGCGCTGAACCTCGCCTTCGGGCCGAACAACCTGATGGCGCTGACACATGGGGCGCAGAAGGGCGTGGGCTTTTCGCTGGCTGCCGCGAGCGCCCGGCTGGCGGTCTTCGTGCCTATGATCGCGGCCAGCGCGCTCGGGCTCGGGATGCTGCTGTCCGCCTCGGCGGTGCTCTTCGGCGTGATCAAGACAATCGGCGCACTCTACCTTGTCTGGATGGGCATCAGGTTGCTGCGCACCCCGCCGCCGCGTGACGCGGAAGAGGCGCGGCGCCAGGTCCCCACGCTGGGCGGGGCGTTCCGGCGCGAGGGGCTGATTGCTGTCAGCAATCCCAAGGCGATCCTGATCTTCGCGGCGTTCTTCCCGCAGTTCGTCGACACATCCGAATACTGGCAGAGCTATGCCATCGTCGGTGGGCTCTTCATCGCGCTCGAGTCCTGCGCCATCCTCCTTTATGCGACCGCGGGCCGCTTTGCGGCGGTGTTCCTGTCGTCGCGCCTGCACTGGTTCCAGCGGGTGTCCGGTGGCGGCATGATCCTGTTCGGTGTCCTGTTGTTCTTCAGCCGCCAGCCTGCGCGTTCCGGTCTCTGAGTTTCTCTCGCGTACGAACCTCGGCCTTTCGCGTCTGTGCGCGCCTGTGCCTCAAAGGCCCGCGCCGCGCGCGCTGATGGGCCAGAGCGCCTCGACCCGCTCCGCCCGTGTGGCGACGATCCAGTCATGCAGGTTGCAGGTCGGATCGATATGGCCGGGCTGCAGGATGACACGATCCCCGACCGAAAGTGCTGCGCCCTCGGGCTGTGCAAGGATCGTGTGTTCGTCCGAGACGCCGAGGACCTCGGCCACGACCGATAGCGGCGACGGCGGGCCGGAATCCACGGCTACCGCCTTCAGCCCGAAGTCCAGTACGGCCTGCCCGGCGACGGCGGTGCTGAGGACGGTGGCGTGCAGGGTCAGCGCGTTGTCGAAAGGGCTTTCGGCCTCGTTGCGGGCATAGTCCGCATCCATGAACGCGTAGGACCCCGGCTGGATCTCGCCCCAAAGCCCGCTGGCCGCTTCGAGTTCATAGGTCCCGGTGCCCGCGCCGGTGACGAGCGGCACGTCGATCCCGGCCTCTTTCAGCAGGGCAATGGCCTCTCGGACAAGATCCGCTGCGGCACCGATGGCTGCGGTACGCTCGGCCGGGCTGCGCAGATGCTGGGCGTTGCCGTGGTAGGCGTGCAGGCCGGCGAAGCGCAGGTGCGGGGCCTCAGTGATTTGCCGGGCCAGCGGCACGAGGCCCGTGCCGACGGGCAGACCGCAGCGGCGCTGGCCCACCTCGATCTCGATGTAGACGTCGAGGTCCACGCCCTGCGCGGCGGCGGCGTCGCCCGCGCGGGTGACGTGCAGGGCGTCGTCGACGCAAAGGCCGATGCGCGCATCGCGGGCGAGGGCGGCAAGGCGGGCGAGCTTGGCCGGATGCACAACCTGGTTGGTCACAAGCACGTCGGAAATGCCTTCGCGGACAAAGGCCTCGGCCTCGTCCACCTTCTGGCAACAGATGCCCACCGCGCCCTGCGCCACCTGGCGGCGGGCGATCTCGGGGCATTTGTGAGCCTTGCCATGGGGCCGAAGGCGGACGCCGAGCCGCGCGGCATCCTCGGCCATGCGCGCGAGGTTGCGCTCGAAAAGATCCAGATCGAGCACGAGGGCCGGGGTCTCGATCCCGGCGAGGGGCTCGCCGGGCTGTGCGGGGGGCCGTGGTGTCACAGGGGTCGTCCTTCGCGCCGTTGCGCGCGAAGGGTAGCCGCTGGCCGGGGGCCCCGCAATCGGGCCCCCCGCGCTTTGCGTCAGCTGTCGGCGACCACGTCCTGGCGCTGCTGGCCAAGCCCCTTGATGCCAAGCTCGACCACGTCGCCCGGCTTAAGGAAGCGTTGCGGCGACATGCCGAGGCCCACGCCCGGGGGCGTCCCGGTCGAGATCACGTCGCCGGGGTGCAGCGTCATGAACTGGCTGAGGTAGGACACGAGGAAGCGCACGCCGTAGACCATGGTGGCGCTGGTGCCGTCCTGCATCGTCTCGCCGTTGACGGTCAGCCACATGGGCAGATCCTGTGGGTCGGCGATCTCGTCCGGGGTGACAAGCCACGGGCCGATCTGGCCGAAGCTGTCGCAGCTCTTGCCCTTGGTCCACTGGCCCTGCCGTTCCGCCTGGAAGGCGCGTTCGGAGACGTCGTTGGTGATGGCAAAGCCCGCCACGTGATCCATGGCGTCAGCTTCGGAGACGTACTTGGCGGGCTTGCCGATGACCACGGCGAGTTCGACCTCCCAGTCGGTCTTTTCCGACCCGCGCGGGATCACGATGGGATCGTTGGGACCGCAGATGGCGCTGGTGGCCTTCATGAAGATGATCGGCTCGGGCGGCACGGTGGCGCCGGTTTCGGCCGCGTGGTCCGAGTAGTTGAGCCCGATGCAGATGAACTTGCCAGTGCCCGCGATCGGCGGGCCGAGGCGCGGGGCGCCCTCGACCACCGGCAGCGATGCGGCGTCGGTCTCGGCGATCTTCGCCTGCGCCTCGGGGGAGAGCGTGTCCCCGGCGAGGTCGTCGATCACGCCCGAGAGGTCACGGATGGTGCCGTCCTCGTGCATCAGTCCGGGTTTCTCGGCGCCTTTGGCGCCAAAGCGCAGAAGCTTCATGTCCTGTCCTTCTTTCTTGCGTTCAGATCGTCCAGCCGCCGTCGATGCAGAGGGCCTGGCCGGTCGTGTAGGTGGCCCCGGCGAGGTAGACGGCGAGATCCGCGATCTCCTCGGCCTCGGCGATGCGGCCCATGGGCTGGCGGGCGATGAATTCGGCCCGCGCCTTGTCGTAGTCGCCGGTTGCGGCAAGCCGCTGATCGAGCGAGGGCGACTGCACGGTGCCGGGGCAGATGGCGTTGCAGCGGATGCCCTGGCCCACGTAATCAGCCGAAACCGACTTGGTCATCCCGAGCACGGCGGCCTTGGTGGTGGAATAGGCAAAGCGATTGGGCACGCCCTTTATCGCGGAGGCCACCGAGGACATGTTCAGGATGCAGCCGCCGCCGCGTTCGAGCATGCCCGGCAGAACGGCGCGGATCATGCGGGTCATCGACATGACGTTGAGATCCCAGGCAAAGGCGAGGTCCTCGTCGCTGGCTTCGAGCACCGAGCCCGCGTGCACGAATCCCGCGCAGTTGAACAGCACGTCGACAGGGCCACTCGCCGCCATCAGGTCGGCAATGGCGGCAGGGTCGCGCACGTCGAGCCGGGCTGCCGTGCAGCCCGTCAGCGTGGCAAGCGCCTCTTCGTTGATGTCGGTGGCGATCACATCGGCGCCCGCGCGCACAAAGGCCTCGGCCGTGGCGCGGCCGATGCCCTGTGCCGCGGCGGTGATCAGGACCTTCTGTCCGGTGAGGTCGGTCATGGTCTTTCCTTGTATTGGTCTTGGACGCTCACATCACCGCGCCGATCTGCCAGGGCACAAATTCCACCGCGCCGAAGCCCTGCGCCTCGCTCTTGGTTTCCTCGCCCGAGGCGACGCGCAGCATCAGATCGAAGATCTCGCGTCCCTTCCCCTCGAGCGTCACGCCAGAAAGGATATCGCCGCAGTTCACGTCCATGTCGGGCTGCATCCGCTTCCAGAGGTCGGGGTTGGACGCGATCTTGATACATGGCACGGGCTGGTAGCCCGAGACGCTGCCGCGCCCGGTGGTGAAGGCGATGAGGTTCGCGCCGGACGCCGTCTGTCCGGTGACGGAACAGGGATCGTAGCCGGGGCTGTCCATGAAGACGAAGCCGGGCTTGTCGATGGGTTCGCCGTACTTGTAGACGCCCGCCAAAGGGGCGGCGCCCCCCTTGGCCACGGCGCCGAGGCTTTTCTCCAGGATAGTGGTCAGGCCGCCGCGCTTGTTGCCGGGCGAGGGGTTGTTGTCCATCTCGCCAAAGTTGCGGGCGGTGTAGTCCTCCCACCACTCGATCAGGTCGATGAGCTTGCGGCCCGTGGGTTCGTCCACCGCGCGGCGGGTCAGCAGGTGCTCGGCGCCGTAGATTTCCGAGGTTTCCGACAGGATCGATATGCCGCCGTGGCGCACCAGAAGGTCCGAGGCCACGCCGAGCGCGGGGTTGGCCGTGATGCCCGAGTAGCCGTCCGAGCCGCCGCATTGCATGCCGAGCGTCAGGTGCGCGGCCGAGGCTTCGGCGCGCGTGGCCTTGTTCGCCTCGGCGGCGAGCTCGCGCAGGATGCCCACGCCGCGGTCGACGGTGGCGCGGGTGCCGCCGGTCTGCTGGATCGTCATGTAGCGGAAGCGCGCGTCGTCCTTCAGCGCCCTGCGGTCGATGAGGTCGGGGATCTGCATGACCTCGCAGCCGAGACCCACCATGAGGATCGCGCCGAAGTTGGGGTTGTGCCCGTAGCCCGCCAGTGTGCGGAAGAGCGTCTCGTAGCCTTCGCCCTTGCCGGACATGCCGCAGCCGGTGCCGTGCACGATGGGCACGATGCCATCGACGTTGGGAAACTGCGCCAGCAGGTCCTGGCGGCTGGCTTCCTCGGCGATGAAGCGCGCAACGGACCCCGCGCAGTTCACCGAGGTCAGGATGCCGAGGTAGTTGCGGGTGCCCACCCGCCCAGAGGGGCGGTGGAAGCCGCGGAAGGTGGCGGGGGCCTCGACCGGCGACAGGGCCTGCGCCGCCTCGCTAAAGCCGTAGCCCTGCCGGTGCTGTCCCATGCCGAGGTTCTGGACATGGACATGCGCTCCGGCGGCGATGGGCGCCGTGGCGGTGCCGATGATCTGGCCGTATTTCACGACGTTCTCGCCAGCGGCGACGGGCCGCAGGGCGACCTTGTGGCCGGCCGGGATGGGCTCGGCCGTGGCGACGCCGGGGGCGATCTCGGTGCCGGGGGTGATGGCGGTGAGCACCACCATGATGTTGTCCGCCTCGTGCAGGCGCAGGGCGATGGGGCTGGTCATCTGGGCCTTCGAATTTGCCGTCACGGTGTGACGATGATCTTGACGATGTCCTCGCGGCTGGCGGCGAGGCCGGGGAAGCGGTGGGGCAGGTCGGCGAGCGGGACCACCTCGGACGCGATGGCGTCGGTGGGGATGTGCCCGTCGCGGATCGCCTGCATCACGCGGTCGAAGTCGGACTTCAGCGCATTGCGGCTGCCGATGATGCGGGCCTCGCGCTTGTGGAACTCGGGGTCGGAAAAGCGCAGGTCGTCCTTGACCACGCTGACCAGAACGGTGCTGCCGCCATGGGCCACCAGCGGGAAGCCCGCCTCGATCGCCTTGGCATTGCCGGTGGCGTCGAAGACAACGTCGAAACCCTCGGAGAGCTCACCGGTCAGGATCTCGTCGCCGGGCTTGTGCAGGTGCTCGAACCCGAAGAGGCGCCTTGCGGTCTCAAGCCGTTCGGGGCTCAGGTCCATCAAGTGCACCTCGGCTCCGGCGAGACGGGCAAAGAGCGCCGTGCCGAGCCCGATGGGGCCAGCACCGGTCACCAGCACCAGATCCCCTTCGCCGGTGCCCGAGCGCGCCACCGCATGGGCGCCGATGGCCAGGAATTCGACCATGGCGGCCTGCTGGGGCGTCAGCCCTTCGGCAGGGTAGAGGTTGCCGCGCGGCACCGAAAGCTGCGCGCACATCCCGCCGTCGCGGTGCACGCCAAGGACCGAGATCGCGGTGCAGCAGTTGGGCTTGCCACGCCGGCAGGCGCGGCAGGTCCCGCAGGAGATATAGGGGTTCACGACCACGAGCTGCCCCGCGTCCGGCCCCGAGGCGATGGTGCCCGAAAGCTCGTGCCCGATCACGCGGGGGTAGTCGAGGTAGGGATGCTTGCCCTCGAAGATGTGGTAGTCGGTGCCGCAGATGCCGATGGCGGCGATGTCGACAAGGACATGACCTTCGGGCGGGTTCTGGGGCAGCGGGCGCTCTTCGGTGCGGAAGGTGCCCGGTTCGGCGCAGACGCCGCAGATCATGGTGCCGGCGGTCAGATCCTTCATTGCGCCGCCTCCAGGTTGCGGGCGGACCAGTCGGCGGGCAGTTCCCCCTTCACGATCAGGCTGAGGACGTCGTCCTTGCTCACCTCCTCGATGGCATGGGCACCGACGACCTTGCCCTTGTTCATGACCACGACCCGGTCGCAGAGGTCAAAGACGTCGTGCATGTCGTGGCTGACGAGGAAGATGCCGATCCCCTCGGCGCGCAGCTGGCGGATCAGGTCGGCGACCATCGCGGTCTCCGAAGGGCCAAGCGCCGCCGTCGGTTCGTCCATGATCAGGATCTTGGTGTCGAAGTAGATCGCGCGGGCGATGGCGATCACCTGCCGCTGGCCGCCCGAAAGGCTGGAGACCGGGTCGCGCAGGTTCTTGAAATTCGGGTTCAGCCGCGCCAGCACCTCGCGGGCCTCTTCGTGCATCCGCGCGTCGTCGAGGTTGCCGAAGCGGGTTTTCAGCTCGCGGCCCAGGAACAGGTTCTTGGGCGCGTCGAGGTGATCGGCAAGCGCCAGCGTCTGATAGATCGTCTCGATCCCCACGGCGCGTGCATCATTGGGCTCGGTGAATTCCACGGTCTTGCCGCCGACACGGATCTCGCCCCCGTTGGGGATCATGGCGCCCGAGAGGATGCGCATCAGGCAGGACTTGCCCGCGCCGTTGTGGCCCAGAACCCCCACGACCTCGCCAGGCCATAGGTCGAGCGAGACATGCTCGACGGCGCGGACACCTCCGAAGTGCTTTTCGATGTCGATCATCTCGACCAGCGGATGTTCGGTCATGACGGGGCCTTTCCCTGCGACGGCTGGGTGGTCCGGGGGCGGACGTGCCGCCCCCGGCTTTCGGATCAGTAGAGGACGTTCTGCGCCTTGTCGGAGTCGATGTTGCTTTCATCGACCATGACGACGCCGGTGTTGATGAAGTCCTCGACGCTCTCGCCTTCGAGCAGGTCGATCACCGTGTTCACGCCCATCTCGCCCATGGCGAAGGAGCCCTGCACGGCGATGGCTTCGAGCACGCCGTCGCGCACGAACTCCTGCAGGTCGGCGTTGCCGTCAAAGCCGAGCGCGACCAGCTGACCGGCCTTGCCCGACTGCACCAGCGCACGGCCCATGCCCACGGCGGTGGGTTCGTTGGCGCCGAAGATACCGACAAGCTCGGGGTTGGCGGACAGCACGTCCGTGGTCTGGTTGAGCGCGTTGGCCATCTGCGATTGCGAGTAGTAGGGGCCCACGATCTCGAGGTCCGAGTTGGCCTCGACGTAGTCGGTGAAGCAGCCCACGCGGCCGATCTCGGAGCCCACGCCCGCGACGTAGGACATGATGGCGACCTTGCCCTCGGTCCCGGCCTCTTCGATCATGCGCTCGGCCACCTGTTCGCCGGCGGCGCAGTTGTCGGTCGACAGGAATGCCTGGTAGGTGCCTGCGGCACTTTCGCCAAGCGCGCTGTCGATGATGACGACCGGGATGCCGGATTCGTAGGCGCGCTTGACGGCGGGGGCCAGCGCCTCGGGGTCGGAGGGCGCCAGCACGATGCCCGACACACCGCGGTTGATGGCGTTCTCGACAAGGTTCACCTGGTCGGAAATCGCGCTTTCGGTGGCCGGTCCGTCAAAGCTCATGGTGTGCTCGGACTGGCCCTCGATGGCCGCGGATGCGCCCTTGTTCACGTTCTGCCAGAAGTTCGAGCTGGTCGTCTTGACGATGACGGCGATCTCTCCCGCGCTGACGGTCCCTGCCGCAAGCGCCATTGCCGAAGTCAGCAGGCCTAGTTTCACGAATTTCATCTCTTCCTCCTCCACTGTTGAGATGTCGTACCCGTCCGGCTTCAGGGCCGGTTGCGGATCTGGTCGATCCAGACGGCACCGATCACGACAAAGCCGATCACGATCTGCTGGATGAAGGCGGAGACCCCCGCCATGTTCAGTCCGTTGCGCAGGATGCCGATGATGAAGGCGCCGATCATGGTGCCGGACACGCCGCCCACGCCGCCCGAGAGCGAGGCGCCGCCGATGACGGCCGCCGCGATGGCGTCGAGCTCGTACATCACGCCCTCGCTTGGCTGGGCGGTGACAAGGCGCGACATCAGCACGTTGCCCGCAAGGCCCGCCAGCGCACCGGACATGACGTAGGCATAGAGCTTGGCACTGTCGACGCGCACGCCGGACAGGCGGGCAGCTTCCTCGTTCGAGCCAGTGGCGTAGATATGGCGTCCGATCTGGCGGCGGCGCAGCAGGTAGGCGGCGCCGATCGCCACGATCAGCAGCAGGATGGCGGGGTAGGGGATGCCGGGGAAGACAACACGGGGAAAGCCGTTCTCGCGCATCTCGACCACGCGGAAAAGCGCGCCGTTGCCGAGCACGCCGAAGGCCTCGCCCAGCTGCGAAATGGGCGCCGCCCCGGTCAGCTGCAGCGCAATGCCGCGCGCGATCAGCATCATGCCGAGCGTGGCCACGAAGGGCGGAATGCGCAGCTTGGTGATGACGAAACCGTTAAAGGCGCCGCAAAGCCCGCCGGCGATCACGCCGAGCGTCATGGCGGGGATGACGGGCAGGCCGGCCTTCACGCTCATCCCCGTGATGACGCCCGAGAGGGCCAGGACCGAGCCCACCGACAGGTCGATGCCGCCGGTGATGATGACCATGGTCATCCCGATGCCGAGAAGCCCGATCACCGAGGTCTGGAGCAGCACCGTCAGAGAGTTGTTCACCGACAGGAACGCCGGGCTTGCCAGCGCGAAGCCGAGGATCAGAAGAACAAGGGTCAGCAGGGCGGACAGCCTGTGAAGCTGGGCCGCGCCCGGTGTCAGGGTCTTGAGCGTATAGAACCCCACGGGCTTGCTTGCGTCCGACATCGGGCCTCCCCTTCTCGATGTGCATTTAATAATTAAGAACTGTATCCATCGCCGCTTGATTCCGGTCAATAGTTTTTTATAATTGTGAACTGTATTGTTTGGAGCCTCCGGCGGGCAATCGCCGGAAGGGGAAGTAAAGGGCCACATGGCAAGAAGCGACACGCGGTTCCGCGCCGCCTATAATCAGGTGCTGGACTACTGCGAGGGGCAACCCAAGGGCGCCCATATCCCGTCCGAGGCCACGCTGTGCGAGATCGCGGGCGTCAGCCGCACAGTGATCCGCCGCTGCCTGTCGCGCCTGGAAGAGGCGGGCATCATCAGCTGGGACGGGCGCGACAAGCGCATCCTGCGCGCGCCCGTAGCCGAGGATCGCATCGACCAGCCGGAACCCACGGGCGGTGCGGAGGACCTTGAACAGCGGTTCCTCGACTGGGTCCTGCGCTTCGACGTGCCCGCGGGCACGACCCTGTCGGTGGCCGAGCTCTCGCGCACCTTTTCGATCCCGCAGCACGAGCTGAAGGAATTCCTCGCAGGCCTCAGCCGCTTCGGCCTCGTGTCACGCCGTCCGCAGGGCGGCTGGACGCTGCTGGGCTTCACCAAGGATTTCGCGGTCGAACTGTCTGACTTCCGGTCGGTGCTGGAGCTCAACGCTGTGGCCCAGGCGGCCGAGGCGCCGGTGGATCACCCGGTCTGGGCCAGGCTCGCCGATCTGCGCGACCGGCATCTCGATCTCAAGGCCCGGATCGACAGCGACTATCACGCCTTTTCCAAGCTGGACGAGAGCTTTCACCAGGCGATCAATTCGGTGGTGAAGAACCGCTTCGTGGCCGAGTTCCAGAAGGTGATCTCGCTGATCTTCCACTACCATTTCATGTGGGACAAGACCGAGGAAAAGACCCGCAACGCGGCCGCCATAGACGAGCACCTGGCCATCATCGACGCGCTCGAGGCGCGCGATGCGCACGCGGCGCAGGAGGCGGCGCGCCGCCACCTGCGGACTTCCAAGACGACGCTGCTGTCGTCACTGCGTCATCACGACCTCGGATAGCAGGGCCGCCGCCTCGGGCGGCAGATCCTGTGCGATGGCGTCGAGGTTGCGGGTCAGCGACGCGGGTTTCGCCGTGCCGAGCAGGACCGAGGCCGCCGCCGGATGGCGCAACCCGAAGTGCAGCGCGGCGGTGGCCAGCGGGATGCCCACGCCCTCGGCCCGCGCCTGAAGCGCGGCCACGCGATCCAGAACGTCGCGCGGGGCCGGGCCATAGTCATAGGTCGCGCCCTCGACCGGGCCGGTGGCCAGGATGCCGGAGTTGAAGATCCCGCCCAGCACGAGGCTGGTCCCCGCCTCGTGGCAGGCAGGCACCAGGGCCTCCTCGGCGCTGCGGTCGAGCAGCGTCAGCCGCCCGGCCAGCAGGATCACGTCGATGGCGCCATGCGCCATCACGTCGAGGCACACCTGGCATTCGTTCACGCCAAGGCCGAAGGCGCCGATGCGGCCCTTTTCCTTGAGCTTCACCAGCCGCTCGTAGCCGGAGCCGAGGAAATCCTCCATGTGGCCCGCGTTGGCCGCGCCATGGGTATATTCGCCGATGTCATGCACGTAGACGATCTCGAAGACATCGCGCCCCAGCCGCTCCCGGCTCTGCTCCAGGCTCTCTTCGATCCCGTCGCCGGAATAGTCGTAGCGGCTGTCGTTCTGCGCCGGGTTCACGTAACCGTCGGCCTTGGCGATCGGCGCCTTGGCCGGGCTGAGGATGCGCCCGACCTTGGTCGACACCACGGCGCCCTCGCGCCCCTTCAGAAAGCGGCCCAGACGCTGCTCGGCCAGCCCGCGCCCGTAGTGCGGGGCGGTGTCAAAGTAGCGAATGCCGGCGTCCCAGGCGGTTTGCAGGACGGCCTGCGCGTCCTCGTCGCTGACCTCGCGGTAGAGGTTGCCGGTGCTCGCGGTACCGAAGGACACCTCGGTCACCTGCACGTCGGTGCGGCCGATCTTGCGGGTCTTCATGCGTTGTCTCCCTTCAGCGCGGCTTCGAGCCTTGGTTTCGATGTGTCATCGCCGCTTGCGCGCGCCCAGTCCACAAAGGCGCCGATGCGGCGGCGCACCTGGTCGCCGTAGTTCTGGGC
>CAYNKL010000027.1:0-32996 GCA_964397775.1 uncultured Rhodobacterales bacterium | reverse complement strand
GCTATCAATTTCCGCGAAACGGGGGCTGGCCCGAATGGCGAGAACGGGCTGATCGAGGTCTCGTCCGAGGCGCTGATCGAGGGAGTCGGAGACGTGGTGCTGTCGCGCCGGGATTTCCCCGGGTCGTACCACCTGTCGGTCGTCGTCGATGACGCGCAGCAGGAAATCAGTGATGTCGTGCGAGGGCAGGATCTGTTCGAGGCAACGCAGATCCACGTGCTGCTTCAGCATCTGCTGGGCTATCCAGTGCCGCGTTACCATCACCACCGGCTGGTGCGGGACGAGGCCGGGCGGCGGCTGGCCAAGCGCGACAACGACCGTGCCATTGCCACCTACCGCGCCGAGGGGTGCACGCCCGCGCAGATCCGCGACATGCTGGGCCTGGAGGCGGCGCCCGGGGGCGCCGCCTGAGGATCAGTCGGAGATCACGCGGACCTCTTCCATGCGGTCGGGCTCGCCCGTCACCGCGCCGTTGCGCCCGGTGCCGCGCTTGATCGCGTCGACCACGTCCATGCCTTCGACAACTTCACCCACCACGGTGTAGTCGCCGTTCAGGTGCGGCGCAGGCGCGAACATGATGAAGAACTGCGAGTTGGCGCTGTCGGGATCCTGCGAACGGGCCATGCCGAGCACGCCGCGATCGAAGGACCGGTCCGAGAACTCGGCCGGCAGGTTCGGCAAGTCGGACCCGCCGGTGCCGGCGCGGCCCATGGAGAAGGCGTCGCTGCCGGTCTTGCCGAATTCCACGTCGCCGGTCTGGGCCATGAAGCCGTCGATCACGCGGTGGAAGACGACACCGTCGTAGGCGCCCTGCTCGGCCAGCGTGGTGATCCGCTCCACGTGCTGCGGCGCCACGTCCTCGAAGAGGTCGATGACCACAGTGCCTTCGGCCTCGCCCGCGATGTCGATCTCGAGCCCCGTGGCGAAGGCAGGTCCCGCCAGGCAGCTCAGCAGCAATGCCAGCTTACGCATCAGCGGCCACCTTGACGCTGACCATGGTGTCGGGGTTCGCGGGCGGCTCGCCGCGGGTGATGGCGTCGACATGCTCCATCCCCTCGATCACGCGGCCGTAGACGGTGTACTGGCCGTTGAGGAAGTGGTTGTCCTTGAAGTTGATGAAGAACTGCGAGTTTGCCGAGTTCGGGTTCTGCGAACGCGCGGCGCCGATCGTGCCACGGTCGTGCGGCAGCTTCGAAAATTCCGCCGGCAGGTCGGGCATGTCCGAGCCGCCGGTGCCGGCGCGGCGCATGTTGAAGTTGTCGGCGTCGGACTTGCCGTGCTCCACGTCGCCGGTCTGGGCCATGAAGCCCTCGATCACGCGGTGAAAGACCACGCCATCGTAGGCGCCGGCGCGGGCCAGGGTCTTCATGCGTTCCACGTGCTTCGGCGCCACGTCGGGCAGGAGCGCGATGGTGACGGTGCCGGCGGGCAGCTCCATCACGATGGTGTTCTCGGGATCGTCGATCTGGGCCATCTGGTCCTCCAATTTCATGGGCAGGACACCTAAACCGCGGCCACCCGCACGGCAAGACGGCGTTGACGCCGACGCGCTCAGGCGGCACAGACAGGGCAACTGACGAGTGTGGAGGTGGCTTATGGCCTGGAAGACGCTGGACCAGATGGAATTGCGCGGCAAGCGCGTGCTCTGCCGGGTGGACATCAACGTGCCGGTCGAGGACGGCAAGGTGACCGATGCCACGCGGATCGAACGGATCGCCGCGACGGTGCAGAACATCCTCGACAAGGGCGGCAAGCCGGTGCTGCTGGCCCACTTCGGCCGGCCCAAGGGCGAGCGGCGCGACGACATGAGCCTGCAGCCGCTGATCCCGGCGCTGGAATCGGTGCTTGGCGTCGAGGTGGTCTTTGCCTCGGACTGCGTCGGCCCCGCCGCGCAAACCGTGGTCGACGGGCTGACGGAGGGCCAGGTGGCGCTGCTGGAGAACACGCGCTTCCACGCCGAAGAGGAAAAGAACGACGAAGGCTTTGCCAAGGAAATGGCGAAGCTCGGCGACATCTATTGCAACGATGCCTTTTCGGCGGCGCACCGCGCCCATGCCTCGACCGAGGCGCTGGCGCGGCTGCTGCCCTGCTGTGCAGGCCGCCTGATGCAGGCCGAGCTCGAGGCGCTGGAAGGCGCGCTGAGCAACCCCGAGCGGCCGGTTCTGGCCGTGGTGGGCGGCGCGAAGGTGTCGACCAAGCTGGACCTTCTGTCGAACCTCATCGAGAAGGTCGACATCCTCGTGATCGGTGGCGGCATGGCCAATACCTTCCTTGCCGCGCGCGGCGTGGACGTGGGCAAGTCGCTGTGCGAGCACGACATGGTGGATACCGCCCTGAAGGTGGCCGAGAAGGCCGTGGAGACCGGCTGCGAGCTGCTGCTGCCCCGTGACGTGGTGGTCGCCCGTGAGTTCAAGGCCGGCGCCGAGAGCGAAGTGGTCAAGATCGAGGACGTCCCCGCAGACGCCATGATCCTCGACGCCGGGCCCGACAGCGTGGCCCACGTGAAGGAAGCCATCGCCCGCGCCAACACGCTGATCTGGAACGGCCCGCTCGGCGCCTTCGAGATCAAGCCCTTCGACGCCGCGACAAACGCGGCGGCGGCCTATGCCGCGGAGCTGACCAACGAGGGCAAGCTCGTCTCGGTCGCCGGTGGCGGCGACACGGTGTCGGCGCTGAACAAGGCCGGTGCCGCCGAGGGCTTCAGCTACATCTCGACCGCGGGCGGTGCTTTCCTTGAATGGATGGAAGGCAAGACGCTGCCGGGGGTTGCAGCGCTCGGCTGAACGCATCTGGCGCCCGTCAGTCGATGGGCGCCATGTCGCGGATGAGGGCGATGGCGGCGGGTGCCGTGAAGGCTGTGCTGTGCCCGCCAGGCAGACCGCCCTCGCCCAGGCCCGTCAGGTCGACCACCGTGACGGGCAACCCCGCGAGCCGGCCCGGATCCTCGATGGAGCCGAGCCGCGAGGGACGGCCGACAAGCCAGGCGGCCAGTTCCAAGACCCTGTCCCGCGCCGAAACCATCAGCACGAAGGGCTGCGGAAAGGGATCGATCCGCCGCGCCTGGGCGAGGAAGACATCCTCGTCGATGTCCGGGGACAGCAGCGCCACGGCCGAGACCTGCGACAGCGTCTGCCGGTCGCCCGCGATGGAGATCTGGCGCAGCGTCTCCATCACAAGCTGGCTGCCCATGGAATGCGCCACGATCGTCACCGTCCGGTCGCCGCCGCGCGTGAGGTCTCCGAGAAGCTCTTCGAGCCCGTCGCGCGCGAAGATCACGCTGTCGCGGTCGTAGACGTAACGCCCCGGCATCCCGGCAGAAGGCCAGGAGTAGGCGATGATCGGCTGAGGCGCATCGAAGTCCTCGGCGATCTGCGCGGTGCGGTAGACGGCCCTCGCGTGGGTCGTGTTGTAGCCGGGGACGAAGAGCACGACATCCTCGCCGCCGGGCGGTTGCCGATCGTCGATCGCGGCGCGCCATGGGGCTGGGCCGCTGTAGAGTTCTGAATCGGCCACGGTGAAATGCCGTGCCGGGTCGGCTTCGGTCTTGTCGGGCCATTCGATGCGCCCCTCGCGGTGGCCCGGCGGAATGCTCACGTCGAGACGCGTGTAGTGCAGCCGCGCATCCCGCACCGCCCCGAAGCGCTGCCGCGCGAGGGGGTCGTTGGTGCTGGGTGCCGGCTGACGGTCGGTGGCCACGAAGACCGACCTGATCGACTGTCCGGGCACGGGAAGCGCGCCCGCGTGTTGCAGCGTGCCGCGCGGGGTGCATCCGGCAAGCGCGACGAGGATGATCAGGCAGGTCAGGCGGCGCATCATGCGCGTATCAATGCGCGTTCCGGCGGGCGACGTCGAGACGCAGATTGCCCGGGCGGCCCTGCGCGCAGGGAGATGTGAAAAGGAAGATTGCGGGATTCCCTTTTGCTTCCGACTGTGGCATCGTCAGCATGTGCATCCGCAAGAGGTGCAGGCAGAGGCAGCAGTGACCACAGCCCCATGACAAGCCGACGCAGCCGCCCCGCACTCGGGGTCCTGATCTACTTCACGCTCGCTTCCGGACTGGCGGCGTATTTCGTCTTTGCCGCGGTGCAGGGCGATTTCGGCATCTTCAGGCGCGCCGAGATCATCGGCGAGCAACACGAACTCGACGCGGAACTGGCGGTGCTCGAAAAGGACGTCTCGCGCTTCGAGAACCTGACCCGTCGTCTCTCGGACGAGTTCCTCGACATCGACCTGCTGGACCAGCAGGCGCGCGACGTTCTGGGCTACATCCGCTCCGACGAAATCGTGGTGCGCTGAGCCTAGTAGCGGCCAGACCCGAAGGGCGGATCGAGGTAGTCGCCGAGCGCATCCTCGAACGGCTCCATCGCCTCGCCGGCAGCGCTCTGGCGGTCCTGATCGTGCCGGATGAGATCCCGGATGTAGTCGCTGGCGTCCATGTAACGCCCGGTGCCCACCTGGGCGTCGACCCAGGCCTTGAGTTCGTCGGTCAGCTTGGCGGTGATCTCGGCCATCGAAGCGCCCCTTTCGCATCCTGTCGTCTCGGGTCGGAACGCCCCGCGCGCCTTGCAGGTTGCGCACGACGGCTTCCCTTTACCCATTCCCTGCCCGGCGTTACTCTCGCCTGACCGTTCAGCCTTAAACCATCTTCCCGAAGGATGACCATGGCCGCCCGCAAGACCGATGCCGCATCCGAGCCATCCGGCGAGATCCTGACGCAGCTCTACCGGGACATGCTTCTGATCCGGCGGTTCGAGGAGAAGGCCGGGCAGCTTTACGGCATGGGCCTGATCGGCGGCTACTGCCATCTGTACATCGGGCAGGAGGCCGTTGCGGTCGGGCTGGAATCCGTGGCCGAGCCCGGAGACCGGCGCATCACCTCCTACCGCGGCCACGGGCTCATGCTGGCCTGCGGCATGGACCCCAAGCGCATCCTGGCCGAGATGACCGGACGCGAGGACGGCTATTCGGGCGGCAAGGGCGGCTCGATGCACATGTTCAGCCGCGAGCATCAGTTCTACGGCGGCCACGGGATCGTGGGCGCGCAGGTGCCCATCGGTGCGGGGCTGGCCTTTGCCGACCGCTATCGCGGCGCCGACCGCGTGACCTTCTGCTATTTCGGCGATGGCGCGGCGAGCCAGGGGCAGGTTTACGAAGCCTTCAACATGGCCGCGCGCTGGTCGCTGCCGGTGGTCTTCGTGATCGAGAACAACCAGTACGACACCACGCCGCGTAAGGTCTCGGATATGCCGCCTCCGGACCTCTGCACGCGCGGCGAGAGCTTCGGCATTCCCGGCGAGGTGGTCGACGGGATGGACGTGCTGGCCGTGCGCGAGGCCGGCCGCAAGGCGGTGGCGCGCTGCCGCGCCGGGCGCGGTCCCTGCATCCTCGAGGCGCGGACCTACCGGTATCGCGGGCATTCCATGTCGGACCCGGCCAAGTACCGCACGCGCGAGGAAATGGCGCGGGTCAAGGAAGAGCGCGACGCCATCGACCTCGTGCGTGACAGGCTGCTTGCGGGTGGCCACGCGGACGAAGAGGACCTCAAGCTGATCGACCGAGACATCAAGGCCGTCGTGAACGAGGCCGCAGAGTTCGCCCGGCAAAGCCCGGAGCCGGGGTTGGACATGCTCATGCAGGATGTCCACTCGGCCCCTTCGGCAGGAAGGTAGGGCCATGGCAACCGAGATCCTCATGCCCGCGCTCAGCCCCACCATGGAGGAAGGCACCCTCGCCCGTTGGCTGGTCAAGGAAGGCGACACCATCGCCTCGGGTGACGTGCTGGCCGAGATCGAGACCGACAAAGCCACCATGGATTTCGAGGCCGAGGTCGAGGGGCGGCTCGGGCGCATCCTTGTGCCGGAAGGCAGCGCCAACGTGGCGGTGAACACCCCCATCGCGCTGCTGCTTGCCGAGGACGAGCCCGCCGATCTGCTGCCGGAGCACCCTGCCCCGCAGCCCGACCCGGCGCCAAGCGTGCCCGCCACGCCGATGCAGACGCCCGAGCCGAAGGCCGCCGCTGCGACATTCCCCTGGCCCGAGGGGACGCAAACCCACCGTCTGACCGTCCGCGAAGCACTGCGCGAGGCGCTGGCCGAGGAAATGCGGCGCGACGAGGATGTCTTTCTCATCGGCGAGGAAGTCGGGGACTACCAGGGCACCTACAAGATCAGCCAGGGGCTGCTTGAAGAGTTCGGCCGCCGCCGCGTTGTGGACACGCCGATCACGGAACACGCGCTGGCCGGGCTTGGCGTCGGCGCCGCCTTTGCAGGGCTCCGGCCCGTGGTCGAGTTCATGACGTTCAATTTCGCCATGCAGGCCGTCGATCAGATCGTGAATTCGGCGGCCAAGACGCAGTACATGTCCGGCGGCGAGATGACCTGCCCGATCGTCTTTCGCGGACCGAACGGCGCCGCACCGCGCGTCGGTGCCCAGCACGCGCAGGACTACGCGGCCTGGTACGCTCATATCCCCGGTCTGAAGGTGGCGATGGCCTATTCGGCTTCGGATGCGAAGGGCCTGCTGAAATCGGCGATCCGCGATCCGGGACCGGTGATCTTTCTCGAAAACGAGATCCTTTACGGCCGCGCCTTTAACGTTCCGAAGCTCGAGGATCACACTGTGCCCTTCGGCGCGGCGCGGATCTGGCGCGAAGGGGCGGATGTCACACTGGTAAGCTTCGGGATCGGCATGAGCTATGCGCTCGATGCGGCGGACCACCTTGCTGCCGAGGGGATTTCCACCGAGGTCATCGACCTGCGCAGCTTGCGGCCGCTCGACAGCGAAACGGTGGTGGCCTCGGTCCGCAAGACCGGTCGCTGCGTGACCGTGGAAGAGGGCTTTCCGGCGGGCTCCATCGGCCAGCAGGTCGCGACGCTGTTGATGCAGCAGGCCTTCGATTGGCTTGACGCGCCGGTGCTGACCGTCACCGGAAAGGATGTGCCCCTGCCCTACGCTGCCGCGCTGGAACGTGCCGCGCTCGTCACCACGGACGAGGTCGTGGCCGCGGTGCGGCAGGTCTGCTACCGGTAGCGGCCATGTCGGGGGATCACGTGCAGGTGCTGGGACGGGACGTGGCGGCAGAGGCCTACCGGATCGAGACCGCGCACGGCCGGGCGCTTGTCCCCGAATACCTGATGGAGGGCATGCGTCCGGGGGAGCGGCCCAGCCACCAGGAGGCCTACGAGTGGATCGCGGCCCATCGTGGCCGGCTGACGCGGGCCGTCGCGCGGCTGGCGGCGGGCAAGGTGCCCCGCCCGCCCTACGATACGCTGACGCTTGTGAAGAGCTGAGGGCCCGAGAGGAACGCGACATGCCCTACCAGATCCTGATGCCGGCCCTCTCCCCGACCATGGAGGATGGCACGCTCGCACGGTGGTGCGTCAGCGAGGGAGACCGGATCGCCCCCGGCGACGTGATCGCCGAGATCGAGACCGACAAGGCGACGCTCGAGTTCGAGGCCGACCGGGCCGGGACGCTCAGGCGGATCCTGGTCGCGGAGGGGTCGGCCGGGGTCGCGGTCAACACGCCGATTGCCGAGCTGCACCCCGATGTCGCCCGGCGGGATCCGGTAAGGGCGCGGGTCGCGGCCTCGCCCCGGGCCCGCAGTATTGCGAAGGACCGAGGGATCGACCTTGGCGCCGTAACAGGCAGTGGTCCCGGCGGCCGGATCATCGCACGGGATCTCGAGGCGCGGGGTGTTGTCGGAGCGCCAAGCGACGAGGCCCCCGCCCAGCGGCTCTGGACGCGTCAGGCCTCGGACGTGCCGATCGACCAGAAGCGGAAGGCCTTCGTCGCTCTGATGGCCCAGGCGAACCAGGAGGTGCCGCAGTTCTGCCTTCGGCGCGAGGTTCTTGCCGACCGGCTGCTCGCCACCCGGGATGCGCTCAACAAGGACACCGGCCCGGAGGACCCGCGGCTCTCAATCACGGATTTCGTGCTGCGTGCCTGCGCGCGGGCCTTGCAACAGGTGCCCGAGGCCAACGCGATCTGGCAGGGCGGCCGCATCCTGCGACTGAGCGGATCGGACCTCTCGATCGCCATCGCGACCGAGGGCGGCCTTGTCGCGCCCGTGATCCGGGATGCCGAGACCAGGAACCTTCAGGCGCTGTCGCGCGAGCTCACCGCGCTCAAAACACGGGCCCGCGCGGGGCGCTTGTCATTGGCGGATCTTGCGGGTGGCAGCCTCGCCGTCTCGAACCTCGGGATGCACGGCGTGGAGTCCTTCGACGCCATCGTGACTCCGCCGCATTCGGCGATCCTTGCGGTGGGCAGTGTGCTTAGGAAACCCGTGGTGGTGGATCATCATGACCGGATCGTGCCGGCCAGCACGATCCATTTGTCACTGTCACTAGATCACAGGGTCACGGACGGCGCGCTCGGGGCGGCGCTGCTCTCGGAAATCGCAGCCGCGCTCGAAGACCCGCAGAGGCTTCTGGCCTGAACGGTCGGTGCCGTCAGGCGCCGCCGGAAATCAGGTGATCCATGCTGATCGAGGGCTGCGCGCAGCCCGCCTCGCCCACGACCCGGGCTGGGACGCCAGCCACGGTCTTGCAGGAGGGAACCTCGTCCAGCACCACCGAGCCTGCCGCCACGCGCGAGCAGTCGCCGACACGGATGTTGCCCAGTACCTTGGCCCCCGCCCCGATAAGCACGCCGTTGCCGATCTTGGGGTGGCGGTCTTCCTCTTCCTTGCCGGTGCCGCCGAGCGTCACCGAATGCAGCATCGACACGTTGTCGCCCACCACCGCGGTTTCGCCGATGACGATGCTGTGGGCGTGGTCGATCATGATGCCGCGACCGATGTGGGCCGCGGGATGGATGTCAACGCCGAAGACCTCGGAGCTGCGCATCTGGAAGAAGAAGGCGAGATCCTTGCGGCCCTCGCGATAAAGCCAGTTGGCCACACGGTAGGACTGCACCGCCTGGAAGCCCTTGAAGAAGAGCATGGGCTGGAGGAACCGGTGGCAGGCGGGATCGCGCTCGTAGGTGGCCACGATGTCGGCCCGCGCGGCCAGCGCAAGCTCGGGATCGGCGCCATAGGCCTCGTCGCAGATCTCGCGCAGGATCTGTTCGCTCATCTCGCCGTTGGCGAGCTTCAGCGAGATCCTGTAGGCCAGCGCCCGTTCGATCGTCTGGTGGTGCAGAATCGAGTAATGCACCATGCCGCCAAGCAGTGGCTCGTCCAGCACCGCCTGCTCCGCCTCGGATATGATCCGGCCCCAGACGGGATCGAGCTGGGCAATCTTCGCGCGTGTCTCTGCCATACGGGTCACTCCTTTGACGACGGCAGGATAGCAGATAGGGTCTGTGGGCAGAAACGCAAAACCTTGATGGATCGAATGCCGGATGATGATGAGAGAACGGCGCGTTTCCGTGACGTGATCGCCACGCGGCTGGCGGAGCTCGATGCCGAGGATGCGCTTGGCCGCGAGGGGCAGTCCACCGTCGCGCTCGATCAGCAGGCTGTGGGGCGGCTAAGCCGTCAGGATGCGCTTCTCAGCCAGTCGATGGCCAAGGCCACGCAGGCGCGCAGGGATGTCCAGCGCCGTGCGTTACACGCGGCGCTGGCCCGCCTCCAAGAAGGCGAGTTCGGCTATTGCGAGGAGTGTGACGAGGAAATTCCTGCGCGACGCCTTGAGCTCGACCCGACCGCGCGCCGCTGCATCTCCTGCGCGTCGGGCTGAGGTGCCGCATCGCGCAGGGAGCCGAGTACCACGCAGAGCGCGTCGAGAAAGCCAGGATCGCCAAGCGGCGGTGTCGGCGGCAGCGGGGCCAGCCCCGCCGCGGCCATGAGCGTGCCGTTGCCCCAGCAGCGATGCGCCCTGCCCCGCTGCGCGCGCCAGCGGTCCGCAGCCGTCGCGCGCTGCACGAGGCTCCGAGCGGCCGCATGACGGGAGGGCGGCTCGAACAGCAACAGGTAGCGGGCCGCGCAGAGCACATCGCCGAGGGTGAAGGGCCTCATGCGCCAACCTCCATCCGGGCGAAGGGCCCTGCCCCAAAGCTCGCCGAGATCTGCGCCACCTCGAGCGTGTAGCCGCCCGCGATGCCGTCGGCGCTGCGCTCTGCACCCGTGTAGGTGAACTCGGGCCTGTCGGTCAGCACCTCGCGCCGGACCTCGCCGCCATCAAGCACCCGGACGAGATAACTCTCGCGCTCCTCGCCCAGGGGCACCTCCATGCCGTCCCAGTCGTCGCCGCCGATCCGGGTCCTGCGGACCCAGCGAAAGACCGCGTCGCCGGCCTGCACGACATGACCAAGGTGTGCTGGCCGATAGGGCCTCAGGCCATTTCCAGCGAAGGTCTCGACCATATGCCGGTAGGTCGCGTCATCAAGAGGCCGCCGTGCCGGGCCGATGCGGAAGTGCCGCTCCTGCCGCCAGCGGGCGCGGGCGAGGTCGATCTGCACGGGCGCCCCGTCGAGCAGGACGACGCGGGACCCGACCGGCCAGGCCGTTGGCATGACCGCGTCGGTGCCACACTGGCCACGCAGGCGGTGGCTGAGCTCCCAGGTGTCCGGCGCCACAAGCGTGGCGTCGCGGAACTGGAAGACCTCCCAAAGGCCTGTGGAACCGTCGCCGATGGCGATCAGGTTCGCACCGGACAGGAAGGCCGCGTCGCTCACCGATTGCAGCGCACCGCTGGGTAGCGACACACGCAGCGGGGCGCCCCGGTCGACAATGCCTGCGGACGCGGCGGTCAGCGGGGTCAGTGTGGCACCGATGGTCGCACGCGTGCCGATCCGCTGGTTCAACCGGTAGTCCGCGTCCGTCGCCGCATCGAACACCGCGACCTCGCCGGGCCAGGGCCGTGCCCTGACCGCGAGGTGCGGCGCATGGGGCACCTCTTCGCCCGAGATCAGCGGGAGGTCGAGGAACTGGGCGGTCACCGGAACGGAACGGCTGACCCTCGCCAGTTCCGGGGCGGCGCGATCGTCGGGTGCCGGACGGTAGAGATCGGGATCGAGGCGCACCGCCTCGGCCAGCAAAAGCTCCGTCGCTTCAAGCCGGTCGATACGGGAGAGGATCGGACCCGAAGATCCCGGCAGCGACACGACATCCCCGGCACCGATCGTCGCCCTCGAAGGCGGCAGCGCAAAGCACAGGCTGTCGCGCGCGAGCCGTGCCTCGGACAGCCAGCGGTCCACGGTCTGCCGTCCCTCGCCACGGGTCAGAGACAGGGGAAGCTCGCTTTGCGACACGAACTGAAGATCATCACCCGGCAGCACAGCCTCTTCCTGCGCCACCTGGAAATCAGTATCCGAGAGAACAAAACTCCCCCGCACCCGGCCCGCCATCTCGGCCTCGCTCGCGCGGGTTTCGATCAGGTCGGCATCGAGATCCCCGCTCACGGCGAGATCCTGAAGCGACAGGGGAATGGCACCGCGCCCCGTGCGGCTGCGAAACACCAGGGTGCCGTCACGCTCCACCGCATCGAACCCGTGCGCCAGCATCAGCGGCTGCAGCGCCTGCCGCGCGGTTCCAGTCTCGGAAAGCGTGAAGCCACGAACGATGCCATGCAGTCCCGAAGTATCAATCTCGGTCACACCCGCCCGTGCGCAGATCTCGGCAACCACCGAGGCCAGGGTGCGAGACGACGCCCGACCGCTGATCCAGTGGCCACGCTGGTAGTTCGGCCCGTCCGACCAGAGCGCGGTATTGCCCGAAAACCACGGATAGGGCCGCGTGTCCCAGGCCCAGACGAAGCTGCGGGAGAGGTCCACCATCGGACCGCCGTAGTGCGGGGACACCGGATTCCGCGCCACGTCGCCCCAATGGCGATACATGGCCCGCAGGTACTGTCGCTGGATCAGGTCGTCCCGCTGCCCGCCCGAGAAATGCGGCAGCGCGGATTCCGAGGATTTCGGATCGACGAAGACGTTGGGCTGGTTCGTGCCCTTGTCGACGGCGGGACACCCGAGCTCGGTGAACCAGATGGGCTTGCTGCGCGGCTGCCAGTCGGTGGGAGCGACCTGCCGCACGCCGCCGATGCGGTCATGATGGGCGTTCTCCCACCAACTGCGGATGTCCTTGTAGCGCCAGACCCAGGGCTCGCCATAGGCACCATCGGTGATCGGGGTGCGCTTCTGCGCGGCGCGATCGATCTCAGATGCATAGTACCACGCGAAACCTTCACCGCCGGCCACATTGGCCGCCAGATAGTCGGCGTTGTGCACGGACCCCCACGCGGCGTCGGCGTGATCCTCCTCTTCGCGCCAGTCCGAGAGCGGCATGTAGTTGTCGATGCCGATGAAATCGATCGTGTCGTCCGCCCAGAGCGGATCGAGGTGGAAGAACACATCGCCCGGGGCATCGGTGGGGTGATAGCCGAAATACTCGCTCCAGTCGGCGGCATAGCCGATCTTCACCTCGGGACCGAGGATCGCCCGGCATTCGGCGGCGAGATCCCGCAGGGCCTGTACCGCCGGAAAACCAGTGGCGCCCCGCAGCGTGGTGAGGCCGCGCAGTTCGGAGCCGATGCAGAATGCTTCCACCCCACCGGCTTGTGCGCAAAGCGCCGCCTGGTGCAGCACGTAGCGCCGGTAGCGCCACTCATCCGGGCCGCCGTAGGTGATGCCGTCGGAGGTCACGACGAAGTCGCCAGCAGAGGCCGTGCCGAAGAAATCCGCGACCTCGGCATCAACCTGCGCCGTCCCGTCGGGTGTCCCCACCTGCCCCGGGGCCAGCGATGCTGTGATCCGCCCGCGCCAGGGCAGCCGCGCCTGCTCGGTGCCCCCATATGGGTCGGGCAGAGCATTCCCCGGCATCTGATCCATCAGGATGAAGGGGTAATAGACGACATCGAGGCCGCGATCGCGGGCATGGCGGATCGCCTGCACCACCGAGCGGTCCGTGGGCGTGCCGCCGTAGACCGGGCGCCCCTCCTCGACCGGGACCTGCTGCGCCGTGGCGCGCGAGAGCCCCGCCACCGACCACGGCATGTCGTCGGCCTCGGCCTCCGGGCGTTCGTACTTGGGCTGGATCGTGCAGTCGCCGCAGCGCAGGTCGTCGCCGAACCAGCTCACCACCAGCGAAACGGCCCCGCAGGCCGGCAGCTCGTCGCGGAGCTGGTCAAGCGAGGTCTCGATGTCAGGCCTTTCGGAGGGGGAATTCACGTTCGCTGCGAGGGTCCCGTCGTTTCCCGCCACGAAGACCTTGCCTGTCGCCAGGGCATATTCGCCGCTGCCGGGAATGAGGGCGACGCCCCGCACTGTCTGTGTCAGGTCTTCGGGGTCCGCCAGATCGGGCCGCGTCACTTCGAAGCTGAACTGTGGGACGCGGTTGCCGAAGCGCTCGAGTTTCAGGTCCTCGATCACCAGGTAGGCTGTGCCGCGGTACGCGGGCACGTTGCCGGCGCCCTCGACCGCCTCGATGCAGGGATCGGGCATCTGATCCGCCGTGCCGCGGTAGACCCGCATGTTCAGGTCCGGCACCGAGATTTCGGCGCCGTCGGCCCAGGCGCGGTTCACCCCCGTGATCTCGCCCTCGCAGAGCGCGATGGCGAGGCTGACCGAGTAGCTGTAGCTGCGCACTTCGGGCTGGCTGGGCGCGCCCTTGCCACCGCCGCCACCGCTGGTCGAAACGTTCTCGCGGAAGTTGCTCGCCCAGATGATGTGCCCGCCCACACGCATGCGCCCGAAGACCTGCGCCACAGGCGCGCCCTCGCCCGCACCGCTCAGGCGAAAGCGGTCAATGCGGCCGGTCTCGACCGGCTCGGCCCCGCGCCCCAGAACGCGCTGGTCGATCATCCGCCCCAGCGTCGCGCCCGCGAAGCGTCCCACCGCCGTCATCGACAGGCCAAGGACCGTGCCCCCGACGGAACTGCCAAGCGCCGCGCCAGCGGCGGAAAGCACCAGTGTTGCCATCATTCGCTCCTTTCGGGAAAGGCGAAGCGCGCCACGATGCGCCGCCGCCACGGGGCCGTCATCGCGCTCTCGATCACGCCGTGGCCGCTGTAGGCATGGATAAAGCTGGCCGCCGGGCCGGTGCGCGCCTGAAGCCCGAGGTGCTTGGCCACGGCGCCCGATCGCATGCGGAACAGCAGGACGTCGCCGGGCTGCTCCTGCGTGAGGGGCTTCGCCTCCAGATGACGCAGGGCCGCGGCCCAGAGCCGCTCTTCGCCCTGCGGTTCGGACCAGTCCGGGCTGTAGGCGGGTGGCAGCTCGGGCTCGGGCCCAAGCACCTCGCGCCAGATACCGCGCAGCAGGCCGAGACAGTCACACCCGCCGGTCTTGCACGAGGCCTGGTGGACATAGGGCGTGCCGATCCAGCCGCGCGCCGCCGTGACATGGGCACTCATCTCCGGCTGCCCCCGTCACGGCGGGCGGCATGCGCGGGCGAAACCGTCATCCAGTCTTCTTCAGGAATATCCGGAAAGCCTTGGAAATTCGGAAGATTTCCGAACTTCTCGCGACAGGTCTCCACCCGCTTGTCGCAGCCTGCCACCAGCCGAACCATGTCGCCCGGGGCAATCTCGGCGCGCACCGGCGTCCAGAGGTCCATCCGGCGTCCGACGGGATCGGCGAGGTCGCGCTTGATGCCTTCGCTCAGGCCCGCAGCCTCGCCGCTCAAAATCGTCACGCTGCCGCGCGTGAACCAGCCTTCGGCATGCCCGGCCCCAAGCCAAAGCCTGCGGCCCCCTTCCGCCGCCTCGACCGGCCCTTCCCAGGAAAACGCGCTGTCGCTGGTGTCCACACCGCAGGCGCTATCGCCGAGCACGGCGTCGCAGACCTTCTGGTAGACGCGCCCGAACGGCCGGTTCAGGGCCTCGCTCAAGCCGCGCAGCTCGGCGTGAAAGGCGCCGCCGCCACGGCGGATCTCGCCCAACGTGCCGCGGAAGATCACCTTGCGCGCCGCAACCTCCGCCCAGTTCACCATCCAGGCAGCGACCTCGGCCCCATCATAGCGTCCGGCCGCGATGTCCGCCTCGCGGATCGCCGCATCGCTCAGCGCGCCCATGGCCTCGGAATTGTCGACCGACAGCCCCGTCGAGGTTTCCAGCGCCCGCGCGGTCAATCCCGTCCCTGCCCGGAACACCAGCCCGTCAAAGGCCAGGTCCGCATCGTGGTCGGTGAAGCCAAGCCGCACACCGTCGCGCCGGGTGATCGCCCAGCAGCGCGCCACCGTCGTGCAACCGCCGGCAAGATGGGCGTGCAGATCATCCCCGCCCGCCATCAGACCCGCAGCTCCACCACCGGCACGCTGGGCACCTGTCCCGCCTGGAAGGTCGCGGCGCTGATCTCGATCCGGTCGGTGTCAAAGCGCACCGGAACGTCAAAGGCGAACCCCGCGGTCACCGCGACATCCGCCGCCGGGGCCGAGGCCAGTGTTACGAGGCCCTCGGTTTCGTCCACCTCGAAGTCCGCGCCCTGCACCTGCAGGACGCCGCCCACGGCCACCAGAACCGACCCCACGACCGGCTTGGCGATGGGACGCACGTAATCCGCGCCGCCCGAGCGATAGGTTTTCGTCAGCGAGAACTCATCCGTCGCGCCATCGCCGGTGCCGATCACCTGGTCGTCCGCGGCGGGCTCTGCCGAAGGTGCGCAGGACTTGTGATCCGCCCAGTCCTTCCAGCGAAAGCCGTGCAATTGCCCGCGCCGCGCCTCGAAGAAGGCGATCAGCGCCGCAAGATCGTCGAGCGACTGCAGCCCCAGCCCCGCGTCCCATCGCCTGCGCGAATGGGCCCAGGGTGTGTTGCGCTCTTCGAAACCGCTGGTCAGCGTGACGATGTCGGTCCTGCGTTCCGGACCGCCGAGCGCGCCGAAACTCAGGTTCGCGGGAAATCTCACCTCGTGAAAGCCCATGGTCCTCTCCTCACCTATTGCGCGCGCCGGCGCTCAGCGCCCGGCCCATCTGCGCCGCGATCTGGCTCTGGCTGCGGCGGAAGCCCTCGACATCGGGCGTCGAGATATTGATGACGACCTGCGCGGGCGCCGCCTGCCCCTGCATCCGCACGCCAAGCGCCCCGTCAGGCCCACGCGACAGCGGCAGCACCGCCTCGGGCCCCGCCTCGCCCATGAGCCCGAGGCCACCGCGCATGGGAAAGGCAGTCGGGCCGCCGACCACGCCGCGCTCGCGTCCTTGCGAGAAACTGCCCCCCTTCGCGAAGGGCGTGACCGCGCCAAAAAGGCTGCCGATGCCCGATGTGACCGCGCCACCGATGTGGTCCGCCACGGGCCGCACGGCCGCGCGCCAGGCCGCATTCACCATGGAATCCGCCACCCCGCGCAGCGCGTCCGACAGGCTGATCCCGTCGAGCACCAGCCCGTCGATGGCCCGCGCCACGCCGCGGCTGAGCGAGCGTTCCAGCGATCCCGCCGTGCGTGCAGTTGCGCCGAACGACGAATGCACCCGCCTGAGTTCGGCATCGAAAGCCGCCGCCATGCCGGCCACGCCGCCGAGCGAGGTTTCGAGCGCCGCGATCTCATCGCCCAGCTCGCCGATATCTTCGAAATCCATCATCCCTCATCCTCCGTCCGGTCAGGATAGGCCGCCATCATCCGCTCCAGCGCACCGCGCCTCATGGCACCACCGCCCTGTGGCTGCCCCAGCATCAGCGAAAGCTCGACCGGGGTAAGCGCCCAGAACTGCTCGGGCCGAAGCCGCAGATCCTGCAGCCCCGCGCGCAGCAGCCCAGGCCAGTCAAGCGCGCTCATCCCGGCCCCCCGGCGACGCGAAGGCGCGGGCAAGTAGCAGCGCGGCCGCCTGCGCCGCGGCCAGCGGCCCGCCCTCGATCTCGGCGCAGTGCAGGTCCGAAGCGTCTCCGCGCCAGCCCCCGCCGCGCAGTCCGGCCACCACCAGCGCCAGCACGTCGCGCGCGCAGTAGCGCCCGCCCTCGAAGCGTTGCACGAGATTCAGCAGCGACCCTTCGCCAAGCTCGGCCTCCAGCTCGGCCAGCGCGCCAAGTGTCAGCCGCATGATCCGGCGCTCGCCGTCGATGACCAGCGGCACCTCGCCTCGCCAGGGGTTCGCCATCAGGCTGCCGTGAAGCTCAGGGCGCCGGCCGAGGCCAGTGACAACTCGTAGGTCGCCTCGCCGTCGTGATTGCCGGCATATTCGATGGCGGTCAGCTGGAACGGACCCTCGACCGTGCCGAAATCGGGGATCACCACCTGGAAATCCGGCATCTGCGCGTTGAAAAAGACCTCGCGCGCCTTTGCATCGGTCTGCGCGTCCTTGAACACGCCCGCGCCGGTCAGGCTCGCCGATTTCACGCCGGCCCCGGCCAGCAGCTCGCGCCAGCCGCCCTGGCTTTCCAGCGAGGTGACATCCACCGTCTCGGCGTTGAAGGCGATGCGGCTCGCCCGCAGCCCTGCCAGCGTCTCGAACTGGCCCGCGCCGCTCACGTCCATCTTGATCAGAAGATCCTTGCCGTTCTGGGCACTCATGGTCCCGTCTCCTTGCTGAAATCAGTCGTCTTCCACATGCGCGCGGAAGGTCATGTCGATGCGGCGCAGCCCGCCGCTTTCGCGCGTGGCCCGCGCCTGGCGGAACCACAGCCCCACAAGGTGGCCGCGTCCCAGCGTCATCGCAGCACCGTTGAGCGCGTCGCTCACGGCCCCGGCGGCGGCCTTCGCGGTCTGGAACCCCGCGCTCTCGGTCACCACGGACACGGTGAAATCGTGCCTGGCGGCGGCGGTTGCCACGTCGGATGCATCGCGCACCTTCTCGGGCCCCAGCGCGACGTAAAGCGACGGCATCGGCCCCGGCGGCAGCTCGTCATAGACGGCACTCCCGACGATCTCCGTCAGCTGTGCACTGCCAAGCAGGCGCGCATAGACGGCCTCCTGCAGGGCGGCGGATATCCCGTAGCTCATGTGGCAACCTCCTCTTCGGCATCGCAGACGAGGTAGAGAGCCCGCGGCTCGACCTCGGTCACGCTCTCGATCAGGAAGCGCCGCGGCCCCATGGCAAAGCGCTGGCCTGCCACGGGTCGTGCCGTCGATCCGTGAACCGCCGCCCGCACGACGATCCGGAAGGCCGCGACGGAAACCGAACCGACCTCTCCGCTGGTGACGCGCCCGGTGCGCGGCTGGATCTCTGCCCAGAGCGTGCCGAGCGGCACCCAGATCTCCTCGAAGCCTCCGGCCCCGTCGGCCACGCGCTCCGGCGCCTCGAGCGTCAGGCGGCGATTGAGCTGCGGCACGCTCATCCTGCCGCTCCAAGGCGAAGCGGACGATAGCGCGCGACCAGCGAGGCGACGCCGAAGGGCATGCAGCCTTCGCCTAGCGATGTCTCATCGCGGTATTCGTAATAGTGCGCCGCCAGCAGCATCACCGCCTGCGCGAGGTCCGCAGGGACATCCGTGAAGGCCGCACCGAACCCCGCGCGAAAGCGGATCTCCACCGCGCCGGCGCCGGCCACCCGCGGCAGCGCCGTGCCGCGCGGGCGCAGCCGGGGCGCATGTGTGTCAGGCTGCAGCCGGTAGAGCGCTGGGTCGACCGTGGTCGCCACACCGTATCCGTCCACCAGCGTCACGTCGGTCACGCTCTCGACCGGCGCAAGCGGCAGAACCTGAGCGCAGGGATCCCGCCAGTCGTTCAGCGTCAGGACGAAACCGCGCGTGATCAGCGCCTTGGAGGTCCGGGCCTCGACCGCTGCGATGGCCGCCCGCAGGAAAGAGCCAAGCACCCCGTCCTGAACGCTTTCCTCGTCAAAGCCCGTTCCCAGCCGCAGGTGCGCCTTCAGCGCATCAACCGGAAGGGCCGCTTCGGGCACCTGACCTTCTTCCACCAACATCATGTCTCGTCTCCCGCTCGGGCGGCCATCCCGGCACAAAAGGTCCGGTCCGGCCCGAAACGGGAGGGTCCTCGTCGAAGACCCTCCCAACGGCTCAGCTTCAGCTCACCGCGCAGCGCAGCAGCTTGATCGCGGCGAAATCGGTCACGTCACCGCCAACACGCTTGGTGGCATAGAAGAGCACATGCGGCTTGGCGCTGAACGGGTCGCGCAGCACGCGCAGATCCGGCCGCTCGGCGATGGTGTAGCCCGCCCCGAAGTCCCCGAAGGCGATCGGGTAGGTGCCTGCGTCGATTTCCGGCATCTGCTCCGAGATCAGCACCGGGTAGCCCAGGAGCCGGGCCGGCTCGGCCGCGGCAAGGCCGTCGGACCAGAGATGGCGCCCGTCGTTGTCCTTGAGCTTGCGCAGCTCGCCTGCGGTGCGGGAATTCAGCACGAAGGTGGCCTTGGCCCGGTACTGCGCGCCAAGCGAATAGACCAGGTCGATCAGCGTGTCGCCGCTGCCGATGGCGTCGGCGATGCCGGTGGGCACGTAGCCGATATTGCCCCAGGTCCAGACCTCGTTATCCACGGTCGCATGGTTCAGGAAGCCGCGCGGCTTGTCCTGCCCGTCACCCGAAACAAAGGCCACCGCCTCGGCACGAGCGAACTTGTCGGCGATGCGCCCGGCCAGCCATGCCTCGACGTCGAACGCCGTGTCGTCCAGCAGACGTTGCGAGATCTTCGGCAGCGCGTTCAGCTCGTAGAGCGGGATCGAGATCCGCTCGACGGTCGGCGTGCCGGTCTCGGCGGTCGCATCGGTTTCGTTCGCCCATCCGGCACTTGCGTCGTTGCGGTCGATCAGCACGTCGAAGCTGCCCGCCTCGACGTTCACGATGCTCGCCACGCTGCGGATCGAGGCCGTGCTCGCAAGCGTCGACCGGATCGTCTCGGCGGTCTGCGGGTCGACAAGATAGCCGCCGTCCGAGTTGATCGCCGTGGACATCGCCTTGCTTTCGAGCTCGAGCCCGCGCAGCCCGTCATCCTCGCCACTGCGGAGATAGGCGTCGAAGGCCTTCTGATGCGGCGCGTCGGGTTCGGCCGCGGTGGACAGCGCCGGGCGCGTGCGATGGGCGGTCTTGTGATCCAGCATGGTCAGTCGCTCTTCCTGTTTCTGAAGCTTGCCCTGCAGGTCCGCCTGCATGGCCTTGAAGTCCCCGATCAGCCCCGCCATCGCGGCGCTCACCCGGGCGGCCGGGGACAGATCTTCCCCGGTCCGAGACGAGGTCCCGGTCGTGCTCATGGCAAAATTCCCCATGTCGATGGGCGGCGCGTCAGCTGTCCGCTAGGTTGCGGCGCGCGTCCTCGAGGACACTCGCCAGATCGCGCAGCATGACCTCCTCGGGCGCGTCGCCCTTGGCCGCCACACGCGCACTGGGCAGCATCGGGAAGGTCACCAGCGACACTTCCCAAAGCTCCAGTTCCGTCAGGACGCGGTGACCCGCCTCCGATTTGCGTGATTTCACAGTGCGGTAACCAATCGACAGCCCGTCGATGGCCCCTGCCTCGATCAGCGCCTTCGCCTCTCGGGCGCGGCTCACATCTTCAAGCAGCCGTCCCTTGACGAAAAGACCGCGGCCGTCCTCGCGGACCTCCTCCCAGATGCCGATGGGCTGGGCCGGATCATGCTGCCAGAGCATCTTGACCGACCGTCCCTCGGACTGAAGCCGCTGAAGGCTGCGCGCATAGGCGCCCTGCGCCACCACGTCGCCACCCTGGTCGCACGCCCCGAAGAGCGAGGCGTATCCCTCGATCCGGTGCCCCTCGGCCACCGTCACCTCCGCCTCGAAGCGGCAGAATTTCATTTCGAGATCCAGCATCCGTTCCCTTTCTTTACCGCCGCTCAGGGCGCTGCCTGCAGCAGCCCCTGGAAGGCCTGGGCCAGGATCACCCCGACCACGCCGTAGACCGTCAGCCAGAGCCGCCGCTCAAGCCGCTCCATGATCATCTCGAGCCGGTCCAGCCGGGCATTCAGCGCCTCGAACTGAAGCTTGCTGACCCGTTCGTGCGCTTCCAGCCGCATCCCGGGCGCGCAAGCGAATGGCTCGTATTTCACCCGTCCATCAGGCACTTGAGGCCTCACCTTCATCCAGCGGGGGAAGCCCGAGCATCTCCCGCTTCTCGGCTGTCGTCAGGAAATCGGCCTGCGCAACGCGCGCCCACTGCGCATCCCGCTCCGAGGCGAGCGCCGGCACCCTGTCGGGGTCCGGGACAAGCGAAACTTCCTCGCCGGCGAACTGCGCCAGCCAACGTCCCAGCGCCGCCGCCACACGCCCCGCGAGCGGCAGAACCGTCAGGCGATAGAAGGCACGGTGCGCTTCCTGATAGTTGGCGTAGGTCGCCTCGCCGGGGATCCCCAGCAGCATGGGCGGAATTCCGAAGGCTACCGCGATCTCGCGCGCTGCCGCCTCCTTGGTCTTCTGGAACTCCATGTCCGAAGGCGAAAAGCCCATCGGCTTCCAGTCCAACCCGCCTTCAAGCAGCATCGGCCGGCCGGCGTTGCGCGCGCCCTGGTGATGCGCCTCCATCTCGGCGACGAGCCGTTCATACTGGTCCGGTGCGAGGCTGCTCTGCCCGTCCGGACCTTTCCAGATGATGGCACCCGACGGGCGCGCCGCGTTATCCAAAAGCCCCTTGGACCAACGACTTGCGGCGTTGTGCACATCCACTGCCTGAGCCGCCGACTGCAGCGGGCTCAGCCCGTAATGATCGTCCTGGGGGTGGAAATTCCGGACGTGCAGGATCGGTGAGACCGGCCCGGTCGCGTCGAACCGGTGCTTGCGTCCGCCCACGGCGTATTCGTAGCCCACGGGCCAGCCATCGCTGCCGGGGATCACCCGCATCCGGTCAGACCGCAGCACGTGCAGCTCAAGCGGCACAGCCCCGCTGCCCGTCACGGCCTCGACGTAGCCGTCGCCTGACAGCAGCAGTTGCCCGTAAAGCGCCTCCAGCAGCTCGGCCCGCCCCTGCGCCGGATTGGGGGCCGTGACCAGCTTCAGGATCGGATGATCGGCATAGCGCGCCGAGGCATCCTGCAGAACCAGCGGCAGCGCCGCGGCGGCTTCCGCGATCAGTTTGACCGCGCGAAAGCCCACCGGGTTGCCGGCGAAGGCCTGCTTGGTCAGCGAAGCCGTGTCGCGCGGCGACCAGGCGATCCGCCCCGAGGTCACATGCGCCACCAGCGGCCCGGTGGCCGAGGCCTTGGCGGCCGGTGCCGCCTGGGGTTCCGACCGGCCTCGACCTGCGAGAAACTGCAATACCATCGCGCCGCGCTCCTTTCCGATTTCCGTCGGCGGGGCCTTGTGTGCCCCGCGGCTTGGAAAGAAACCTAGACCGAAGAATTTAACGGCCCTCGACGCCACCGAACGGTGCCGCGCCTCAGCGCAACACCATTATGAATCAAAGGCTTCTGACCCGCGGCGGAGCTTTTGCACCAAGCATCAGCTCGCTCAGCGCCCAGACCAGCGCATCGACGCGGTCGGGGCTTCCGCCACCCTCGAAACCCTCGGGGGTCATCAAGCACATCTGTGCCTCGAGCGCCTCCATGCCTGCGACGTGCGCCACGCGGCCCTGCTCGTAGAGCGCCGCCACCGGTTCGGCCCGCGCGGCCTTGCTGCGGCTCGCGTGCACCGCCGTCACGGGCAGCATCGGCTCCACCTGCGCCAGCACCGTCTTCACCATTGCACCGCCTTGGTTCACCTCTGCCACCACGCGGTCAGCCTTCCAGCGGTCGTAGGCCTGCGCCGCAGCCTTGGCCCATCCGAGCGGCGAGGCGCCCTGCACGCTCGCGTCCTCAAGCACTACGGCGCGCCATGCCTCGGGCGGCCCGGATCGCACGACACCGGCCACGACGATCCCGCAGGCATCGGACGAGGCCCCGGCACCGGCCGGCGGGTCGACTGCCACGACGATCCGGTCGAACTCCGGCAGCCGCCCAACCCGGCAGGCATCCAGCATCTCGCGCGACCAGAGGGCCCCGTCCGCCTCGTCCAGCAGCACCCCGTCCAGCTCCTGCAGTCCCAGCCGCGAGCCCGCATAGCGCGCACGCACCTCGGCCAGGAAAGCCTCCGCAAGGTAGGCCCGGTTCGCCTCGGTGGGCGCTCGGGTCACCACCGTAGACGGCAGATCCAGCAAGCGTTTCAGGACGTCCACGTTTCGCGGCGTCGTCGTCGCGCAGACCTTCGGATCGTCCCCAAGGCGAAGCCCGAATTGCAGCATGTCCCAGGTCGCCTGCGCGTTGCGCCACTTGGCCAATTCATCCACCCAGGCGCCATCGAACTGCGGCCCGCGCAGCGCCTCGGGGTCATGCGCCGAAAAGGCCATGGCCTCGGCCCCGTTCGGCCAGACAAGACAACGACGCGTCGCGCTCCAGCTCGGCCGCCGGTCGGGCGGCGAGCAGTTGAGGATGCCGCTGTCGCCGAAGACCATCACCTCGCGCACCTGGTCTATGGTCTCGCCCACCAGCGCCAGCCGCCGCGCGCGCCCTGGATCAAGCGGCCGCGGCCCCTCGACCATGGACCGCACCCATTCGGCCCCTGCCCGGGTCTTGCCCGCACCGCGCCCGCCGAGTATCACCCAGCAGCGCCAGTCGCCTTCGGGCGGCAACTGGTGCGGATGCGCCCAGAATTCAAAAAGAAAGGGGAGCGCAAGGCGCTCCCCCTCCGTCAGCTCACTCAGGAAGCTCTCCTTCACCGCAGCACCGGCGGATCCGATCAAGCCGGCACCCGATATCAGCCCGCGCCCGGTCGAGGTCGAGCCCGTAGGCCCCCGAGATCCCGGCTCTTTTCCGTCTCTGTTCTGCAAGTTGAGCCTCCGTTTCATTTGCGGCCTTCAGCCAGTAACGCAGGTGGCCCAGCAGCTTGCCGGCCTCCTGCGAGTCCTTCAGGTCGCCCTCGCGAACGCGGGCGCGCAGATCACGCAATTCCTGGCTCAGCTCCCGCAGCGTTTCCGCGATTTCGTCGCGTTGTTCTTCAAGGCGTGCGGTCTCGTCCCGAACCAGGATCAGTACATCGTTTTCCATTGCTCGATATCCTTCTTGCCTGTGCGACTTCCCCGCTCAGACATGCGGACAAAAAACGCGGCCATGGATCTCGCCATGGCCGCGTGCCTCAATTCGTCCAGCATACCGGGAAACCTACGCCCGACCGCGCGGTCGGTCAAATCAGGGACCGCCCGTAACAGGCTGACTTCCTTTACCTTTACGCACCCGAAGCCCGAACGACGCCACCGAGGGTGCCGGTGTTCACTTGCCGCAGGCCCACCGCTCTGGCATCAATTCGGTGTCAACAAGGGACCGCTCCATGCCGCAGCTCTCGGACCGTATCACCACGCTGAACAAGGGCGGCTCCTACGGGTGGGAGGCCTCCTACCGCGCCCGTCAGAAGGTCGACGCGGCACTGAAAGGCGCGACCGGCGATGAATATGATATTGTGAATGGCAACGCCTTTGCCGGGAGCAACGCCCATGCAGCCTGATCCCGGCACCGCCTTCCGCGACCTGCACCGTCCCGGCGATCCCTTCATACTCGCCAACGCCTGGGACATCGGCAGCGCCAGAATGCTCGCTGCCCTTGGCGCGCCGGCGATCGCCACCAGCTCCGCAGCCCACGCCTTCACCCTTGGCCGTCCGGACATGGGCACCGTCACGCGGGACGAAGCGCTGGCCCATGCCGAGAGCCTCGTCTCCGCTGTCACCGTTCCCGTCTCTGGCGATTTCGAAAACGGCTTCGGCGAGGCACCGGACACCTGCGCCGAAACCGTGCGGCTTGCAGCCGAAGTCGGCCTCGCGGGCATCTCCATTGAGGACACCGCTCTTCCCGACGCAACACCCTATGACAGGCACCTCGCCGTGGAGCGCATTCGCGCCGCCGCGGCGGCCGCGCGTGCCCTGCCGCGCGATTTCGTGCTCTGCGCCCGCGCGGACGGCGTGATGAATGGCCAGTACGACCTGGACGAGGCCATCGCCCGCATCAAAGGCTACGAAGAAGCCGGCGCAGACTGCGTCTATATTCCCCTGCCGCCGCAGTTCGAGGATCTCGCCACGATCTGCAGCGCCACCTCCCTCCCCGTGAACGCGCTCGTCGCTGGCCCCTACACCTCACACGACCGCTCGGCCTTTGCCCACGCAGGCGTCGCCCGCCTCTCGCTCGGCTCCGCGCTGGCCCGGGCAACGCATCGGCTTATCTACGACGCCGCGCACGAGATGTTCGGCGAGGGGCATTTCGACATCCTCTCGCACGGCATCTCCGGTGACAGGGTGGACGCGCTTCTCACTGCCGGGGCCAAGGACAGGGAATGAGCACGCCGGTCTCCTCGATCCGCAATCTCGGTCCCGCGGTCGAGGCCGCCTGCACGCGCGCCGGCATTCCCGACGCCGAGACGCTGCGCACCCTCGGGGCCGATGAGGCTTACCGACGGATGCTCGCCACCGGCACGAAGCCCCACTTCATTGGCTACTACGTCCTGCATATGGCGCTTCAGGGGCGGCCCTGGAACGACTGCAAAGGCAAGGAAAAAGACGCTCTGAGAGAAGCTTACGACGCGATCCTCAGTGAATCCGAACCGCTTCCGCAGGGCTTCCCGCCACCCCTTGCGCGCTTTCTGCGCGAGATCGGCCTGCTGCGATAAGGGAACCCGCAAGGGCGCAGGGTGTTTCTTTGGCAAGACTGACACATGTCACCAAGGAGAACCCCCGTGGACCTTATCCGCATCATCCTCGCGATCATCCTGCCGCCGCTGGGCGTCTTCTTCCAGGTCGGCATCGGCAAACATTTCTGGATCAACATCCTGCTGACCCTTCTGGGCTACATCCCCGGCATCGTGCATGCCGTCTGGATCATCGCACGCGTTGGCCCCGACAGCCGCACGGCCTGATCCATGGCGCTACATCCCGATTTCGAGCATGTGGAGCGGGCGGAGAAAGTCGCCCGCATCATGGACAACGCCTTTCGCGTGCCTGGCACAAGAATCACGCTGGGCTGGGATGCCATCATCGGCCTCGTTCCAGGCGTGGGCGATGCACTGGCGCTCGCCCCATCGCTCGTGGTGCTTGACGGGGCGCGCAAGACCGGCGCCTCGCGTGCCCTCATGGGGCGCATGGTCATGAACCTCGGGATCGACTGGGTCGTCGGTCTTGTCCCGCTGATAGGCGACGTGCTCGATGTCGGCTACAAGGCAAACCTGCGCAATGCTGCCCTGCTGCGCGCCCACGTCGAAGCACGCCATCGGAGTGCAGGTCACGATAAACCGGCGCACGCGCCTTTCGCACAGAACGGCGCCAGCGCATCTCCCGGCGATCGGCCGGCGATGGCGCCGCGCTAGATCATATCAGGTGGCGGCGGGCAAAGGCCCAGGCCGCCGCCGAATGCACGATCCCGAAGTCACCCCGATCCAGCGCCGCGTCGAGCTCTTCGACGGTCCGCGTCTCGACCGACATCTCTTCCAGATCGCCCGCGTCAGGGGCGCGCTCCCACTCGCAGTCCTTAGACAGGAAAAAATGACCCTCGCTGCCCCGCTGGTTGCCGTTGTCGACGTAGCTTCCAAGCGAAACCAGCGCCCCGGACCTGTGCCCGGTTTCTTCCATGAGTTCACGGCGTGCGGCGGCGTCCGGCTGCTCACCCTCATCGACGAAGCCCGCGGGAAAGCTCAGAACAACCTTGCCGGCGCCGTGCCTGTAGCTGCGTATGACGAGGATGCGCCCATCTTTCAGGACCGGCACGATCAGCGCGAAGCTGTTCAGATGAACCTGGTAGAAGTCATCGACGGTCCTGCCATCGGGCAGGGCAACCGCCTGTTGCACGACGCGCACGTAGGGCGCCGCTTCAAAGACCGTCTTTTCTTTCAGTATTTTCCACGGATCCATGAAAGAAGAAGGGCCGCCCCATCGGGCGGCCCCTTTATTCTCAGCCGACGATCTCGAGGCCGGAGAAGTAGAAGGAGATCTCTTCCGCCGCGGTCTCGGGGGCGTCCGACCCGTGGACCGAGTTCTCGCCCACGGATTCGGCGAACTCGGCGCGGATGGTGCCCGGCGCCGCGTCGGCGGGGTTGGTCGCGCCCATCACTTCGCGGTTCTTCGCGATGGCGCCTTCACCTTCAAGCACCTGCACCACGACCGGCGCAGAGGCCATGAACTCGCAGAGTTCGTCGTAGAAGGGGCGCTCCTTGTGCACGGCGTAGAACTCGCCCGCCTGCGCCTTGGTGAGCTGGATGCGCTTCTGCGCGATGATGCGCAGGCCGGCTTCCTCGAACTTCGCGTTGATCTTGCCGGTCAGGTTGCGGCGCGTCGCATCGGGCTTGATGATGGAGAGTGTGCGTTCGGTCGCCATGTGGTTCGTTTCCCGTGTTCGCCGGTGGGCCCCTGCCCGCCGGACTGCCTATTGATTGCGCGCGGCGATACCACGCACGGTTTCGATTGGAAAGCCCTCGCCGTCCCCGGAAAGCCCGTTGCGCGGTCAGACGCGCTTGAGCGCCAGCACCGCGTTCAGCCCGCCGAAAGCAAAGGCATTGGACAGCGCGACGTCGACATGCGCCTCGCGCGCCTCGTTGGGCACGACGTCCAGCGCACACTCGGGGTCGAATTCCTCGTAGCCGATCGTGGGCGCGATCACGCCGTCGCGCAGCGCCATGATGCAGGCCAGAAGCTCCACCGCGCCGGTACCGCCGATCAGGTGCCCGTGCATCGACTTCGTGGACGAGATCATGAGGTCATCGGCATGTGTCCCGAACACATCCGCCACCGCCGCACATTCGGTCTTGTCATTCGCCGCCGTGCCGGTGCCATGGGCGTTGATGTAGCCCACCGCCTCCTTGGGAAGCTTCGCGTCCGCGAGCGCCCCTGCCATCGCCCGCGCGGCGCCCTGCGCCGAGGGCATCACGATGTCGGAGGCATCCGAGGTCATGGCGAATCCCGCGACCTCGGCCAGGATCTCGGCGCCGCGCGCCTTGGCGTGCTCGTACTCCTCGAAGACAAAGACACCCGCGCCCTCGCCCTGCACCATGCCGTTGCGCGTGGCGCTGAAGGGACGGCAGCCGTCCTTCGACATCACCCGCAGTCCTTCCCAGGCCTTGATCCCGCCAAAGCACAGCATGGATTCCGATCCGCCGGTCACCATGGCCTCGGACATGCCAAGTCGCACCATCTGGAAGGCCTGCGCCATGGCGTGGTTCGAACTCGCGCAGGCCGTCGACACCGTGAAGGACGGCCCCTTCAGGTTGTAGGCCATCGAGACATGGCTTGCCGCCGCGTTGTTCATCAGCTTGGGCACGACGAAGGGATGAACGCGGTTCTTCCCCTCCTCGTAGACGGTGCGGTAGTTTTCGTCCCAGGTGTGCACGCCCCCACCGGCGGTGCCCAACACCACGCCCGCGCGCGCCGAAAGCTCGCCCCGGAACTCCAGCCCCGACTGGGCGATGGCCTCGCGGGCCGCGGTCAGCGTGAACTGGGTGAACCGGTCGTAGAGCGCCATCTGCTGGCGGTTGAACATGGCCTCGGGCTCGAACCCCTTGACCTGCCCGCCGATCCGCACACCGAGACGGTCGAGATCTCGGGTCTCGACCTCGGCGATGCCGCAGCGCCCCTCGCGCATGGCTTCGAGCGTTTCGGGCACGGATTTGCCGATGGCATTGATCGTGCCCGCGCCGGTGATGACGACGCGCTTCACGACTTCTGCTCGGCGATCAGCTTTTCGATGCCGGCGACGATGCGGCCGACCGACGAGATGTCGAAGTCGGATTCCGACGGGTCATTGGCGTTGAACGGAATCGAGATGTCGAAGGCTTCCTCGATGGCGAAGATGGATTCCACCAGCCCCAGACTGTCGATCCCGAGGTCCTCGGGTGTGCTCTCCATCGTCACGTCGGACGTCTCCAGCATGGCCTGCTCGGCAATGATCTCGATCACCTTGTCGCGGACGGTCATGTTTCGGGCCCCGGTATCTGTCGAATTGTGCACCGCTTAGTCATTCCCGGTGAGCTTGGAAACCGCTTTCTTGAGCTCGGCCACGTCCCGGAAAAGCCGCGGCAGACGGCGGATGCCCTTGTAGCTCTCGACGTGGGCATCCATCTTCATCGCCGGGTAACCAAGCACCGCGCGGCCTGCCGGAACGTTGGACAGGATCACACTGGCGCCCCCGGCGATCACGTTATCGCCGATGGTGATATTGTCGCTGACCCCCACCTGACCGGCAAGAACGACCGAGTTGCCGATGGTGATCGACCCGGCCAAGCCGACGCAACCGCACAGAAGACAGTCCTTCCCAATCACGCAGTTATGACCGACCTGGACAAGGTTATCGACCTTGGTGCCATCGCCGATCACCGTGTCGCGGATCGTGCCGCGGTCGATGCAGGCATTGGCCCCGACCTCGCAATCGTCGCCCAGCGTCACCGCGCCCAGGCTGTAGATCCGCGCCCACTGCTGCGAATGGCGCGCCGTTTCGCCGGAGATGTCCTTGCGGGCCACTTCCACGTCCGATGCTTCGGGCGTGACAAAGGAAAAACCGTCGCCGCCGATGACGGCGCCCGGCTGACAGATGAAACGCTTGCCGATGGTGACCCGCGCGCCAATCCGGGCGCCCGCGTGGATCATGGCGCCCTCGCCGATCGTGACCTCGGCACCGATATGCACCTGCGGCCCGATCACCGATCCGGCACCGATCTTCGCCCCCGCGTCGATCACGGCAAGCGGCCCTACGGCCACGTCCTCGGCAATCTCGGCCGAAGGGTCGATGACGGCGCTGGGGTGGCGCCCGGCACCGTAGCCGGGCCCGGGATCCATCATGTGGCTCAGGTCTGCCAGCGCGTAGCGCGGGCGCGGCGACAGGATCGCGGCCTTCAGCCCGTAGCTTTCCCAGTCCGCATCATGCCAGAGCATCGCGGCCCTGGCCTGCCCCTCGCCAAGACGCGCGGCATAATCCGGCTTCATGGCAAGCGCGATCTCGTCGGGCCCCGCCAGCGTGGGCTCGGCCACGCCGGTGACTTTCAGTCCGGTATCGCCCACGGGCGTCAGCCCGAGGGCCTGTGCGATTTCGGCGATGGTGTAGGCCATGGTCTCTCCCCGGTCTGGGGCGCCGCGACGGCGGCAGCGCCCGGTTGGGGGCGAGACTTAGCTGGCTCGACCGGTCAGCGCCACCCCTGCTGCCGCAAGTGCGTCCCACAACCGCGCATCGCGGCCATAGACGTCGCGGCGATATTGCACCGGACCCTTCGCCTGCGTGTAGGCTGTGCGATAGATCAGGTGCACCGGCACCTTCTGCTCGAGCGAGATCTTGCGCTCTCCGCCACCGCGCAGCGCGCGCTGGAAATCCCCGACGGGATCGGAGCTCTGACGCGCCAGTAGCGTGTAGGCGAACTCGTGTGGATCGCTCAGGCGGATGCAGCCATGGCTAAACGTGCGCACGTCGCGATCAAAGAGGCTCTTGGACGGCGTGTCGTGCAGGTAAATCGCGTAGCGGTTCGGGAACATGAACTTCACCGTGCCAAGCGCGTTGCCCGGTCCCGGCGGCTGGCGCATCGAGAAGGGGAAGGACGAGGCGCTGTACTGCGCAAAGCTCTGGTTCCGGCTCACCACGCGGCCCCGGCTGTCGACAACCTGGATGTGGCCCACGGCGCCGGGGTTCTGGCGCAGACGCGGCAGGTACTCGTTCACGATGATCGACCGCGGCACGTACCACGACGGGTTCACCACCATGTGCTCCATCTCGTCCGAGAACTCGGGCGTCTGTCGATCGCGGTCCTGGTGGCCGATGACAGACCGCGTGGCGAAGGTCAGCTTGCCGTCGTCGATGATCTGCGCATGGAAATCCACGAGGTTCACCCGCACGTGGCGCTCCCCCGGCCCGCCCGGGAAATTGAGCCAGCGTTCGCGCTCCATCGCAACGATCACGGATTTGAGCCGCTCCTCGGCGCTCACGTTGATCTCGCTCAGGGTGTTGCCGCCGGCCACGCCGTCGGTCGCAAGTCCATGCGCCAGCTGGAAATCCGTCACCGCCGCCTCGAGCGGCGCATCGTAGTCCGCGGAAAGCGTGGGCTTAAGATAGCCCATCGCGATCAGCCGGTCGCGCAGTTCAACCACCGCACGGCCGCTGTCGCCACGTTCAAGCCGCGCATTCTGAAGGCTCGGCCCCCAGCCGCCTCGGGCGATCAACCGCTCCAGCCGCATCTTCTCGCGCATGAGGCGAGCGTACTCGGGGCTCTGCGGCGCAAGTGTCCGGAACACGGCGCGCGGCTCCTCGTCTGTCAGCCGTGCCAGAAGCTCTGCATTGTCGCGCCGGGGCGGCTCGCGCTTGATCGCGCTGACCACCTCCCCGGGCTCCAGGATGCCCGACTGGATATCATGCGCGAACCGCAGATAGAGCCGCGTGAGCTCAACCTCGAGAAGGCCACGCTCGCGCTCGGTCCGCGCGTCGGACATCTTCCGCATCCAGGCCTTCGCATCATAGCGCCCTTCCGGAAGCCCATGCGCATGTGTCATCGAGAAAGCCTCGAGCAGCGCCGCCCGGCGCGCCTGATCCTCGGCGCCCTCGCCCGTCCAGATCGGTGCGAAATCCCGCGCACGGTAAAAGTCGGCAACGCCGTCGCTGTCCGAGACCTGTTCCGCCACCGCCTGCTTGTAGGCGGTAAGTTGCAGAAGCGAGGTGCCCTCTGCCTTCGACATGACCGGCATGGCGGCCAGCAGCGCGGCGGCGAGACAACTTGCACGCATCAGGCGACCTGCCGTTACCCTTCTTTCATCGGTCATGCGAAATCCCTCTGAGATCCATTTTTTCAATACGACTCATACCTTTGGGGCGGTCGTGAACACTGTCTATTCACAATCGGGTAAGCGCCGGCCCGTCGCCTTACTCCGACATTGGGTGTTGCCGATAGGCAGCACCGCAACACAGTGTGCGATTTCAGCGAATTGCCGCCGAAATCGCTTGTTGGGTCGGTAAACCCCCACTTGTTCCTTTTCCGTTAACCCGATTCGTGACATAGAAGGTGGCACCTGGGGAAAACTGGCAGGGCGCGCACAACGATGCGCGCACACCGCACGGCAACAACACGACGACGGGACAGGCGTTTCATCATGACCGATACCGCTTCAGGCAGCATTTCGCGGCGCGGACTTCTGCGTGCCTTCGCAGCAACCACGCTCGCTGCGGCACCAACGTACTCCAACGCGGCAGGGTTCCTGCGAGGGGGCGGCGACATTCGCCGGCTCCGCATGTATTCTGCGCGGACGGGTGAACGGCTCGACATGATCTACTGGGTCGAGGGCGAGTACATCGCCGACGCCCTGAACGAGATCAATCTTTTCATGCGCGATTGGCGTACCAATGAAGTGAAGCAGATCGACGCGCGCACCGTCGATATCATGGCCGCCGCGCACAACCTCATGGATGTGTCCGAGCCCTACATGCTCATTTCCGGTTATCGATGCCCCAAGACGAACGCGATGCTACGCTCGCGCTCCAGCGGCGTGGCCAAGAACTCGCGCCACCTTCGCGGCCAGGCTGCGGATCTCCGCCTCGCCTCCCGCTCGGTCAACCAGATGGCGCGCGCGGCTCAATCCTGCAACGCCGGCGGCGTCGGGCGCTACACCGGCTCCAACTTCGTGCACATGGACTGCGGACCGGTTCGCACCTGGGGAAGCTGACCACCGGACCATTACCAAGACACCACGTATCAATCTGCCAAGGGCGCCCTACAGGGGCGCCTTTTGCGTTTCATCACCAAACAAACGACAAGACCGCGCAGATGGTTCCATCGCGCGTCGCATCATTTTCGAATGTAAGTGAAAAGTGGCGCGGTTGACGGGGCTCGAACCCGCGACCTCCGGCGTGACAGGCCGGCACTCTAACCAACTGAGCTACAACCGCTCACTGCCGCCGAAGCCCTTGGCCTCTGGCGTGAGAGGCCTTTTAGGGATGCGCCGCAGGAGCGTCAAGCGTTTTGCCGGGCCCCTTTTGCCAATTTTTCGACCTGCCGCGACGTCGCCTGCCAACCCCATCCCGAGACGGCAACAAAACATTGAAATTGAAAGGTTTTCCCAACCCAAGAACGCACGCGCGCACCGCAGCACCCGCCTCCGGTAGTGCTCAGCTTACGTGACCCTACGGCAACGCAAAGCGCCCTGAAGTGCACGCATCTGAAATATGCCTTGCCCGACAACAGGCTGGGCGGCTTTCCTGACATGACCTGCCATTTTTGCTATCGGGGGGATAGCTTCCAATGCCTTTCATCAC
>CAYNKL010000026.1:0-33817 GCA_964397775.1 uncultured Rhodobacterales bacterium | reverse complement strand
GGTTTCGTGCGCGAGATGACGGCGGGCCGGGGCTACATCGCGCTGGCGGCGCTGATCTTCGCCAAGTGGCGGCCCTGGTACGCGCTGATGGCCTGCCTGCTGTTCGGCTTCCTGCAGGCGATCGCGCTGCGTTACCAGAACATCGATCTCGGCGCGTTCACCGTGCCGGTGCAGTTCATGGACGCCCTGCCCTACATCCTGACGGTGGTGATCCTGGCGGGCTTCGTCGGCAAGGCGATCCCGCCCCGGGCGGGCGGCGATCCCTACGTGAAGGAGCGGTGAGAGGGGGGCGCGAGCCCCCTTTTTTATTCGAGCGCAGAGCGAAGCGGGTACTGAATATCAAAGGACATTGGCCTTCAGGTCATGAGCCGGCCTGAGATTGAAAACCGGACCTTCGCGCAAGCCCAGAGGACGGCGGGAAAGAGCCCAAGACAGACGTTGTTTGCACCTCGAGTCGCGACCAAACTGGCCGTTAAAAGGGGCAAATTAGGGAAGAGGCTCTGATGCGTGATCCAAGATACGGCAACATACACCTCGATGCGAATGCGTTAGAACCGCCCGATCCAGCGGACAAGGACCTTGTCCCCGAGTTTCTAAAGCTCAGAGAGAACGACGTTATTTCGGTCGTGAACCCGCATGGTGTTCAGCGGGAACTAGACGACCCTCGCACACCAAGCAGCACGAGAACGCACACGGAGGGCATATACACCCTCCAGACCAATCAAATACCGCAAGAAGAAAGTGTTCTTTCGAGGCTACAAGATTTAATGCGCGGTGGCGCTGCGCCGGGTCGGCACGCGGCAGATGCAGAGCACGTATTTGAGGCCAGCAAATATGGCGGCATCTACTTCGTGACGCATGATGGGCGGATTATAAGGAAAAAAAGTGAAATCGCGATTATATTGGGTCCACTACCGGCAATTGTCACGCTGCGACAATTTATCGATATCTGCAGGCAATATTACCTCGCCTAATTCTCCGGTAACGTCCAACTTGTACGCTCATCGGACCTTGACCGACACCGCGACCAAGGTCCGAATTGGATCAAAGATGCTCGACGTCCGACAGGGGGACGCCTGACACGCGCCGCGGCAAGCCCTGCCCTAGAGCTCCACCACCCGGCCTTCCATCGCCGCTTGCTGCGCGGCGAGGCCGATGCGGACGGCCCAGCCGCCGTCCTGAAGCGTGACTTCCGGCCCGCCCTGCCCGCGCACCACGTCGAGGAACCGCTGGTGCTGGTAATAGGTCGATCCGTTGTGATCGCCCGCCTCCAGCAGCGCGGCCTCGACCGGGAAAAGCTCGGTCCTCGGGCCCTTGGGGTTGCGCGGGCTGGTGACAAGCTGCGGCACGGGCGCCTCGCCCAGATCGCCGGGCCAGAAGCGCGTGGGCCCGGGCACCAGCGCCTCGATCTTGCCCTCGGGGCCGGTGGCGGTCAGCTCCTCCTGCCAGCGGCTGCCCTCGGCGAACATGCAGAGTTCCAGCATGGCGCGTGTGCCGTTGGCGAAATCCACGATGACATAGGCGTTGTCCCAGATGTCGGGCGTCTCGCCATCGTAGCTTTCGTCCTTGTGGTTCACCGCCTGCCCGGCGCTGGCCATGACGCGCACCGGGTCGGATTTCAGGCAGAGCCGCATGAGGTCGAAGAAATGGCAGCACTTCTCGACCAGCGTGCCGCCGGAATAGCGGTTGAAGCGGTTCCAGTGGCCGACCTTGTGCAGGAAGGGAAAGCGGTGCTCGCGGATGGTGAGCATCTTGATCCCGCCGGTGGCGGTCTCGGCCTGTTCGAGGAAGGCCGCGACCGGCGGCATGTAGCGGTATTCCATCGCCACCCAGACCGGCGCCGGGTAGGTTTCGGCGAAGCGCGCGATGCGCTCGGCATCCTCGGGCGCGGTGAAGAGCGGCTTTTCCACGAGGATCGGCAGCGGGCGGCCCTTTGCGATCATCTCGAGCTGCGGGACGTGCAGGTGGTTGGGCGAGACGATGACCAGCGCGTCGAGGTCGTCGCGCGCCAGAAGATCCTCGACCGTGCCGGCCAGTTCGGCCCCGGGCGCCAGCGCCTGTGCTGCGGCGCGCATCTCGGGGTCGGGTTCGAAGATGGCGGCAACCTGGGCCTCTTCCAGGAGGGCGATGTTGCGCAGGTGCTCCTGGCCCATCATGCCGCAGCCGATGATGCCGTAGCGGACGGTTCCTTGGGTCACTGAGATATCCTTCATGCGATCCGCGCGACGTAGGTCGCGACCTCCGTATCGATCCAGTTTCGGGAGAATTCGACGGCCCGTCCGTCCTGTGCCCAGGACAGGCGGCCCGCCATCAGGCAGGGCATGCCGGGGGTGGCGCCGAAGGCGGCGGGCGCCCAGTCGGGCACCGGGGCCTGGCCCAGCCGGTCCTCGGCGCGCGAGATCCAGATGCCCAGACGCTCGCGGTAGAAGAGGTAGAGCGATTCCGAGAGGTCCGGCGCCTCGAGGCTGTCGGCGCAGGCCCCGTCGAGCCACATTTCCTCGAGCACCGCAGGCCTGCCGTTCAGACGCCGCAGGCGGCGGATGCGGAAGGCCTGTTCCGAGGTGCCGAAGGGCGGCAGGTCGCGGGGCTTGTCCATGTGGTCGAGCGAAAGCAGCTCGGCGGTGGGGAGTCCGCCGCCGTCCAGCAGCTCGACCCGGAAGAAGGCGTAGACCGAGCGCGCATCGGGTTTGGCACGGATGTAGTTGCCCGAGCCCTGCACACGTTCGAGCATGCCCTTCTCGGTCAGATCGGCCAGCGCACGGCGCAGGGTGCCCACGGAAATCCCCAGTTCCTGCGCCATCTGGCGTTCGGGTGGCAGCCGGTCACCATCCGTGCGCCGGCCCGCCTGAATCTCGCGGATCAGCATTTCGCTGATCTGGATATGCAGCGGAAGGGCGTGGGGATCGGGCATCCGGGCTCCGGCGGGAAAAATTGATACAGTATTGATCTACATCAAGGACAGTGCTACGCAAGTCTTAAGTGACAGATGGAAGGCATCTTATGACCGTCGTGCCCATTACCTCACCGGATCTCGACGCGGCCGAGGTTTCCTGGTTCTCCGCTCTCTGCTCGGACGATTACGAATTTCTCGGCGTGCCGGACGGCGCGCTGCGGTCCTCGTTCGAACACTGCAGCGACATCGTGAAGGAAGCCGAGGTGCAGGGGTTCCGGAACATCCTGTGCCCCTCGTCCTACCAGGTCGGGCAGGACACGCTGAGCTTTGTCGCGGGCAATGCGCCGCTGACCAAGCGGATCAACATGCTGGCCGCCATCCGCTGCGGCGAGATGCAGCCGATCATGCTGGCGCGCACGGTGGCGACGCTCGACCACATGCTGGAAGGCCGGCTGACGCTGAACGTGATCAGCAGCGATTTCCCGGGCGAGAAGGCGGAAAGCGCCTACCGCTACCAGCGCTCGCGCGAGGTGGTGGAGATCCTCAAGCAGGCCTGGACGCAGGACGAAATCAACTACAAGGGCGAGATCTACAATTTCGAGGGGCTGACCACCGATCCCGCGAAGCCCTACCAGACCGGCGGGCCGCTGCTGTATTTCGGCGGCTATTCGCCCCACGCGCTCGAACTCTGCGGGCAGCATTGCGACGTCTACCTGATGTGGCCCGAGACCAAGGACATGCTGGCCGAGCGGATGCAGGCGGTGAACGCCGTGGCCGAGAAATACGACCGCACGCTGGACTACGGCCTGCGGGTGCACGTGATCGTGCGCGACACCGAGGCCGAGGCCCGCGAATGGGCCGAGCACATCGTCAGCCAGCTTGACGACGAACAGGGCGAGGCGATCCGCAAGCGGGCGCTCGACGCGGGCAGCCTTGGCGTGTCGCACCAGGCGCGCAACCGCGAGCTGGCCGACATGGAGGGCTTCATCGAGCCCAACCTCTGGACCGGCGTGGGCCGGGCGCGGTCGGGCTGCGGCGCGGCGCTGGTGGGCTCGACCGACCAGGTGCTGAGCAAGCTCGAGGAATACCAGAAGATGGGCATCCGGGCCTTCATCCTGTCGGGCTATCCGCATATCGACGAGTGCCGGCATTTCGGCAGCCGCGTGCTGCCGCAGATGAAAACCTGCTCGCTGCCCGAAGCCTACGGCCGCGTGCCGACAGACACACCGAAGACGCCGCTGGGCGTGGGAGAAAGACGCTGATGAACCGTATCGCCCTCAACGACGACCTCGAGCTGAGCCGCCTTGTCTACGGGATGTGGCGCCTTGGCGATGCCGAGGACACCAGCCCCGAACACGTGCGCGCCAAGATCGAGGCCTGCCTCGACCAGGGCATCACGACCATGGACCAGGCCGACATCTACGGCGGCTACATGGCAGAGGAGATCCTCGGGAACGCGCTGACGTCCGAGCTGCGCGACCGGATCGAGATCGTGACCAAATGCGATATCGTGGCGCCCGCGGGCCGCTACGAAAGCGCCAAGGTCAAGCACTACGACACCAGCCGGGCGCATGTGGTCGGATCGGTCGAGCATTCGCTGCGGCTGATGCAGACCGACCGTATCGACCTGCTGCTGATCCACCGCCCCGATCCGCTGATGGACCACGAGGAAACCGGCGCCGCGCTGGACGAGGTCGTGAAGTCGGGCAAGGTGCGCGCGGTCGGCGTGTCGAACTTCCGCCCCTGGGACTGGGATCTGCTTCAGTCGGGGATGAGCACGCCGCTGGTCACCAACCAGATCGAGATGAGCCTGCTGAACCACGCGCCCTTCACCAACGGCGACGTGGCCTTCCACCAGCGCCAGAAGCAGCCGCTGATGGCCTGGTCGCCGCTGGGCGGCGGGGCGCTGTTCGCCCCCGAGAACGCTGCGCTGCGCACGCGCCTGGGCGAGATCGCCGAAGAACAGGGCGTGGACGACGCGGCGGTTGCCGTGGCATGGCTGCTGGCACATCCCGCCCGGATCCTGCCGGTGCTGGGGACCAACAACCTCGACCGGATCGGCCGCATCGGCGATGCCGCGAAGGTGACCATGGACAGGGAGACCTGGTTTGACCTCTACACCCATGCCCTCGGCCACGAAGTGCCGTAAGGCGGCGACATGAGCGCCGAGACGCCCGCCACCTTCGACCCCGCCGCAGAAGACGAGCGCGCCTTTCGCGACGCGCTCGGCCAGTTCGGCACGGGTGTCACCATCGTGACCTGCATGACGCCCGACGGGCCCATCGGGATCACGGCCAACAGCTTTTCCAGCCTGTCGCTGGACCCGCCCATGGTGCTCTGGGCGCCGGCGAAATCCTCGTCGCGCTACCCGTTCTTCATGGCGGCCGAGCGCTTTGCCATCCACGTGATGGGCGCGGATCAGTTCGACACCTGCCGCGCGTTTGCCAAGCGCGGCAACGCCTTCGACGCATTCGACTGGGAGGAAGGGGAGGACGGCGTGCCGCTTCTGACACGCTGCCTGTCCCGGTTCGAATGCACCAAGACCGCCGAGCACGACGGCGGCGATCACTCGATCGTGGTGGCACGTGTGACGCGCGTGACACTGGATTCCGGAAAACCGCTGTTGTTCTTCGGCGGGGATTACGGGAGTTTCGAAAAAGCGTCGTGATCCGCGTGACATAGACGGTCGCGCGGCAAGGGAGGGGACGGCCGATGGGCCTATTGCTGGGGATTCTGAAACCCTTGCAGATGGTGAACGATGTGGTCCTGCGGCTTGGCCGCGGGATCGGTATCGTGGCCATCGCACTCATGGTGATCTGCATCCTGTTGCAGGTCGTCATGCGCTACGTCTTCAACAACGCCCTGCCCTGGCCCGAGGAAGCCGCGCGTTTCCTCATGCTGTGGATGACGGGGCTCATGGCGCCCTCGGCCTACCGCCGCGGCGGCTTTGTCGCCATCGAGATGCTGGAGCCCTTGCTGCCGCCCCGGGTCGGCGCGGCGCTGGCGTTGGTGCTGCTGGTGCTGTCGGGGCTGGTGCTGTGGATGGGGCTGCAGCTGGGCCTGAAACATGTCAATTCCGGCTGGCTCTTCGCCTCGTCCTCGCTCTACGTGCCGATGGAGGTGATCGGGCAAAAGGGCTTCAAGCTGAAGCTCGCCTGGATGTACCTGTCGCTTTATGTGGGGCTGATCCTGCTGCTGGTGGTGAATGTCGAGCTGATCCTGCGTGCGATCGTCCGCATGCTGGGCGGCGAGGAACGGCTGCGGCCGCAGATCCATGCCGAACTGACGGCGGAGTAGAACGATGGTCCTTGTCTGGTTCCTGCCCCTCTTCCTGCTGTTCCTGATGATCGGCCTGCCGGTCTTCTTCGGCATGCTTGCCGCGCCGGGCATCATGCTTCTGCTCAACGGGCAGGAACGCGATCTCGCGCTCATGTACCGCAACGTCTACAACGGGATGGACAGCTTCCCGCTCATGGCGATCCCCTTCTTCATGCTCGCGGGCGAGCTGATGAACCGCGGCGGCATCACCACCCGGCTGGTGGAGTTCAGCCAGGCGCTGATGGGCCACCTGCGGGGCGGGCTGGCGCATGTGAACGTGCTGTCGTCGATGCTGTTCGCGGGGCTGTCGGGGTCGGCGGTGGCCGATACCTCGGCGCTTGGCTCGATGCTGATCCCGGCGATGGAGCGCGAGGGCTACACCCGCCGCTTTGCCGCGGCGATCACGGCGGCAAGCTCGGTCATCGGGCCGATCATTCCGCCCTCGGGCATCATGATCATCTACGCCTATGTCATGGGCGAGAGCGTCGCCGCGCTGTTCCTGGCGGGCATCGTGCCGGGGATCCTGGTGGGCGTGGGCCTGATGCTCATGATCTATTTCATGGCCAACCGCTACTATTTCCCGACCTCGCGCCGCAAGGCGACATGGGGCGAACGCGGGCAGGCCTCGCTCAAGGCGTTCTTTCCGCTGCTGACGCCGGTGATCATCCTCGGCGGCATCCTGGGCGGCGTCTTCACGCCGACCGAGGCCGCGGCGGTGGCGGTGGCCTATGCGATCATCATCGGGTTTTTCGTGCTGCGCACGCTGCGCATGTCGGAGATGCCCGAGATCCTGGGCCGCGCGGCAATGACCAGCGCCGTGGTGCTGCTGCTGGTGGGGGCTGCGATGGCCTTCAAGACGGTCGTCAGCCTGTCGCACACGCCCGAGGTGATGGCCGAGTTCATCCTGTCGCTGTCGCAGAACCCGCTGGTGCTGCTGTTCCTGATCAACCTGCTGCTGTTCCTCGTGGGCATGTTCCTCGACGCGGGGCCGGCGATCATCATTCTCGGCCCCATCCTGGGCCCGATCTTCACCGATCTCGGCATCGACCCGATCCACTTCGCCATCATCATGAGCGTCAACCTGACCGTGGGCCTGGCCACGCCGCCCATGGGGCTGGTGCTGTTCGTGGCAAGCTCGGTCAGCGGCGAGCGGGTCGAGACCATCTCGCGCGCGATCCTGCCCTTCCTGGCGGTGGAGATCGCGGTGATCTTCCTCATCACCTTCGTGCCGGAGCTGTCGATGACCGTTCCGCGCCTCTTCGGATTCGCCGACTGATGCGCCCGCTGGTGCGACGCGGCAGGGGGCTTCGGCCCCACCCCACGACCAGAACAGCTACAGGGAGGACGACATGCTGAAAGGTCTCTTGCAGGCGACGCTTACCGCGGGCCTGATCGCGGGCGGCACGCTTGCCGCCACCGCGCAGGAGTATACGCTGCGCGCCACGGCCAACTCGAACGAGAACGACGAGGACTACGACGGGCTCGTGGTCTTCAAGGATTACGTGGAAAAGGCCTCGAACGGGGCCATCGAGGTGGAGCTCTTCATCGGCACGCAGCTGTGTTCCGGCGGGGCAGAGTGCCTTCAGGGCGTCTCGGACGGCTCGATCGACATCTTCGTGACCACCTCCGGCGGCGCGGCGGGGATCTTCCCCTACGTGCAGGTGCTCGACCTGCCCTACCTCATGTCGGGCGACCGGGTGGCCGAGAAGGTGCTTTCGGGTGACTTCGTCCGCACGCTGCGCGACATGGCGCTCGAGGATTCCGGCGGCACCATCCGCGTGATGACCGTGGGCAACACCGGCGGCTGGCGCAACTTCGCCAACACCGAACGCCGCGTGCAGACGCCCGAGGACCTGGCCGGGCTGAAGATCCGGACGGTGGTCGCGGACCTGCCGCAGGAGCTGGTCAAGGCGCTTGGCGCCTCGCCGACGCCGATCTCGTGGCCCGAGCTCTTCACCTCGTTCCAGACGGGTGTGGTCGAGGGATCGAAGAACGGCATCACCGACATCATGAACATGCGCTTCCCCGATGCCGGGCTGAAGTACCTGACGCTCGACGGGCATGCCTACATGGGCGCGATCTGGGTCATGAACAACGACGCCTTCCTGTCGATGCCCGAGGACATGCGCCGCGTGGTGATGGACGGGTTCTACGCGCTGCAGCAGGCGACCTTCGCCTCGCCCAAGCGCAAGTCGATCGAGGCCTATAACGAATTCCAGGCCGAGGGCGGCGACATCTACGTGCCCACCCCCGAGGAGATGGAAGCCTTCTCCGAGGCGGCAGCGCCGGTCTATGACTGGTTCCAGGAAAATGTGCGTGGCGGGCCCGAAATCTTCGAAGCCCTCAACAGCGCAGTCGAGGAGGCCGAGGCCGAGCTCGAAAGCACCTACGAAGCGGATCTGAACTGATCCACCTGCGGCCGCGCCCCTTCGGCGCGGCCCTCTACCTCAGGGCCCAGACCTCGGCGATCAGGGCCCCGAGCGATGCCTGTGTAAAGGGCAGTTCCCCCCAGAGCGTACGGCAGGCAAGCTGATCGCCGTCCTCGAGCGGCTCGGCGCTGAGGATGACCATCAGCCCGTCCCGCGCGCCCACGAGCGCCGCGAGCGTGTGCCTCGCAAGGTCCCAGCGCGGGCCGATCATCCAGACATGAACATGCTCGTCGGTGAGCTGCAGCGCGCTCGCGGCGCTGTCGGGATGGTCGAAGAGCTGAACATCGCATTCCGGCAGCGATTCGCGTAGGACCTGCGCCGCGTCTTCGGCAATAAAGCTATTTGAAGCAACGACATAGCATTGCTTTGCCGCGGGAGAGACCCCGCTTGTATCGGGCATAAGGCCCTCCTTTCCCATCCGGTTATCATCCGTATGGAACACGAGCCGCCGCCTTGCATTTAACTATGACATAGGAGGAAGCGCGTATGGCCACCAAATGCAGGGACTGTCCGATCCGCAAACTGTCGCTGTTCGAGCAGATGTCGGCCGAAGACGTGGAGGTGATGGAGCGGTTCAAGGTGGGCGAACTCACCATCGAGGCGGGCACCCCGATCCTCTCGGAGGGCTCAAATGCCCCGCAATTGTTCACCGCCCTGTCCGGAATGGGCCTGAGATACACCATTCTGCCGGATGGGCGCCGTCAGGTTCTCAACTTTGTTTTTCCCGGCGATTTCGTGGGTTTGCAGGCCGGCGTCATGCGTGAAATGACGCACTCGGTCGAGGCAACGACACGTATGAGATTATGCGTGTTTGACCGCAAGGAGTTGTGGAACCTGTTCCGCCAGCAACCGGAGCGGGCGTTTTCCCTGACCTGGCTCGCCGCGCTCGAGGAGCGCTTCATGAGCGAGGCGCTCACCACCGTCGGCCAGCGCTCGGCACCCGAACGCATCGGCTGGGCCTTTTCGCGCATCTTCCGCCGCCTGACAGAGCTGCGCATGCGCGAGGACCACAGCGTGCCCCTGCCCTACCGTCAGCAGGATCTGGCGGATGCGCTCGGGCTGTCCCTCGTGCACACGAACAAGACGCTCGCCACGATGCGGCGGAACCAGAAGGCAACGTGGTCCGACGGGCGCCTGCGGATCCCCGACCTCGAGGAGCTCGAAGCCTACGCGATGGTCGAGAACCCGGAGCCACCCAAACGCCCGCTCATGTGAGCGCGGCCGCGCCTTCGGGGATGGAATAAAGAGCCTGCAGAACGGAACAGAAACGTGGTAAGGCTGCAATTGCGATCACGGAAAAGTGCGTTACCCTAGCGGAAAGGATACATCCACGCCCGATAGTCATCGATCAATTTATGCGCTTCTTCCATTTCTTCTGCCGTCATCTTTTTCCCAAGCTCCTCGACCGAGATCGCCGCGTCGGGATCGCCGCCGATGTCGCTGAGCCGGTACCAGAGGTAGGCGCGCACCCTGTCGGGCTGCGCCATGCCGAGGCCGAGCTCGTAGTACCAGCCGACGCCCGACTGCGCGCCCGGATGGCCCTTCATGGCGCTGCGCAGGTACCATTCGAAGGCGCGGACGTGGTCCTGCTCGACCCCGAGGCCCAGCGCGTAGATCACGCCGATCAGCTCCTCGGCGTCGGCGTTACCGGCACGCGCCAGCGGCCTGAGGGCCGCGTGCGCCGCATCGAAGTCCTTGTCCACCATGAGTTCGCGCGCCTCGCGCAGGCTCTGGGCCTGGGCTGGGGCCGCGAGGGCCAGCGCCAGAAGAAGGGCCGCCGCATCGCGCAGCCCTGGTGTCTTGCGGGGATGGGGCATCTTCTCGTCTCCTCCGTGATCGCCCTGCCGGCCGCCGCCGACGCCATAGACCCCGAGGATTTCCTGCCCTTCGACGCCGATCAAGCACGGATCGGGCAGCTGCTGTTCTACGACAAGATCCTGTCGGGCAACCGCAACATCAGCTGCGGCACCTGCCACCATCATTCGCTGGGCAGCAGCGACGGGCTGAGCCTCGGCATCGGGGAAGGCGGCGTGGGACTGGGGGCGGACCGCACACCGGGCACGGGCGCCGACCGCATCCACAAGCGCGTGCCGCGCAACGCGCCGGGGCTGTGGAACCTCGCTCACCGCGAGATCCGATCGGTGTTCCACGACGGGCGGCTGCAGAAGATCGACGGCGAATACGTCTTCGATTCGCCGGCAGGCTCGAAGATCCCCATGGGGCTCAATTCGATCATCGCGGCGCAGGCGCTGTTCCCGATGACCTCGGACACCGAGATGGCGGGCAGCCCGGGCGAAAACGACGTGGCCACCGCCGTGGCGGCGGGTGTGCACCTGGGCTGGCCGGTCATCGCCCGGCGGGTGGCGACGATCCCGGCCTATGCCGGGATGTTCGCCGAGGCCTTCGAGGACGTGGAGGGGCAGGACGACATCACCATCGTGCATGTGGTGAACGCGCTTGCGGCCTTCATCGGGACCGAATGGCAGAGCTACGACACGCCCTACGACCGCTGGGCGCGCGAGGGCGTACCGCTGCCGGCGCGGGCCGAACGGGGGCGGCAGCTCTTTTTCGGCGAGGCGGGCTGCGCGCAGTGCCACAACGGGCCGCTTTTCAGCGACCAGCAGTTCCACGCGGCGGGGCTGCCGGCCTTCGGGCCGGGGCGAAACCGCAAGTTCGATCCGATCAATCGCGACGTGGGGCGCATGGGCAAGTCGGACCGGCTCGACGATGCCTACCGGTTCCGCACGCCCAGCCTGCGCAACGTGGCGGTGACGGCGCCCTACGGGCACAACGGCGCCTACCCCACCCTGCGCGACATGATCCGCCACATGGCCAATCCCGTGGGCAGCCGCATGCTCTGGCGGCCCGAGATGGCGCGGCTGCCGGTGGTGCCCTGGCTTGCGGCGGGGGATTTCGCGGTGATGGAGGACCGGCTCGAAATGGCGCGGCAGGCGCAGTACCTCGAAATCCTGCCGGTGCGGCTGCGCGACGAGCAGATCGGCGAGATCGAGGCCTTCCTGAACGCGCTGACCGACCCCAGCCCCTTCGACCGGCCGCTGGGACGACCCGAAAGCGTGCCGAGCGGGCTGCCCGTGGACTGAGCTCGCGGGCTTCAGGCCTTCAGCAGGTTGCGGAGGATGGGCTGCTTGTGGGGCTTGTGCTTGTTCCTGAGCGTCAGGAGGAGGGCACTGAGTTCAGGTTCGCGGACGCGCCTGGCCGCGGCGCTCGGTGTGAACCACCGCCGCTTGCGCTGCTTGCGCTCCTTCCAGCGGCGCTTCAGCTTTTCGACGATCATCGGGTAGACCCGCACCGTGCAGGGCAGCGCGGTGCCGTCGTCGAGGATCTTGTTGTAGCTGTAGGTGCCGATCTGCTCGCTGCCGATGTAGCCACGGGCGCCGGCCTCTTCCAGCGCCTCGATCTCGGCCGCGCGCCAGGGTTTCTTGCCGTCCATCTCCCAGCCCTTGGGCATCACCCACCGCCCGGTATCGCGCGACGTGACCATCAGAACCTGCACCTGGCCCTTCTTGTCCCAGTGCAGGGGCAGTGCCGCGATCTGTTCGCCCATCGGCATGTCACCTGTCATCGAGAGAAGTCTGGATGGATAGCACGGGCGCGTCAAAGTCATATGACAGCCCACAAACGAAAACCGCGCCCAAAGAGGGGCGCAATTTTGGGTGAATGGGACCATATTTTCACCCGGCCAATGACGGGCTTTCTCAAGGTATTCCCAGAGAGGGAGGCTCTCCGCTCATGAGCCAAGCTTCCATCGCGGACCGCAGCAGACATACGCCGAGCGCGGACCTTCATGATCGGCGGGACAGGGATTCCGAAGTGGTTTTGACGCCCTCATGCAGACCGATCACACGCGCGACATCCCGTCGACGCCCATATGACGGGCGTGACGCGTGAAGCTCATGTCAGGAGACTCGATCGTCTCGCCGACAAAGCCCGCATCCGCATTGCTCTCATGAACTGCCAACGACGTCTTGGGAGGGACGACATCGACGCCATGTCGTGTCGCAATCGAGGGAAGGGGCGAAACATCGAAGCGGCGATTTGCATAGCAAGGCCACGCAAACCGGCCCCCGATAGACCGGAGGCCGGTTCGATATTTCATTGTGTCACTCGTAGGTTGCCATACCTGCGTCTTCGAGTGCCTTTGCACGCGCCTCGGGCCAGGTCGACTTGTCGTCGAGCGCGTCCCAGGTCTGCACCAGCAGTTCCTGGCGTTTCACGAGTTGCTCATTGTGGGCATCAGCCTCTTCGCTCCACAGGCCCTTTTCCTTCCAGTAGGCCACAGCACCGGCGTGGTAGGGAATGACCCACTCGAACTCCTGCTTGTCGGCCGCCCAGCCGGACATGCCCGGCTCGATGTCGACGAAGTTCTCGTACTGTTCGTCCAGGGCCTTGGTCATGCTGTAGACAAGGCTGTCGTCGCGGTCCGGGTAGGTTGCGAGCACCGGAAACGGAAAGCCCGCGCATTCCAATGGCTCCTCGGCCGAGATGTTCGGCCCGAGAGTCGCCATGCGCGGCGCGAATTGAGGCTTCAAGGCCTGCAGGCGCGCCCACCCTTCGGTATCGTCCGCCGGCAGCGACAGCCAGTCCAGTCCGGCAGGCGACGCCGCGGCCTGCTGGCTGTAACTGGTGGTGGTCAGCGTGGTGATCGCGTCGACCTGGCCGTTGATCATCGCCTCCCAGGAGGCACCGAAGCTCGCCACGTCGACCTTCTCGACATCGTCCCATGTCAGCCCGCCGAAGGCGAGGAAGGCGGCGACGTTGCTTTGCAGTGCCGGCGCGCCGACGACGTCGGCCACGCGCTTGCCTTTCATGTCGTCGATGGATTCAATCCCGGCGTCGCCACGCAGCCCGAGCGTGAAGCAGTTGTCGGAGTTCGAGCCGACAACCAACCTCAGCGGTTGCGGACCGACCGACGGGTCGGCAAAGGCCTCCGTTCCTTCGGCCGCGTTGAAGGATTCCGACCCGATCACGCCGAAATCCACACGGCCTTGCCGAACGGGCAACAGGCGCGCAACGTCGGATGTCGCCGGCAGGACGCGAAGCGAAATGTCGTAGGCATTGCCGAGCGCCGTGCCGAGTGCGACCGCCTGGTTGTAGGATGCGGCGCCCACATCGTAGGTCGTCACCGAAAGCGTCCTTGGCAGTTCGACCTCCTGCTGCGCGACGGCGGGCTGCATGGTCGCAGTCAGAATGATGGCGGGGGCGCTGGCCATGAGTTTGCGTTTCAACATTTCTCCTCCTCCGAGAATATCTCGCTGTGATATCAGTAGCGGGATGCATACGATCCTAATGCCGGTGTGGCACCGTCTGCCTCCGACCATTCCGCTTGGCGAAGCGGTCAGGCTTCCAAGAATTCGATGAGCGCTTTGCTGTCGAGGTAGGCTTGAAGCCGAAGCGGTCGAATTTTTGTCCGGTATTCAGTATCTTGACCTCCTGCCATCCCTGATCCGCACCCTGCTTCACTTTTGGCCGCACGAGAACTGCTGGACACATTCGTTTCGCTCTCCGAAATCTGCGCCCCTCTGATTTGCCGGTTGGCGACAATCGTTCTTAGTGCAGGGACAGACCAAGGAGAACTACGTGTTCGCGACGCCAGGTGCCCACGACTACGGCAACCCACAGGTCGGGGATGCTCAAAAGGGTTGCGGCCGCAAGACAGGTAAGGAAACGCAAGGCAATGAGACGGTATTTCGAGGATTTCGAGATCGGGGAAACCTGGAAGAGCGAGACGGTGACGTTGAGCGAAGCCGACATCATCGACTACGCAAAGGTCTATGATCCACAGCCCATCCACACCGATCCCGCGGCCGCGGCCGACGGACCTTTCAAGACGGTCATCGCGAGCGGCTGGCAGATCGCGGCGCTTTCCATGCGGCTCTTCGTCGAAAGCGGCGGCTACGGCGATACGCCGGTGGTCGGCATGGGGATCGAGTCGCTGAAATGGCGGCGCCCGGTGCGGCCCGGCGACACACTTCGGGTCACGCGGGAGGTGATCGCGACTGAACGATCCGAGACAAAACCGGACCGTGGCGTCGTCAAGACCCAGGTGAGCATGATCAACCAGAAGGACGAGGTGGTCATGACCCTCGTGTCGCTCGGCCAAGTCCCCGCGCGCGAGGGCTGAGCGTCAAAGATGCCGTCCCTCGTCCACCATCAGCACAATCCCCGTGCTGCTGGTGAAATGGGTTACGGCCGCCTCGATGGCGCGCGCAACGTCGTCTGGCAGGGTCACCTTCGCCAGCGGCGTGACCGCGGCACGCGCCTCGAGATCGGCGCGGCTGCGCCCCTCGACGAAATCCGTGTCGACGCCGGCGGGCGAGACCGAGAAGACCCGGATCCCCGGGGCCAGCACCCGCGCGAGGCCGACGGTCAGCGTATCCAGCCCGCCTTTCGCCGCGCAATAGGCCAGGTTGCTGCCGACCCCGGTCCTTGCCGAGAGGGATGAGACGTTGACCACAACCGCCCCCTCGCCTTTCTCGAGCAGCGGACGGAGCGCGCGTATCATGGCAAAAGGTCCGCGCAGATTGATCCGCAGGACCCTGTCGAAAAACTCGTCATCCAGCGCGTCGAGGTCATTCGCCGGCACAGGCCGCGTGCTGCCGCCGGAATTGACCAGAACGTCCAGTCGGCCATAGCGGTCTGCGACAAGCGCGGCCGCCGCGCGGACCGAGGTGTCATCGTCGATCGAGACACGGCAGGCCAGACGGTTGTCGCCATCCAACTCGGCGACGACGCCCTCAGCCGCGGAGGCATCGCTATGATAGCCGACCACGACCTGCATCCCGAGCCGGCCAAGCCGCAGGGCGGTGGCGCGGCCGATACCCCGGCTCGCGCCGGTGACAAGGGCGACCCGGCGCTCCGCCCTCATGCACTCCCTGTCGCGTAGCGCGCCTTGAGCTCCTGCTTCAGGACCTTTCCGACGGCATTGCGGGGCAGAGCGTCGAGAACTTCGATCCCGGAGAGGCGCTGCATCTTGCCGAGCCGGTCGTTGGCCCATTCAAGGATCGTATCGGCCGAGGCCCCCTTCTCCAGGACGACGAAGCCCAAAGGTGTCTCTCCCCATTTGTCGCTGGGGACGGCGATGACGCTGGCCTCGGTCACCTCTGGGTGGGCCAGAAGCTTTTCTTCGAGATCCGAGGCATAGATGTTGAAACCGCCCGAGATGATGACGTCCTTCTTTCGGTCGACCAACCTAAGGAACCCGTCCTCGTCGAAGACGCCGATGTCGCCGGTGCGGTGGTAGACGGTGCCGTCGCGGTCGTGCCAGAGGAAGTCTTGCGTGATCTCCGGCTTGCGAAAGTACCCGGTCATCATCATCGGCGAGCGCCCTACGATCTCGCCGCGTTCGCCGGTGGCGACATCCTTTCCGTTCTCGTCGATGATCCGAACGTCGTTGCGCTCGGCCGGGCGTCCGACCGTGTGTGCCTTGTCGGGATATGCGCCGACATCGAGAATGCAGGTGCAGCCGCCCTCGGTCAGACCGTAGACCTCGAAAAACCGGCCCGGCCAGTCACGCGCGATCCGCAGCTTGTCGGCGCGCGGCAGAGGGGCGCCCGTGCTCTGCTTCAGCTGGAACGCCGAAAGATCCCTGTGCGCGAAGCTCTCGTGCGCGAGGATGCGCTGGTACTGCACCGGAACCAGCATCGTGTGCGTCGCATGCGTCTGCTCGGCCAGATCGAGATAACCGCCCGCATCGAACTTGCGCATCATGACGACCCGACCGCCGTGATAGAGCGTCGCCAGCATCGGCATCAGTGTCGTGTTGGAATAGAGCGGGGTGGCGAGCAGCAGCGTCGAGCCGGGCGATAGTCCGAAGGCGCCGCGAGATGACTGACGATGGCGCATCAGGTGCGATTGCACGATTCCCTTGGGCTGGCCGGTGGTGCCGGAACTGTAGATGATGTTGAAGGCCGCCTCGGGGGGCGGGGTCCGGATCACCCCGGGCGCGCCGAAGGCAAGATCGTCGAGGTCATGCACCGGCAGAGCTGCCGGCAGGCGGTCGCCCAGCCGTGCGACATGCTCCGGGTCTGCCAGCAACCCCGCCGCATCGCAATCCGCCAGCATTCCGGCCTGCGCATCGGGATGCGCACTGGTCTGCAGCGGCACCGCGCACCGGCCAGAGGCCACAATGCCGAGATAGGCCGTCACCAGCTCCGGCGTCACGTCGCCAAGCAGGGCAATCCGTTCGCCGTTCGGAAAGGCACGATCAAGGGCGCCGGCCACGCCCAGCACCTGTGAGCGCAAGGCGCCCCACGACAGTGTCGTGTCGCCGATGATCAGCGCCTCGGCATCCGGCCGCGTCTCACCGTGGGACAGCAGATGCTCCATCACGGCAGGGCTTTCCGTGTCGCCTGCGCAGGTCATGCCGCATCCTCGATCAGCAGGATGTTGCGTGCGACGACAGCGGGACGCTCCGCCCCCTCGATGGCAATCTCGGCTTCGGTCACAATGCGGGTGCCGGCCTTGTGCGGCGCGGCCTCGACCAGGGTCTGGATGAGCCGGACATTGCTGTCCACCGGCACCGGCGCGGTGAAACGGATACGGTCGTAGCCGTAATTGAGCCCCCTGCCCCGCCGCCGGATCGAGTAGATCTCGCGCTGAAGCCGCGGGATCAGCGCGACCATCATCAACCCGTGCGCGATTGTCTTTCCGTCCGGCATGTCGCGCGCAGCGCGTTCCACATCGACATGGATCCAGTGATCATCCCCCGTCAGTTCGGCGAAGTCCCGGATCATGTCCTGGGTGATCCGGCGCCACTCGGAGTGGCCCATCACCTGGCCTGCATGGGCGGCAAGGTCGGCCGCGGTCTCGACGGTTAGCATCAGGTCGCTCCTTTCACCGGCACCGTCTCCGCGGCGGCGGCATCCACCGCCAGCACGACCTTGCCGATCTGTTCGTTGCGGTCGAGCACGGCATGCGCGGCCCGGACCTCTTCAAAGGCGAAAACCTCGTGGATTCGGGTCCGGATTGCCCCGGTCCGCAGCAGCGGCCAGACTTCGGTTTCCAGCGCGCGGGCCAGCCGTGCCTTGTAGGCAGCGCTCTGCGGGCGGATGGTGGACCCGGTCAGCGTCTGACGGCGCCGCACGAGCTGGCGAATATTGATCTCGGAGAACTCGCCCTGATGGCTGGCGATAAGCACGACGCGGCCGTCGTAGCGCAGCAGGTCGAGCTGACGCTGCGTATAGGGGCCGGCCTGAGCGTCGAGCACGACGTCCACGCCTTCGCCGCCTGTCATCTCTCGGATCTCGTCATCCCAGGCCCCGCGATAATCGAGGGCCTCCTCGGCGCCGATGTCCCGGCAGACCTGGCGCTTGGCCTCGTCGCCGGCGGTCGCAAACACCCGGGCGCCGCGCAGGGCCCGCGCCATCTGGATCGCCGCCATACCCACACCGCTGGTGCCGCCCTGCACGAGCAGGGTCTCGCCTTCTGCCAGTGCGCCAAGCCACATCACGTTGTTCCACGCGGTGAAGAATGCTTCGGGCAGGGAGGCCGCCTCCACGAAGGTCAGGCCCTCCGGGATCGTCATGCACTGGCCGACGTCGACGGCGCAGAATTCCGCGTAGCCGCCGCCGTTGGTCAGGGCGCAGACGGGATCGCCGGGCTTGAGCCGTGTCACCTCGGACCCGACCGCTTCGACGGTGCCGGCGATATCGAGGCCCGGCACAGGCGAGGCGCCCGGCGGCGGTGGGTAAAGGCCGCGCCGTTGCTGCACGTCCGGTCTGTTCACGCTGCTGGCGATCACCCGGATGATGGCCTCCTGCGGCCCCGGTTCGGGGCGCGGCCCCTCTGCCATGTGCAGGACCTCGGGGCCGCCCTGGCCGCGGATTTCGACGTATCTCATGGTGTCGCTCCTCAAGCCGAAGGGGCCGCAGCCCGCGTTGCCAGTCGGTTCTGTCCGAAGGCCAGACCGAGCACCGGGACCGCCATGGCCAGTGCCACCGCCACAAGCTGAAGGTCGTTCCACCCCGGGATCACGTCCGCCGGAAGCGCCACCAGGATCGCCGAGAGCAGCAGCACGATCCGAAGGGGCCAGCCGTACCAGGCCCCGCCGAACAAGGTCCCGACAAAGGGAACGTAGCCCTGCATGGCGCAGGCGAAGAGCGCCACGCCCGGGATGGCGAGTGCCAGGGACGCCACGATCTCCATCGCCGTGCCCTGGCCCACCAGCGCCGGGTCGAACACGAAGAAGAAGGGAATGAAGTAGATCACGGAGCCGAGACGCATCGCCTCGAACCCTGTCTTCATCGGCGGCGTATTGGAGATGGAGGCCGCCGCAAATGCGCCCAGCGCCACGGGCGGCGTGATGAAGGACAGCATACCCCAGTAGAAGATGAACATGTGCACGGCGATCGGGTCCAGCCCGACCCTGATCAGCGCCGGGGCCAACAGGATCGCGAGGAAAATGTAGGCCGCCGTGGAGGTCATGCCGATGCCGAGGATCAGCCCGGTCAGTGCGCCCATGAGCAACAGCAGCAATGCGTTGCCGTCTGCGATCCGGAGCAGGTCGTTCACAAGCGTCGCCGCCACACCGGTCATCGACAATGCGCCGATGATGAGCCCGACCGCGGCAAGGATCGCGATGAGGTTCGCGAAAAGCGCGCCAAGACTGTCAAAGAACCGCCCCAGGTCCGCCCAGCCCCAGCGATACTTCTTGGAAAAGAGCTGGTTGAGAATGATGAGCAGAGGCGTCGCGTAGTAAGGGGCCAACGCTTCCCGGCGCAGGACGAGCAGCATGTAGTTCAGCACCGCGAAGGCGAAGATGTAGTACCAGCCTTCCTTGACGGTCTTGCCGACCTTCGGCAGATCCTCCTCGGCCATGCCCACGAGCTTTTCCTTGGCGGCCATCGAGTCGATCTGCACGAAGAGACCGAAGAAATAGAGCGCCGAGGGAATGATCGCGGCCAGCGCGATGTTCGCGTAGGGCACGTTCATGATGCTTGCCATCACGAAGGCGGTCGCGCCCATGACTGGCGGCATCAGTGTCCCGCCGGTAGACGCGCAGGTCTCCACCCCGGCGGCAAAGGTGCCGCGGATGCCGATGCGCTTCATCGCCGGGATCGTCATGACGCCGGTGGTCAGCACGTTGGTGATGACGCTGCCGCTCATCGACCCCATCAGGCCACTGGAGAAGATCGACACCTTGGCCGGCCCGCCACGCACGCGTCCCAGCAGGGCAAAGGAGAGGTCCATGAAAAAGGCCCCCGCCCCGGTCTGCTGCAATGCCGCGCCGAAGATCAGGAAGCCGATGATCAGGTTGGCGAATGTCCGCATCGGAATGCCGAGAATGCTCTCGGATCCCATGGCGTGATAGGCTGCGGTGTATTCGAAGGGCGAGGGAAAGCCCGCGATCGCGTCGGGAAGGTACGCGGTGTAGATCGGGTAGAGGGACATCGCCCCCACGATGATCGCGAGCGGCCAGCCCGCCGCCCGCCGCCCGGCCTCGAGCACGAGCAGCCAGAGCGCCGCGCCGAACCAGATGGCGCTCGTCGGCGGAGCCATCTCCCAGCCCTGCAACAGGATCGACATGGTGTTGGCGACGAAATAGCCGCAGACGACCAGGACCGCGACAGCGAGGATCCAGTCGAACCAGGGCGGCCTGTTGCTCCGCGAGCTCTGACGGGCAGGATAAAACACGTAGGTGCAGAAGAGCCCCAGCGCGATAATGACGTAGTAGTACCTGAGGTCTACCACCGTGTAGTTTACGAAGAAGCCAAGGTTAAAGGTCTGATTGACCGCGAGCAGCGTGATCAGCGCCGCAAGCAGGCGCACGATCAGCCTTGGCAGGCCGTCAAGTCTTCTGGGGCCAGCCTCGAACTGGGCGGCCTTATCTTCGATGTCGCTCATCGCGCTCCTCCTCGCGGTGGGCACCGCATTCTTTTTCGCTGCGAACGGGCCGGTCGTCTCCCTGCGAACCGGCCTGTCTTGGTGATCAGTCGAGACCAACCAGACGCGCAGGGTTTCGATTGACCATCATCCGAACCTCGTCTTCGCCGTAACCGAGCGCGAGGCACAACTTGATGATCTGCCGCATCCCTTCCACGGGAGTCGGATTGTCAACCTGGCCGAGATCCGACCCAAGCGACGTGTGTTCGGGACCGGCCGCGTCGATATGCTCCTTCAGCTCTTCCGGCGTGAAGACGTTGAAGCGGCAGTCCACGTAGAGACAGGCGGATTGCTCGATCAGCGCGCCGAACTCGGCCAGTTCGCGGATATCGTCGTAGGTGAAATGCAGCCCGTACATCGGGTGGTTGATGAGCAGCCGCTTCACGCCACGTTTCTTGGCCTCTTCGAAGAGCGTCCAGATCTCAGAGACGTGCAGGTGTCCCGAGGACAGGATCGCGTCGGCCTCGGCGATGGAATCGAGGATCTCCTTCACCACGTCCAGCAGGTTGCCGTAGGCGTCGACCACGGTGATCCCGGGGGACTTCTTCAGCGCAACCTTGCTCGCCAGGCGGCTCTTGCGGCGCGAACTGCGAATGTGGTTGGCCGATTGCGCCGTCGGCATCCAGATCAGCTTCGCGCCCATCTTCAGCTGCGCGTCCACCACGAAGGGATCAAGCCCGCCGGTGGAGTTGTTCATCACCAGGCCACCATACATGGCCACGCCATGATGGCCCAGAACCCGGTCCATGATCGGAATGAAAGGCGCCACCGAGTAATGGTGGTCCTTGAACAGGATACCCCGCATGCCCGCTTCCGCGGCCTGCTCGACGGCCTGGAAATGGTCGATCTGCCGTTCCATGGTCGACGGGCCGGAATGCACGTGCAGGTCCAGCGCCCCCTTCATCAGTCCATCGACGATCCCGTCGTCGATGTCGGCAATCATCGCTCGTACTCGGGCCCGGTTTTCATCAGACATTCGACACCTCCAAAGTTTCGAAGGACGTTATGTCTTGACCTCAAATTCCTACAATCGGAGTGTCTGGGATATTCCGTTAGGCGAAATGCAGGTGGAGCGCGCATGGGGATCAGATCGATCGAAAGGGCCTTTAAGGTCTTGCAGGAAATGAACCTGCAGCCGCATTCTTCGATCGCACGGCTGCACGAGAAGACGGGCCTGCCAAAACCCACCCTGGTGCGGATCCTCAAGACGCTGGAAGAGGCAGGCTACGTCGAGAACGACAAGCGGATCGGCGGCTATCAGGTGAGCGCGATGGTCAGCGCCCTGAGTTCCGGCTACCACAAGGAACCCATGGTCGTGGAAGCGGGCCGCTCGTGGGCAATCGCCCTCACCCGCAAGCACCAATGGCCGGTGTCGATCTCGCTTCTCGACCGCGCCGCCGTGGTCGTGCGCTTCAGCACGGTCCCGGACAGCTCCATGTCGCCTTTCCATACCACGGTGAACATGCGCTTGCCGCTTATCACCCGGGCCATGGGCCTGGCCTACCTCGCCTTCACCAACGAGGAGGAGCGCGCCCTTCTCATCGACATGATGCGCAATTCCGACGATCCCGAGGACGTTCTGGCGCATCATCCGGCGCAGCTGGCCAGCCTGATCGACAAGGTTCGGGATCAGGGATACGCGACCCGATCGCTTGAGGTGGAACCCCGCAATTCCAACACCATTGCCGTGCCGATCTTCGACTCGGGCGGCCGCGCCGTGGCAACCCTCGGGCTCACCTACTTTTCCTCGGCCTTCAAATCCCAGGCCGAGGCCTGCGCGCGCTATGCCCCGATCCTCAAGGTCACATCGGAAGAGATCACCCAGGACCTCGGCCGTCTGAACCGGACCTTCTGAATTTCGCCTGCTGGAACAAGCACACCCTATTTGTTGCCGTCACCCCACCGGCGTGGGAGGCCCCGTTCGACCGCATGGAGGAGACGGGATGACAGACACGCCACAGAGCTTCCGCAACGCTTTCCTTGCCGGGGATCCGCTGATTGGCTGTTTCCTGAAGATCGCCAACACGCAGCCGGCCGAGATCCTGGGATCCGTCGGCTACGATTTTGTCGTCGTCGACGAAGAGCACGCCCCGTTCTCGCGCGAAAGCACCGACCGGATCATCCTCGCTTGCAAGGCCTACGGCATCGCAAGCCTGGTCCGCGTCCAGAGCCCCTCACCCGAAGCCATCCTGAGCGTGCTGGACTGCGGGGCCGATGGCGTCCTGGTGCCCCACGTCGACTCCGCCGAAAAGGCCCGCGCCGTCGTGGCCGCAGCACGCTACGCCGGCGGTAGCAGGGGATATTCGCCCACCACCCGCGCAGGCGGCTTTGGCTCGGCCCGGCTGCAGGCGCATACAGAGGCACAGGATTCGCGGGTCACCGTGATCGCCATGATCGAGGATGTCGCTGCGCTCGACCGACTGGACGAGATCATGGCCGTCGAGGGCCTCGACGGCGTCTTCATCGGACGTGGCGACCTCACGGTTGCTCTCGGCGAAAGCGCGGGCAGCGCCGCTCCGGTGCGCGAGGCCGTCGCACGGATCGCCGGCGCCGCACAGGCCGCCGGCAAGGTCATCTGCGTGATGACCGCCACCACCGAAGACATGACGCAGCTGGCCGCACAGGGGGCCACTTCCTTCATCATATCCTCCGACCAGACGTTGCTGAAGGGCGCCGCCGAAAAAGGCCTGACAGAGGCCCGTGCCACGCTTTCCCGGGAGAAGACCTCCGATGTATGACAAGAACGACCCCCGCGCCACTTTGACCCCCGCGGCTGCCGCCAAGCCACGGACCGGACTGATCGCCGAAGAGCAGCTCGGCCGCTTCTACGAGGATCCGCCGCAGGTCGACGATGCCAGCGGCCGGACCTGGTTCCTGCGCGGCCATAATTTCGTGCTGGCCTATTCGCGGCTCGCTCCCGGCGCCACGTTGTGCCGGAGCGACCAGCCTGACGAATACGTCGCCATCCTGCCCGAGGCCCCGGCCAACATCACTGCCGGAGACGAGACCGCGGCAACCGGATCCATGACTGTCGCGATGATCCCGCCGGGCGACAGCACGATCACCCTTTCCGAAGGGGGCGATGTCTACAGGCTCTTCACGACCGAGTCCAAGGATCTGGTGGCGATGTGCCCGAATGCGGAGGCCTATGACAGGCCACGCAGCCACGTCCCGCCCTTCGAGCCCTGGCCGACGCCCCCGGACGGGCTGAAGCTGCGCACCTATTCCTACGACATCGCGCCGGAGGAGGGTCGCTTCGGACGCATCTTCCGCTGCACCACCTTCATGGTGAACCTCCTCTATCCCTACGAAGGCCCGCGCGATCCCTCGAAGATGTCGCCACATCATCACGACGACTTCGAGCAGTTCTCGATCCTGATCGAAGGCGAATACGATCATCACCTGCGCTGGCCCTGGACAACGGACATGGCGGATTGGAAGGACGACGTGACCTACCGGGTCGGCGCCCCCTCTGCCCTCGTCATTCCGCCGCCGGTGATCCACACAAGCCGCGCCTGCGGCACCGGGACCAACCGGCTCATCGACGTCTTCTGCCCGCCGCGCAGCGATTTCAGCGCGAAACCTGGCTGGGTGCTGAACGCCGCCGATTACCCGACACCAGGCTAGCCACGGACCGGATCTTGATTGTGCATCTCAACGCACGCCTTGGGCCACCTCTTACGAGGCGCTCAGGGTCGTGTCTGTGTGCCATTCGAAATGGCCATCCCAGAGCTTTGCCGCGCAGGCATGACCAGGAACCGGCCGGCCTGCAACGAAGCGCTGAAGCAGCGCGGCTCGCTGACGATCTGGCTCGACCCGGACATGACGCTGGCCCTGCCGCTGACCGGCAGGCGAGGCAGCGCCAGCGTCAAGATGATGTCCCGCGAGGTGGTGTAGCTCCGCACGGGGCGCGAGTGTTTCCAGCGTGATTTGTCTGGCGCGCTGGACCGTCCATTTCTCGGCCTGCTCAATGAGGAGCGCGCCGACGAGGCGCCGGATCGAAGCCTCGTCCGAAAAGATGCCGACGACGTCCCTGCCTCGCTTGATTTCGCGGTTCAGCCGCTTGATCGGATCGGTGCTGTGCAGCTTCATGTAGCCTGGGACGTCCTCATCGGCCCGGTCCATAAGAGTTGCCAGCTTGCCGCGCATCCGGTCCGCCACGAGACACCACTGGGCCTTCGCCGCCACATGGTCGGGCTGGGCGAAGGCGGTGACAATGAAGGCGGAGCCCACCCGGCGGGCGCTGTTGTTGCCGGCATGGGCGAGCGCAACCCTGCAGCGCTGCCAGGGTCATTCATCCCCTGAGCGGCCCTGTCCGCCCGCCCCCCACTTCCCTGCCTTCAGGCACTTTCTACGCAAGATACCTTAATCTGCTACCTGCCTTACTCCGCCAAATCCCTTTTCAAGGCGGGCAGTTGCCGGTGCCGGCGGGGCCACCGATCCACACTTCGCAGGTGAAGGGAACATCGGTGTCGAAACTTGTGCGGGGCTTCATGGAAACCTTCCATGTCTCGGCGCGTCAGCCGCCTGCGGCGTATGCGGCGCTGATGAGAAGTGCCCCCAGCAGGAACGCGACGCCAACGAAGCGCGCGTTCCAGCGATGCGCGATGCGACTGGTCGGCGCGTCGCAGAAGCGGGCCGTGATCAGGTTCATGGCGCTGATGGGATTGACGCAGATCGCCAGAGCCCAGCCGATGCAGAGCGTAAGGCCGAGCGCCAGCGGATGCTCCTGCCCCAGCAATGTCGGCCCGAAGACCTGTGCAGTGAGCACCACCATCACGCTGTTGGGCAGGTAGAATGAGGCAGCCAGCGGGATGGCGAACAGACACACAAGCAGCGTCGGGAGGCTGGCAAAGCTAGAACCGGACAACAGTGACCAGAGCGGGCTCGCCTCAATGGCGACGGATAGGCCCGCGCCGATCACGTTCGCCGACAGGAAGAGCGCCGCTTCCGAACGCAGGTCCGCCATGGCGAAAAGCGCGTCACGGACACGTTCCCTCATCGTCTGGCCCCGAGGCGGTTCGAGCGCAAGCCAGATCAGTGAGAAGGCCGGCAGCGTGACCACGGCGGAGAGCGTGAAACTGAGCCCCATGGCCAAGTGCAGCGTCATGGTAAACATCAGAAGCAGGCCGCTTGCGCCGAGCACCTGAAGCAGAGCCGCGCGGGCACCGGCGGGCCCCGGATCCGGTGCGTGCCGATCGAGACGGGCCTCCTGCGGCAGCAAGGGCCAGAGGCTGCTCAGAGCAAGCAGGACAAGCGTGAAACCGAAGGCCACCGCGATCAGGAGCAGGGGATTGATCGCCGGCACACCGGCGGTCACGATGGCAAAGCCGAGCGACATGGGCGACCAGATGGTCACGAGCGCCGCGCCGCGCATTGCCGCCATCACCATGGCGCGACGCGCAGGGTCGTGGCGCGCGTCGCTCCCGTCCTCGGGCTGGGTCAGATCGCCGACCATGGCGATGATCCCGACGTTGAACATCAACGCCATGAATTGCGCGCCGGCAAGCAAACCGCCGTAGCGCCAGCGCGGCGAGAAGGACAGTAGATACTCGGCAGCGGACCGGGTCACGGCCGCGCGCCTCACCGGCTGGCGCAGCAGGCCGAGCACCATCATCAGTGCCGCGAAGCCGGTGCCCTGCACCAGTGCAAGGCTCAGCCTGGGAGAGGCATCGGGCCAGAGCATGAGCACCAGCGCAAATACTGATGCCGCGACGACCACGAACAGCCGCGCCAGCGAGATGAGCCGCCCCCACTGCGTCGCGATCCAGACAACCGCCAAGGCGGCGGCCGTCTCGGCGAGCAGGGGGATGCCGGCAAGTGCACCGGCAATGAGCAAGGCCAGCAGAAGGCACTGCAAGAGGACGCCGAGACCGGCACCCCCCTGCCGCAGAAGAAGCACCGCCTGGCTCATGCTGGAAGGTCTAGCGAGGCGCAAGCCTTGGCAAGCCGTGCCATCGCCTCTTCCAGTTCCGCCACCGACGTGGCGTAGGAGACACGGAAGTAGGGCGAGAGACCGAATGCCGCGCCGGGCACCATGGCGACATGGGCGGTCTCGAGCACCCAGGCGCAGAAGTCGCGGTCACTCTCGAGCAGCCGCCCATCGGGCGTGCGGGCCCCGAGAACCCCTTCGCAACTCGCGAAGGCGTAAAAGGCGCCTTCAGGGACGCGGCACGACAGGCCGGGCATCGCGTTGATCGCCGCGACCACGAGGTCACGCCGCCGACGGAAGCTCTCACGGCGCTGGGGCAGAATCTCCTGAGGGCCAGTCAGGGCTTCGAGCGCTGCCGCCTGCGCGATCGAGCAGGGGTTGGAGGTCGACTGGCTCTGCACGACCGTCATTGCTGCGATCAGTGCCTCTGGACCGGCCCCGTAGCCGAGCCGCCAGCCGGTCATGGCATAGGCCTTGGATACGCCATTCACGATCAGCGTGCGCTCACGGATCGAGGGCGACAATGCAGCCGGGCTGACAAAAGTGAACTCATCGTAGACGATGTGCTCGTAGATCTCGTCCGAGAGCAGCCAGATATCGGGATGTCGGTCGAGCACCTCCAGCAGCTTGAGCGTTTCTTCCACGGTGTAGGCTGCGCCCGTGGGATTGGACGGCGAGTTCAGCATCAACCAGCGGGTCTTCGGCGTAATCGCCGTTTCGAGCTGTTCGGGCGTCAGCTTGAAGCCAGCGTCTCCGGAGCAGGTCACCGTCACCGGAACACCGCCACAGATGTCGACCATCGCGGAATAGGTGGTCCAGAAGGGCGCAGGGATGATCACCTCGTCGCCGGGATCGAGCGTCGCCATGAAGGCGTTGAAAATCACCTGCTTGGCGCCTGCCGTGGCGATGACCTCGCGTGGACTGTAGTCGATGCCGTTCTCTCGGGCGAACTTTTCGGCGATTGCGGCACGCAGGGCGGGCGTCCCAGCGAGCGGCGTGTAGGTGGTCTGACCCTCAAGCGCGGCGCGATGCGCCGCCTCGATCACGTTTTCCGGTGTCGCAAAGTCCGGCTCTCCGGCACCCAGCACAATGACCGGATGCCCCTCGGCGCTTAGCTCTGCGGCCCGCGCACCGATCGCGAGGATTTCCGAGACTTTCTGGTTCGCAAGCCGCTTGGCGCGGCGGAATTCGGGTTTTGGCGTGTCGAGCATGGTGCGCCTCAGACGACCTGATTGACGAGATCTCTGCGGCCTTCCCACAGACGCTCAAGGTTCTGGCTCAGAAGACTCAGCACGTTCAGCTCGTACTTGCGGGTTTCGCCAGCCGAGTGCGGTGTCAGGACGGCATTCGGCATGTCCCAAAGCGGGCTGTCGGCGGATAGCGGCTCGGACGCGGTCACATCGATGCCGGCTCCGGCGATACGGTTTTCCTGAAGCGCCTCGATCAGCGCCGGTTCGTCGACGCAGCCGCCGCGCGCGACGTTCACGAGATAAGCCGTCGGCTTCATCAATGAAAGCGCATCGGCGTCGACGATGCCCTTTGTCTCTTCCGTCAGCGGGCAGCTCAGTACCAGGACGTCAGCCTGCGGAAGGAGCGATTTCAGATCATGGAAGCTGTAGACCTCATCGGCAGCACCCTTGCCCTTCGAGGGGTCGCGGCGCACACCGACAACCTTCATGTCGAAGGCTTTGGCCAGCTTGCAGATGCGATCGCCGATCCCGCCAGTGCCGACGATGACCATCGTCTTTCCTGGCAGTTCGTCCTCGCGGAGCATTGGGTCAGTCTGCTCGGTGCGCCAGAATTTCGCGTGCTGATTATCACGGGCCAGCGCGAGGCGGCGGGTCAGCGAAAGCATGAGCCCGATGGCGTGTTCGGAAACGGCGTTCTTGTTGACGCCGGCACCCGAGGCGAGACGAATGCCCATATCGGCAAACGCTGCCGTGTCGTAGTGGTTGGTGCCCGAACTGACCGACTGGATGAACTTGAGCCTTGTCGCCTGCGGTAGCAGTTCGTTCGACCACAACATCGAGGTAACAAGAACATCGGCTTCCGGCAGGGCCTTCGCCAGGTCTTCGCGGTTCGACACTTGCGTGGTCCTGATGCCGTCGACCTGTGCGTCGAAAATCGGCTTCATGTCGTATGCGCCATGAGCGAAGAGGATGTGCAGCTCGGTCTTGGGAGGGAACTGCGCTGTCATCTTGTCGAGTTTACTCATCGGGATCTCCTGAGGTTTTTCCTGGCGGGCGTGGAGCGGGAAAGGCGCGCAGGGCGGTGCCCCCGGAAGCGCGCGGCTGAATAGGGAGCGGGATCGATGGTCGGCACCTGCTGCTGAACCAGGTCGGCGATCAACTCGGCCGTGACGGGGGCCGCATTCAGGCCGACATGACCGTGCCCGAAGGCAAGGAAAAGCCCGGCGCAGTGGGGAGAACCACTGATCACCGGCAGCCCATCCGGAGTGGAGGGTCGGTTTCCTTGCCAGCGGCGTACGCCCTCTTGGGGAGTCTCGAGTTGCGGATAGGTGGTTTTCAGGTGCCTGAGCAGCACGTCGGTCCGTCGCCAGTTCGGCGCTGCGTCGGGTGAGGAGAGTTCGACCTGCCCCGAGGCGCGCAGGCGCCCCGCGACCATTGTGTTCGCCATCTTCCCGTCGCTCGGCATGACCGGGCGACGGATGGTCACGGTTGGTGCGTCAATCTCAACGTGATAGCCGCGCTCGGCTTCGAGCGGGACAAAATCGCCTGCCTCCCGCGCGAGTTTTGCCGAGCGGATGCCTGCCGCGATTACCGCGATGTCGCAGCCTAGGGTACCGGCATCGTGTCGGATGCCGGCAAGCTTGCCGTTCGAGACAGATAGCCCCGTCGCTCTCGCCGCCAGGCGTTCGAGACCGAGAGCTTCGGCCCGCGCCACAATCGCACGAGTGTATTCGCCGGGATCATTGCACTCGGCTCCGGCCTCGACGTAGACGCCGAAGCGGTAAAACTCCGAAAGCGTGGGCTCGAATGAATGAAGCCTCTCGCCCTCGAGCTCCTGCCAGGTCACGCCCAGCTCGCGCCGCAGCGTCCAAGAGGCTGCCTCGGCCTCGAAAGCTTCGCGGTTCGGGAAGATATATAGCAACCCATTGCGCTTGATCAGATCGGGGCGGCCGATCTTCTCGGCCAGCGCGAGGTGGCGGCGCGGTGCATCGCAAAGCAGTGCGTTCAACGCCTTGGCGGTGCGCCGCAACCGTCCTTCCGTGACCCCTGCGAGCAGGAAGCGCCATAACCACGGAAACAGCCTTGGCAGCGAAAGGGGGGCAATCGAAAGCGGACCGTCGCGGTCGAGCAGGAAGCCGGGCACCTTGCGCCACAGGCCCGGCACCGACATCGGAATGATCGAGGCAGGCGAAATGAAAGCGCCGTTGCCGTAGCTTGCCGCATGGGTACCGCCGGGCTGCTCGGGCTCGATCAGAGTGACCCTGAAGCCGCGCTCGACGAGTTCCAGCGCCGTGCTTGCGCCGACGATGCCACCGCCGATCACCGCGACATGCGCGCGCTTTGGTGATGAGTTCTGTTCCATCGCTTACGCGATCCTTCCCTGGGGATGGCCGTTTCACAGGCCAGCCGTTATCGGTCCCGCCAGAAGACCCGGCGGGCTGTCATCTCGTTTGCAGGCAACTTGCTTTGCCGTGGCTTGGGTCAGCCGGTGGCGAGCACGCGGGCGTTTTCGCGGATCGAAGCCTCGGTGACGGAAATCCCGAGGCCGGGGGCCTGCGGCACGATCACGGCGCCCGCTTCGTTGGCGATGCGTTCCTCAAGGACGTCTTCGGTCAGCACGTGGTGAGGCATATAGAATTCGCAGCCGAGCGAGATGCCGGGAGTGGCCGCAATGAACTGCGTGCCGGCCGCCAACGCGATGCCGCCCTCCCAAAGCGTTCCGCCGTAGCCGGGAATGCGGCACGTGTCCGCGACCGCCATGATGCCCTGCGCCTTCAGCAGGCCCCCGGCCTTCATCAGCTTGACCGAGATCGCGTCGGCTGCGCCGAGCCGGACGATTTCAAGAAGGTCATGGGTGTCAAAGCAGCTTTCGTCCGCGAGGATCGGTGTGTCGAGCGCAGCGCGAAAGCCGGCCATCGCGGCCAGTGCGTCGCGCGGGACAGGCTGCTCAATGAAGGTCGGTTGAAACTGCTCGACGTCGCGCAGGACCCGCAGCGCGCCGAAAGGTGCGAGGGCTTGGTTGTAGTCAAGCCGCAGATCAATCGCGTCGCCGAATTCTGTCCGCATTGTATCAAGGTGCGCCATGTCGACGTGATGAGGCTTAACCCCCGTCTTGACCTTGAAGATGATGTTCCCTTCGGGGACCATCTTCTTCATCCGCTCCATGTCGGCCGCGAAGTCCGGGTCCGCGATTGAGAACGAAAGCGGAATGCGGTCTCGCACGCGCCCACCCAGTAACTCGGCCACGGACAGGCCGGAGCGTTTTCCGAGAATGTCGAACATTGCCATCTCGATCGCCAGCTTGGCTTCGCCATGGCCGACAATTCGTTTGTCCATCGCCTGCATCAGGCCTCGGATGTTGGACAGAGGCCAACCGATGATCAGCGGACGCAGGTAGATGTCGAGCGCGGCAAAGGCCGCCTCCGAAGTGCCGGTGAATACCTCCCAGGGCGCCGCCTCGCCCCAGCTGACTACGCCGTCGTTCGAGGTGAGCTCGACGAGAACGCGCTTGATTGTGCCTTTGACGTCGCCGACGCCTTGCTGGCGCGCCATCTTGATCGGACTCTCGATCAGAAAGAGGCGAAGCGCAGTGATGCTGTCATCTCCGGCGCCATTACCCACGCCCTCGGACTGCTGAAATGCCATGGGTCAGTCTTTCTTCTTTTCAGCATGAAAGTGGGCGAGGAAGGTACGGGTGGCCTCTTCTCGAGGCGTGTCGACGACCTCGCGGGCCGGACCTTCTTCGACGACGACCCCATCGCGCATGAAGACGATGCGGTCGGCAACCTCGCGGGCGAAGGCAATCTCATGCGTGACGATAACCATGGTCATGCCCTCCCGCGCGAGTTGCTTGATGGTGTTGAGCACCTCACCCACAAGTTCCGGGTCGAGGGCCGACGTCGCCTCGTCGAACAGCATCACCTCGGGCTCCATGGCCAGGGCGCGGGCGATGGCCACCCGTTGTTTCTGCCCACCGGAGAGCGTGTTCGGCATCTGCTTGGCGCGGTCTGCGAGCCCGACCTTCTCGAGTTGGGCCATGGCCAGATCCTGCGCCGCCTTTCGTGACATCTTGCGAACCTGGACCGGTGCCTCCATCACATTTTCAAGCACACTCAGATGACCGAAGAGATTGAAGTTCTGGAACACCATGCCGGTGCGGGCCCGAAAGTCGGCGAGTGTGCGAGCGCGCGGAATGTTTGCGCCCTGACCGAAGCTGAAAGCCGTCTTCCCAACTCGGATCGCGCCATCGTCCGGAATAACCAACAGGTTCATGCAGCGCAGCAGCGTCGACTTGCCCGATCCCGACGGCCCGATCAGAGCGACCACCCCGCCCGACTCGACGGTGAAGTTGATGTTGCGCAGAACCTCGAGGTCTCCGAAGCTTTTGCGCAGGGCGCGAATGTCGATCATTGGCTCAGTCGCAGAGCTCAGTGGCGGAGCGACGAGGGGGTGTGCGGTCATCAGCGGTTGCTCCCGAATTTCTTCTCGCGTTGGCGGACGAAAATGGTCAGCGGCAGGAGGATGATGAAGTATCCGGCGGCCACGGCGGTGTAAGTCTCCAATGGCCGGAAGCTGTCATGCGCCGCGATCTGCCCCTGGTAGACGAGGTCCGGCACCGCCAGCACCGAGACCAGCGAAGTGTTCTTGAACTGCAGGATCGACTGGTTCATCAGCGCCGGCACCATGCGCCGGATCGCCTGTGGCAGCACGATACGCCGCATTGCTCTCGCCGGGGTCATGCCGAGCGCAAGCCCGGCTTCAGACTGACCACTGTCTATCGAAAGAATGCCACCGCGGATGATCTCCGAGTAGAACGAACCGCCGTAGCAGGAGAGCGCGAGGATCGACGCGGAGACTGGAGTAAGCTCGATGCCGGCAAGGATCGGCAGTGCGTAGTAGCACCAGATCAGCTGGACCAGGATGGGCGTGCAACGAAACAGCTCAATGAAGCCGACCGCTCCGGCGTTCACAAGGCGGTTCTTCACCAGCATGCCGCCGGCGCCGATCAGGCCAACGAGCAGCCCGCCGACGACCACGGCCACCGTCAGGCCAACCGTCACGCCGAGACCTTCCAGGAACAGCCAACGATAGGTCCAAAGGATACTGAAATCCCACTCATACATGTTATTCTCCGCGGTGAGGCGAGGGGCGGGAAAATCTTGCCGCCGGGCGTCGGAGCCCCCTCCCACCGAAGGGCAGGAAGAGGCCGATCGCAGTCTCAGACGCTGAAACCGTCGGGCAGGTCGTCTTGCGTTACGCCGACCAGCTCCATGTTCTTGATGATCGTCTCCTTGATGAAGCCGTTTTCGCGATGCTCGACGATCCACGCGTCCACGAAATCCTGCCAGCTGGTGTCTTCCTCGCGACGATAACCGGCGTTTGAGGTCGTCGCGTCGATCGGATCGGGAATGACAAGCGTCCCGATCGCAGGGTTCTTTGCGACAAGTGCCAGGGAGAGGATCAGCACCAGGCACTGGGCGTCGGCACGGCCCGACTGCAGCGCGGCGGTGGCATCGCTCTGGCTCTTCAGGCGCACGACCTTTGCGTCGGGCAGATGGCGCGTGACAGCCGCGTCATGGGACGATCCGGCATCCACCGCAATCGACAGGTCGGCCGAGTTGAAGTCGTCCCATGTCTTGCCTGCGAGTTCCTTGTCGACAACCAGCGTGAAGGCGTTGTTGAAGACCGGGCCCGAGAAATCGATAACCTTTTGACGCTCCGGCGTCGGATTGAGGCCGAAGAAGACATCAAGCTTGCCCGCCTGCAGCTCGAGGACAGAGTTGCCCCAAGTTGTTTCGGTGATATCCAGCGCGACCCCAAGATCGTCCGCAAGCTTCTTGCAGATGTCGATGTAGAACCCGCGCCACTCTCCGTCGACGATGCTTTTCTGATAGTAAGGGGCACCATCGGCGATGCCGCCGATCCGCAGCGTCCCCGAGGCTTTGACGCGCTCGAGCGAGCTCTGGCCCTGCGCCAATGCGCTGCCACCGGCGATCAGAGTTCCGGCAACGGAGGCCCCGAGAGCCTTGGTGAAAGTACGTCGATTCATCATTTGGCTTTGTCCTTATCCTGCTGGAAGGTCAGCCCCTCATGCTTTTTTTGAGCTACTCCCCATCTGTTGGACAGGATCTGGCGTGATTTAAGCTACTCTTTG
>CAYNKL010000025.1:0-34610 GCA_964397775.1 uncultured Rhodobacterales bacterium | reverse complement strand
ACTCGATGCCCTGGCCGATCCGGTTGGGACCCCCGCCGAGGATGACGACCTTCTTGCGGTCGGTGGGGCGCGCCTCGTCCTCGACCTCGCCCATCATGGGGGCCTCGTAGGTCGAGTACATGTAGGGGGTCTGGGCCTCGAACTCGGCCGCGCAGGTGTCGATGCGCTTGAAGACGGCGGTGACGCCGAGATCGGTGCGCTTCTTGCGGACCTGCATTTCCGTGAGGCCGGCAAGCGCGGCAAGGCGCATGTCGGTGAAGCCCAGCATCTTGAGCGTGCGCATGCCCTCTTCGGTGGCGGGCAGGCCCTTGGCGCGGACCTCGGCCTCGGCCTCGATGATCTCGCGGATGCGGGCAAGGAACCAGGGGTCGAAGCTGGTCACGCCGTGGATGTCGTCATCGGACAGCCCGTGGCGCATGGCCTGGGCGATGGTGCGCAGGCGATCGGGCGTCTGCTGCGAGAGCGCCTTGATGACGGCGGCCCGGTCGGCCTCGGACGTGGCCTGCCCGCCCACGGCGGCGGCCTCGGGCGACAGCCCGGGAATGGCGATCTCGTCAAAGCCCGAGAGGCCGGTTTCCATGCTGGCGAGCGCCTTCTGAAGGCTTTCGTGGATGGTGCGGCCGATGGCCATGCCCTCGCCCACGGATTTCATTGCGGTGGTCAGCGTCGGCTGCGAGCCCGGGAACTTCTCGAAGGCGAAGCGCGGGATCTTGGTGACGACATAGTCGATGGTGGGCTCGAAGGAGGCGGGCGTCACCTTGGTGATGTCGTTGTCGAGCTCGTCGAGCGTGTAGCCCACGGCGAGCTTGGCCGCGATCTTGGCGATCGGGAAGCCGGTGGCCTTGGAGGCGAGGGCCGAGGACCGGCTGACGCGCGGGTTCATCTCGATCACGACCATGCGGCCGTTGTCGGGGTTCACGGCCCACTGCACGTTCGATCCGCCGGTCTCGACGCCGATCTCGCGCAGCACGGCGATGCTGCCCGAGCGCATGAGCTGGTATTCCTTGTCGGTGAGGGTCAGCGCCGGGGCCACGGTGATCGAATCGCCGGTGTGCACGCCCATGGGGTCCACGTTCTCGATCGAACAGACGATGATCGCGTTGTCCGCCTTGTCGCGGACGACCTCCATTTCGTATTCCTTCCAGCCCAGCAGGCTCTCGTCCACGAGGATCTGGCCCACCGGCGAGGCATCCATGCCCGAGCGGCAGTAGTGGATGTAGTCCTCGCGGTTGTAGGCCACGCCGCCGCCGGTGCCGCCGAGCGTGTAGGCGGGGCGGATGATCGCCGGAAGCCCCACGGTCTCCAGCGCCTCGAGCGCGCGGGCGACGCCGGCGTCGAGGTCGCGCTTGCCCTTTTCGCCCATGGGGGCGGTGACGATGGTGGCTGCGGGGTTCTCGAGGCCGATGCGCTCCATCGCTTCGCGGAAGAGCGCGCGGTCCTCGGCCATCTCGATGGCCTCGCGGTTGGCGCCGATCATCTCGACGCCGAATTTCTCGAGCACGCCCATTTCCTCGAGCTTGAGCGAGGTGTTGAGGCCGGTCTGCCCGCCCATGGTGGGCAGCAGCGCGTCGGGGCGTTCCTTCTCGATGATCTTGGCGACCACCTCGGGGGTGATGGGCTCGATGTAGGTGGCATCGGCCAGCTCGGGGTCGGTCATGATCGTGGCGGGGTTCGAGTTCACCAGGATGACCCGGTAACCTTCCTCGCGCAGGGCCTTGCAGGCCTGGGCGCCGGAATAGTCGAACTCGCAGGCCTGCCCGATGATGATCGGCCCCGCTCCGATGATCATGATCGAGGAAATGTCGGTTCTCTTGGGCATCGGGGGACCTCTTGGCACGGCATGCGTCGGGCGCCGCGTTGGCGGCGTGCAAATTGCGGCGGTTATAGTCACGCAGGGGGCGCGTGCAACCCCGTCCCTTACCCTTGCGGAACAAAGCCCGCGGCGGGGCGCAGGCAGCTCTGCCGCAGGTTGTCGAGGGGGGCCCACGTGGCGCGTCGGCGCCTTCCGCACGCCGCCCGCGACCGGGAGAGCCGCGGCACTGGCACCGCGGCACAAGGCGTGGTTAAACCCCGCGCGGAGAAACCTCAGGAGCCTGCCCCATGCCCATCGTCTCGCTCATCGCGGCGCCCGGCGCGCTGGACCCCGCGCTGGCCCATTCGCTGCGCAACGCCTGGGGCGGCGGCGACGTGTCCTGGCTGGCGCCCGACGAGGCGGCCGAATTTCCCGTGGCGGAGGTGCCCGGGAATTTCGAGGAGATCCGCGCGGAGCTGAGTGCGCAGGCGGACGTGAACCTTGTCCCCGACAGCGGACGGCGCAAGAAGATGCTGCTGGCCGACATGGACAGCACCATGATCGGGCAGGAGTGCATCGACGAGCTGGCCGATGTGGCCGGCGTGGGCGCGCAGGTGAAGGAAATCACCGCGCGCGCCATGAACGGCGAGCTCGATTTCGAGGGCGCGCTGATCGAGCGCGTGGCGCTGCTGAAGGGCCTGCCCGAGGCGGTGATCGACCGGGTCATCGCCGAGCGCATCACGCTGGCGCCGGGCGGGGCGGTTCTGGTCGCCACCATGCGCGCGGCCGGCGGCCACGCGGCGCTGGTCTCGGGCGGGTTCACGGCATTCACTGCGCGCGTGGGCGCCCTGCTGGGTTTCGACGAGGAACAGGCCAACACGCTGATCGTGGAGGACGGCCACCTGACCGGAGATGTCGGCCGTCCGATCCTTGGCCGTGAAGCCAAGATCGCGGCGCTGGAGGCGATCACCGCGCGGCTCGGGATCACCGAGGACGACGTGATCGCGGTGGGCGACGGGGCCAATGACCTCGGCATGCTGGGGCGCGCGGGCATGGGCGTCGCGGCGCATGCCAAGCCGAGCGTGCAGGCGCAATGCGCGCTGCGAGTGAACCGCGGCGACCTGACCGCGCTTCTGTATCTTCAGGGCTACGCCCGGACGGAGTTCGCGAGCGCCTGAGACGGGCGGTGCAGGGGGCGCTGCCCCCTCCTGGCCTGCGGCCAGTTCACCCCCGAGGTATTTGAGGCGAGAAGAAGCGGGGCGGGCGCGCCCGGCCCGTCCCTGTCGTCCGATCCCGGCGCGTGGAAGGCCCGCTCACGAACAGGCGATAATCTGCTTAGAGCCCTTTCGCTTTCCGGCGATTTCAGGCTAGTCTGCCGCCGTCGAGATGGACGTGCGGCGCGCCTGCGGTAAAGGGCGAGACAGCTCCCCGGGCGCTGCCGGGATTGAGGCAAAGACGGCTGGAGGCTTCTGGAATGACTATCGGCATCGGGCGCGTGCTTTCCGTTTGCGCGCTTGCGCTTTGGGCCGGGATGGCGCCGGCGCAGGAAGAGAGCACCAACCGCGTGGACGCGATGACCGACTGGTCGGTCTTCGTGGGCGACGACCCGCGCGAGTGCTGGGCCGTGACCACCTTCAAGGAAAGCGTGAACACCAAGGACGGCCGCGTCGTCTCGGTGAACCGCGGCGAGATCCTTCTGATGGTCTTCTACCGCCCCGGCGCCGAGGTTCAGGGTCAGGTGGCCTTTACCGGCGGCTATCCCTTCGCCAACGGGTCGACCGTGAACGCGACCGTCGGCGATGCGGAGTTCGAGCTCTACACCGAGGGCGAATGGGCCTGGCCCGCCACCCCGCAGGATGACGCGCGCATGATCACCGCCATGAAGCGCGGTGCCGACGCGGTGCTGACGGCGGTGTCGAGCCGCGGCACGACGACGAAGGACACCTTCTCGCTCTTCGGCTTTACCGCCGCCGTGGAAGACGCCGAGCAGCGCTGTTCGAGCTGACGCCTGGGCGGGCCGCGGGGTTGAAAGCCCGGGCCCGCGCGACGACATCGGAATCATCACACCGGCCGGGCCATGGCGCCCGGCCATGTTTTCTTTGGCAAAGCGGCGCGAATCCTGTATCTGGCGGGCTTCGTTTCGCAAGGGAGCTGTTAGACATGACGGCCGACACCCCCATCACGCAGGACATGCTGACCCTGCCCCGCAAGCTGCCCGACAGCGAGAAGGTGAACCTGATCGGGCTCACCCGGGACGAGCTGCGCGCGGCGCTTCTCGAGGCGGGGACGCCCGAGAAGCAGGTGAAGATGCGGGTGAACCAGCTCTGGCAGTGGCTCTATTACTGGGGCGTGCGGGATTTCGCGGCGATGACCAACCTCGCCAAGCCCTACCGCGCGCTGCTGGACGAGAGCTTCGAGATCCGCCTGCCCGAGATCGTGTCCAAGAACGTCTCGGCCGACGGGACGCGCAAGTACCTGATCCGGATCGCCGGCGGGCACGAGGTGGAGATGGTCTACATCCCCGAGGAGGATCGCGGCACGCTCTGCATCTCCTCCCAGGTGGGCTGCACGCTGACCTGTTCCTTCTGCCACACGGGCACGCAGCGGCTTGTCCGCAACCTGACCGCGGGCGAGATCGTGGGACAGGTCATGCTGGCGCGCGACGACCTGGACGAATGGCCCGACAAGGGCGCGCCGAAGAACGAGACGCGGCTTCTGTCGAACATCGTGCTCATGGGCATGGGCGAGCCGCTCTACAACTTCGACAACGTGCGCGACGCGATGAAGATCGTGATGGACGGCGAGGGCATCGCCCTGTCGCGGCGGCGGATCACCCTGTCGACCAGCGGCGTGGTGCCCGAGATCGCGCGCTGCGCCGAGGAGATCGGCTGTCTGATGGCGGTGAGCTTCCACGCCACCACCGACGAGGTGCGCAACAAGCTGGTGCCGATCAACAAGCGCTGGAACATCGAGGCGCTGCTGGGCGCGCTGCGGGAGTATCCGCGGCTGTCGAACTCTGAACGCATCACCTTCGAATACGTGATGCTGAAGGACGTGAACGACAGCGATGCCGACGCGCGGCGGCTGGTGAACCTGATCAAGGGCATCCCGGCCAAGATCAACCTGATCCCCTTCAACGAGTGGCCCGGCGCCCCTTACGAGCGCAGCGACTGGGCGCGGATCGAACGCTTTGCCGACATCGTGCACAAGGCGGGCTATGCCAGCCCCATCCGCACGCCGCGCGGCGAGGACATCATGGCCGCCTGCGGGCAGCTCAAGTCCGCGACCGAGCGCGAGCGCAAGTCGCGCAAGCAGGTTCAGGCCGAGGCCGGGCTGGGCTGAACGCCTTTCGCTGACGATTAAATGTGCGGCCCCGGTGCTGAGACGCGCCGGGGCCGTCGTCGTTTCGGGCCGGGATTGACTCGACTGAGTATTTTGGTCAGGAATTAAGGCATGCCCATCGGTGGAGCCCCGACATGCCCCCTGCCCTTCCGCAATCCCTGACGACGCCTGACGGCGCTCCGGAGCACACGTCATGAGGTTCGAGACACTGCAAGCCGCAGGCTCGGGCCTGCGCGGGCCCGAGCGGCGGGTCATTGCGGTGCTGCGGGCGGACTTTGCCGGGCGCGCGGCGCTCGAGGCGCTGAAGGCGGAGCTGCGCGAAGCACTTGGGTCCGCGCGCACCGAGTCCTGCCTCGCGGGCTTTGCCGAAATGCGCGAGATCTTTCGCCGGCACGGCTGGCACGCGCCGGTGATCCTGCCCGAAGACGCGCAGGGCTGGTCCGAGGACGAGCTGAGCCTGGCGCGCTTCGTGCTGGCGGCAAGCGAGCAGCAGCGCGAGGTGGCCCTGGCCGAGGCGAGCTTCCTCGTCTCGCCGCTGGGGCTTATGCCGTTGCTCGAAGCCGGGATGCGCGCCGGGCTGCCGCTGCTCTGCGAGGAATGCCGCGCGCGGCTGGCGCTGCAGGGGCCCACGGGCCGGGCCTGACGCGCGTTCAAGGCAGGCCTTGACCTTCCAGCTACAGGAAGCCCTATGTGAGGGGCAGCCCGAAGGAAAAGGACACGCCATGAACGACATGAGCCAAACCCGCACGCTGCGATTCGAAGTCACCGGACTGAACTGTGCCGGCTGCGCGGGACGCGCCGAGCGCGCGCTTGGTGCGGTGCCGGGCGTGTCCGAGGCCGGTGTGAACCTTGCCACCCGGCAGGCGACGGTCACGGGCGCGGCGACATCGGACTCCCTGCGCGACGCGCTGAAACAGGCGGGCTACCCGGCCGGCGAACGGCGTGTGCGCCTGCTGATCGAGGGGATGAGCTGCGCCTCCTGCGCGGGGCGCGTGGAACGGGCCCTGGCGGATGTTCCGGGCGTGGTCGAGGCGCATGTGAACCTTGCCAGCGAAACGGCGGAGGTCACGGTGCTGGACGGGGCCGCCGATCCGGAGGAGCTGGCGCAAGTGGTGACCGCCGCAGGCTACCCGGCGCATCCCGAGGGCGACGATGAGACCGATGCCGACGACCGAAAGGACGCCGAGCGCCGTGCGCTGCGGCGCGACACGCTGCTGGCCGGGGCGCTGACCCTGCCGGTCTTCGTGATCGAGATGGGCGGCCACGTGATCCCGGGCTTTCGCGACGCGGTGCAGGGGCTGATCGGGCAGACCGGATCGTGGCTGCTGCAATTCGTGCTGGTGACGCTGGTGCTGGCGATCCCGGGGCGGCGGTTCTACCGCATCGGGTTGCCGCTGCTGGCCAAGGGCGCACCGGATATGAATTCGCTCGTGGCGCTGGGGACGCTGGCGGCCTGGGGCTATTCCACCGTGGCGCTGTTCCTGCCGGGGCTGCTGCCCGAGGGCACGCGGGCCGTCTATTTCGAGGCGGCGGGCGTGATCGTGACGCTGATCCTGCTGGGCCGCTGGCTCGAGGCGCGGGCCAAGGGCCGTACGGGGGCCGCGATCGAGCGGCTGGTGAGCCTGCGCCCGGATACCGCGCGGGTTGCGCGTGACGGCGCCGTGGTCGAGGTGCCCGTGGCCGAGCTTGCCGTGGGCGACGTGGTGCAGGTGCGCCCGGGCGAGCGGATCGCCGTGGATGGCGAGGTGACCGAGGGCCGGTCCTACGTGGACGAGAGCATGGTCACCGGCGAGCCGGTGCCGGTTGAGAAGCTGCCGGGCGAGGCCGTCGTGGGCGGCACGGTGAACGGTCAAGGCGCGCTGAGCTTCCGCGCGACCGCCGTGGGCCGCGACACGGTGCTGTCGCGCATCGTGCGCATGGTCGAGGACGCGCAGGGCGCCAAGCTGCCGATCCAGGCGCTGGCGGACAAGGTCGTGCGGGTCTTCGTGCCTGTCGTCATGGCGGTGGCGGCGGCCACGGTGCTGACATGGCTGATCTTCGGGCCGAACCTGACCTATGCGCTGGTGGCGGGCGTCTCCGTCCTCATCATCGCCTGCCCCTGCGCCATGGGGCTCGCCACGCCGACCTCGATCATGGTCGGCACGGGGCGCGCGGCGGAGCTGGGCGTGCTGTTCCGCAAGGGGGACGCGCTGCAGCGGCTGGACGGTGTGAAGGTCGTGGCCTTCGACAAGACCGGCACGCTGACCGAGGGCCGGCCCGAGCTGGTGCGCTCGGTCGCCGCCGAAGGGTTCGAGGCGGATGCCGTGCTGCGGCTGGCGGCCTCGGCCGAGGGCGGGTCCGAGCACCCGATCGCGCGGGCGTTGGAGCGGGCCGCGGGCGCCGATCTGCCGCGTGCCGAGGGGGTCGAGGCGATCCCCGGCCACGGGCTGCGCGCCACGGTCGAAGGCCGCGCGGTCCTGGTGGGCGCCGAGCGGCTGATGACGCGCGAGGGCGTTGCGCTGGGTGACATGAGCCGCGAATTACAGGCCATGTCCGCCAAGGGGCAGACGCCGGTGCTGGTGGCCGTGGACGGCGTGATCGCCGGGGGTTTTGCCGTGGCCGACCGGGTGAAGCCCAGCGCGAAGGCCGCGGTCGCGGCGCTGCACGAGCGCGGGCTGAAAGTGGCCATGGTCACCGGCGACACGCAGGCGACGGCGGATGCCATCGCCGCCGAGCTGGGCATCGACGTGGTGCGCGCGGGCGTTCTGCCCGAGGGCAAGGTGGATGCCGTGCGCGACCTGCAACAGCAGTACGGCGCCGTGGCCTTTGTGGGCGACGGCATCAACGACGCGCCCGCGCTGGCCGAGGCCGAGGTGGGCCTTGCCATCGGCACCGGCACCGACGTGGCGGTCGAGGCGGCAGACGTGGTCATGGTGTCGGGCGACGTGGCGGGCGCGGTGAACGCGCTGCACGTGAGCCGGTCGGTCATGCGCAACATCCGCCAGAACCTGTTCTGGGCCTTCGGCTACAACGTGGCGCTGATCCCGGTGGCGGCGGGTGTGCTCTACCCCGCTTTCGGGATGCTGCTGTCGCCGATGCTGGCGGCGGGCGCTATGGCGCTGTCGTCGGTCTTCGTGCTGAGCAACGCGTTGCGGCTCAGGGGACTGCGTGCGGCGCAGGCCGAGGGCGCGGCGCCCAGGGCAGACCTGAAGGAGGCGCGCGCATGAACATCGGGGACGTGGCCAAACGGGCCGGGCTGCCGGCCAAGACGATCCGCTATTACGAGGACATCGGGCTGGTGAAGCCCAAGCGCGACGACAACGGCTACCGCGCCTTTGCCGAAAAGGACCTGCACCGGCTGGCCTTTCTTGCCCGGGCGCGGGCACTGGGCTTCTCGATCGAGGAATGCCGCAAGCTGATCTCGCTTTACGACGACGAGAACCGGGCGAGCGCGGACGTGAAGGAGGTGGCCGAGGGTCACCTCACCCAGATCGACGCGAAGATCGCGCAGTTGCAGGAGATGCGGGCGACGCTGGCGGAACTGGTGCGCTGCTGTCACGGCGACGACCGGCCCGACTGTCCGATCCTCGCCGATCTCGACGGCAGCGGCGCTCAGGCCGCGTCGTAGGGGTAGCGGCCCGGCTGCGTGTCGGGCAGCGGTTCGGGCTGCAGGCTGTAGAGGATATCGTCGCGCAACAGCTCCCAACGGGCGAGCGCGGCGCGGGCGGCGGGCTCGGGCTTGCCGTCGATGATGGCGGCGACCTGATCGGCGTGCTTTTCCTGCGCCCGAAGCAGACGGTCCCGCAGCTTGATATCGGGGCTGTCGTAGAGCGGACCGATCAGGCGCGTGAGATCGACCATCATGCGCTCGACCGCGGGGGCGAGGTAGGCATTTTCGGACTGGTCGGCGATGCGGCGCTGCAGGGCGTGCTCGGCGAGCGAGACCTCTCTCCAATCGCTGTCACGGGCCGAGACGACGCTCTCGAGCGCCTCTGTCAGGCCGGTGTCCGGTTTGCCGGCGGCGAGGCGCGCCGCGGTGGCCAGCAGAACCGGCGCCATCTGGAAGATCTGGGCGAGCGCCTCGACCCCGAGGGGCGACACGCGTGCGCCGCGGTTGCGGGCCAGTTGCAGGTAGCCCGCCCCGGCAAGCGCCTGGAACACCTCGCGCGCGGGGGTGCGGGAAAGGCCGTAGCGGGTCGCGACCACCTGTTCCTCGACCTCGGCGCCGGGGCGCAGATCGAGCACGAGCACCCGCTTGCGCAGGTCCACCAGGCAGAGCCCCTTGGGCGAAGTGTCGGCTGTCTCAATCATAGGTTGTCTATTCTGTAAGTGGGGTGACTCTTCAAGTTCGAACATTTCCGGCGGCGGTTTTCCGCGAAGAGTAACGCGGCGTTTACGGGCCTCTGGGAGGGTGGCGCCTGCCAAGGTGGCAGGACCCAGAATGCAATTTCTAGTTGTAGATGATCATGACCTGGTATGCGAAACCATCGCCGCCTTCCTGGATCACGAAGGCCTTGGTGGTGTGGATACCGCCCCGGGGCTCGAGGACGCACTGGAAAAGCTCGCCGCCACCGGCGGTTACGATCTGGTCCTTCTAGACTATGATATGCCCGGAATGAACGGGCTGGCGGGGCTGACGCGGGTGCAGTCGGCAAACAATGGCCGACCGGTCGCCCTGATTTCGGGCACTGCCTCGCCCGAGGTGGCGCGCATGGCGCTCGAGGCGGGGGCCGCGGGCTTCATCCCCAAGACAATGCCCTCGCAGGGAATGGCCAGCGCGGTGCGCATGATGGCCGCCGGCGAGGTCTTTGCCCCCTATGCCTTTCTGCGGCAGGAGGGGGCGACCGGCACCCCCGAACTGACAACCCGCGAACGCGAGGTGCTGCGCGGGCTCTGTGCGGGGCTTTCCAACAAGGAAATCGCACGCGAGCTGGGCCTGCAGGAGGTGACGGCCAAGCTGCATGTGCGCACGCTCAGCCGCAAGCTGGGTGCGCGCAACCGCACCCATGCCGCCACCATCGCCAAGGATCTGAAGCTCGGCTGAGGATCAGGGCAGGAGTTCGAACTTCGTCACGTCCACCATGCCGCGATCGGTGATCTTGAGTGCGGGAATGACCGGCAGGGCAAGGAAGGCGAGCTGCAGGAAGGGCTCTTCCAGCGTGACGCCCAGCCCCTTGGCGGCGGCGCGCAGGGCGACCAGCCGGTCGCGGACCTCCTCGAAGGGATCAAGGCTCATGAGCCCGGCGACGGGCAGCGCGAGCTCCGCCAGGATCTTGCCCCCGTCGGCCACGACGAAGCCGCCCTCGAGCTCGGCCAGCCGGTTGGCGGCCAGCGCCATGTCGGCGTAGTCGATCCCGACGCAGGCGATGTTGTGGTGATCGTGGCAGACGGTCGAGGCGATGGCGCCCAATTGCAGGCCGAAGCCCCGGACAAAGCCGGTGGCGATGTTGCCGTTCTTGCCGTGCCGTTCGATCACCGCGATGCGCACCAGGTCGCGGGCGGGATCGGGGCGCTTGTCGCCGTCCTCGGCCTCGATCTCCTCGGTCAGGTGATCGGTGAGGATCTGGCCCTCGCGAATGCCGATCACCGGCGTCTCGGCGCGATTGCCCGCGTTGCGGAAGCTGTCGGGCGTGACGGTGGGCGCCTTGACCGAATCGCGGCCCACCGGTGCGACGGTGCCGCGGGTGGCGAAGGCCGCGTCATCCACCACGCGGCCACCGGCGAGGACAAGCTGCGCATTGCAGGCCTCGAGGCTGTCGACCGCCACGATGTCGGCGCGGCGACCCGGGGCGATCATGCCGCGGTCCTTGAGCCCGAAGGCCTCGGCCGCGGACAGGGTCGCTGCGCGGTAGACGGCCAGCGGCGGACAGCCCAGCGCGATCAGCGTGCGGATCATGTAGTCGAGGTGCCCGTGTTCGCCGATGTCGAGCGGGTTCCGGTCGTCGGTGCAGAGGCACATGTAGGGCGCGGTGAGATCCGTCAGCAGCGGCTGCAGCGCATGCATGTCCTTGCTGACCGAGCCTTCACGGATCAGGACGCGCATCCCCTTCTGCAGCTTTTCGCGCGCTTCCTCGGGGCTGGTGGCCTCGTGTTCGGTGCGGATGCCGGCGGCGATATAGGCGTTGAGGTCACGGCCCGAGAGCAGCGGGCAGTGGCCATCGATGTGCCCGCCTTCGAAGAGCCGCAGCTTCTTCATGGCCTCGGGGTCGCGGAAGATCACGCCGGGATAGTTCATGAACTCGGCCAGGCCGATGCCCGAGGGGTGGTTCATGAGCGGCGCGAGGTCGTCGGCCAGAAGCTCGGCCCCGGCGGTTTCCATGTGGGTGGAGGGCACGCAGGAGGACAGCTGCACGCGGATGTCCATGAGCGTGTGGGCGCTGGCCTCCTGGAAGTAACGGATGCCGTCGGCGCCGATCACGTTGGCGATCTCGTGCGGGTCGCAGATGGCGGTGGTGACGCCGCGCGGTGTCACGCAGCGGTCGAACTCGAAAGGCGTGACAAGGCTGCTTTCGATATGCAGATGCGTGTCGATGAAGCCCGGCACGAGGATCAGGCCGGTGACGTCGATGACCTCTGTCCCCTCGTAGGTCTCGCAGGTGCCGACGATGACGCCGTCGCAGATGGCAACGTCGCCCTCGAGCAAGGCGCCGGTCATGAGGTCCAGCAGCCGCCCGCCCCGCAGGACGAGATCGGCGGGCGCGTCGCCCCTGCCCTGCGAGATGCGTGTTTCCAGGTCGCTCATGCCTGCCCCCATTTCCGTTGCTTTCGGGCGAGAGTGCCACAGGCCGCGCGGGGTGGGAACGGGGCCGAAGCGCACGCCGCGCGATCGGGGCGGGAGGCAAATTCCCGCCGGGGGATTTGTATTACTTATTGACAAGAGATGAATCTGGCGCTGTATTTGTCGGACAAATAAGGGAGGAACACCATGCGCGTCAGAGCGGCCGTGCATCGCGACATCGATGTGGCGCGGATCGACAACCGGCTTTACTCGGCTTTCATCGAGCACATGGGCCGGGCGATCTATTCGGGCATCTACGAACCGGGTCACCCCGAGGCCGACGCCCACGGCTTTCGCCGGGACGTGGCGGCCATGGTGCGCGATCTTCAGATCCCCGCGATCCGCTATCCGGGCGGCAATTTCGTGTCGGCCTACCGCTGGGAGGACGGCATCGGCCCGAAAGAGGACCGCCCCGTGCGGCTGGACCTTGCCTGGCGGTCGAAAGAGACCAACCAGGTCGGCATCAACGAATTCGCGGTCTGGGCGCAGGACGTCGACATCGAGATGATGCTGGCGGTGAACCTCGGGTCGCGCGGGCTGGAGGAAGCCCGCGATTTCGTCGAATACGTGAACCACCCCTCGGGCACCTACTGGTCGGACCTGCGGCGCAGCCACGGGGTGGAAAACCCCTACGACGTGAAGATGTGGTGCCTGGGCAACGAGATGGACGGCCCCTGGCAGATCGGCCACAAGGAGGCCAAGGAATACGGCCGCCTCGCCGACGAGACCGCCAAGGCACTGAAGGGCCTGACGCCCGATGCCGAGCTGATCGTCTGCGGGTCCTCCAACGACGAGATGCCCACCTACCCCGACTGGGAACGCGAGGTGCTGGAGGAGTGCTACGAGAACGTGCACTACATCTCGCTGCACAAGTATTTCGGCAATTCCTCGAACGACACGCTGAACTTCTTCGGCAAGGTCGAGGAGACGGGCCGTTACATCCAGTCCATCGCCGGGGTGATCGACTTCGTGAAGGCCAAGAAGCGGGCCAAGAACGATGTCCACATCTGCTTTGACGAATGGAACGTCTGGTATCACATCCGCGAGGACGACAGCCGCCGGTGGAAGAACTGGGACTGGCCAGAGGCGCCGGACCTGCTGGAAGAGAACTACAACTTCGAGGACGCGCTGTTTGTCGCGAGCCTGCTGAACGAATTCATCCGCCGCTCGGACCGCGTGAAGATCGCCTGCATCGCGCAGCTTGTAAACGTCATTGCGCCGATCCGCGCCGAACGTGGTGGGCCGGCCTGGCGGCAGACGATCTACTGGCCCTATCAGATGGCGTCGCTCTACGGGCGTGGCAAGGCGCTGCGCGTGGCGGTGGATGGGCCGACCTACGATTGTGCCGTGGCCGACGACGTGAATTACCTCGATGCCTCGGCCGTGCACGACGACGAAGGCGGCGCGCTGACGCTGTTCCTCGTGAACCGGCACCTGAGCGAACCCGCCGAGCTGCGGTTCGAGCTGACGGGCTTTGCCGGGGCCACGGTCGAGTTCCACAAGACCATGGCCGGCCACGATCTGCGCGCCACCAACGGGCCGGGGCGCGAGGACATCGCCATGGCGCAGGGCAGCGGGCTTGGCGTGGAGGACGGGGTGCTGGGCGGCAGCCTGCCGCCGCTCTCCTACCACGTCGTCCGGCTGAGGGTGTGAGCCATGTCCGGCGTGACCCTCAGGAACGTGCGCAAGTCCTTCGGCGCGGTGGATGTCATCAAGGACGTCTCGCTGGAGGTGCCGAAGGGTGAGTTCGGCGTCTTCGTCGGCCCCTCGGGCTGCGGCAAGTCCACTCTGCTGCGAATGATTGCCGGGCTCGAGGACACCACCGGCGGCAAGATCGAGATCGGCGGGCGGGACGTGACCAACGAGGAACCCGCCAAGCGCGGCGTGGCCATGGTGTTCCAGAGCTACGCGCTCTACCCGCACCTCAGCGTGTTCGAGAACATGGCCTTTTCGCTGCGCCTCGCGCGCGCCTCGAAAAGCGAGGCCAAGCGCAAGGTGCACGAGGCGGCCGAAATCCTGCAGCTGACCGACCATCTGGACAAGAAGCCCTCGGCCCTGTCGGGCGGTCAGCGCCAGCGGGTCGCCATTGGCCGCGCCATCGTGCGCGAGCCCGAGGTGTTCCTTTTCGACGAGCCTCTGTCGAACCTTGACGCGGAGCTCCGCGTGCAGATGCGGCTGGAGCTGACCCGCCTGCACAAGCAGATCGGCGCGACGATGATCTACGTCACCCACGACCAGGTCGAGGCCATGACGCTCGCCGACGACATCTTCGTGTTGCGCGGCGGCGTGGTGCAGCAGGCGGGCACGCCGCTGACGCTCTACGACGATCCCGACAACCGCTTCGTGGCGGGCTTCATCGGCTCGCCCGCGATGAACTTCCTGCAGGGGAAGGTCACGCGCCGGACCGAGCATGGCGTGGCGGTCGCGGTCGAGGACGGCGAACTGGACGTGCGCGTCGAGGGCGCCGCGCCGGGCGAAGGCACCGACCTTGTGGTCGGTGTGCGGCCCGAACACCTCGCCCCCGTGGAAAGCGGCGGCTTCACCGCGCAGGTGGAGATGAGCGAGGAGCTTGGCGGCAATTCCTACGTGCATTCGACCCCGCCCTCGGGCGGCGGCGACATCGTTTTCGAACGGCGCGGGGCGCGCGACCGGCTGACGGGACAGACCGTGCGGCTGGGCGCCGAGCCGGGACAGGTCTTTGCCTTCACACCGGACGGCGTGCGGGTGAGATAGCCCCGCAAGGGGCGCAACCGGGGGCGGGATCACGCGGTAGGAGGCCGCGCCCGCGCCCCAATCAGCGGAGGAGAAAGAGATGAAGACCAGACATTTGCTTGCGGCATCCGTGGCCGCCCTCATGGCGACCGGACCCGCCATGGCGCAGCAGACCATCACATGGTGGGACTTCCTGTCCGGCGGCGACGGCGTGCGGATGAAGGCGCTGATCGAGGAGTTCAACGAGGAACACCCCGACATCCAGATCGAGGCGACGACGCTGGAATGGGGCGTCCCCTTCTACACCAAGGTGCGCACCTCGGCCGCCGTGGGTCAGGGCCCCGACGTGATGACCTATCACCTCTCGCGCCTGCCGCTGGGCCTCGAGGAAGGCGTGCTGACCCCGATCACCGCCGAGGACATGGAGGCCGCGGGCCTGAGCGAGGGCGATTTCTTCGATAGCGCGCTAAACGCGGCGAAAGGGCCCGACGGCACGCTTTATGCCGTGCCCTTCGACATCCATTCGCTCGTTCTCTACTACAACAAGTCGCTGCTCGAGGGGACGGAGTTCCTCGACGACAATGGCGAACTGACCGGCATCGAGAGCCTCGAGGACTTCGAGGCGGCGCTGGCGGCGGTCAAGGAAAACGGGGCGAGCGCGCCAGTGTCCTACGCCACGGGCGACGACGGCGGCGTCTACCGCGTCTTCTACACGCTCCTGCAGCAGCAGGGCGGCGAGCTGATCTCGGAAGACGGCGAGATCCTGCCCGGCGACAGCACCGGGAAGGCCGAAACCGCCATCGCCACCATGACCAAGTGGTTCGAGGAAGGCTGGCAGCCCGAGCAGGCGCTTTACGAAGCCTCTGTGGCGCTCTTCACCTCGGGCAAGTCGGGCTTCCAGCTCAACGGCGTCTGGGAAGTGCCGACGATGGTCGACCTTGCCGAGAGCGGCGAGCTCGGCTTCGAATGGGGCGCGATCGAGGTGCCCCAGCTCATGGACGAACGCACCACCTGGGCCGACAGCCACGCCTTCGCCATCCCGGTGCAGGGCGAGGACGAGATGGACCCCGAAAAGCGCGAGGCGGTGATGACCGCCATCGGCTGGATGAACAAGCATTCCATCGCCTGGGCCAGCGCGGGCCACATCCCCGCCTATAAGCCGGTGGCCGAAAGCGAGGAGTTCAAGGCGATGGAGCCCAACGCGACCTATTCGTCGCTGGCCGACAACGCGAGCTACGACCCCCGGTCCCAGATCGCCGGCGTCGCCTCGCCCACCTATGACGCGGCCATCAACATCATCGCGCCCGCGATCCACGGCTACATGTCGCCCGAAGAGGCGGTGCAGCAGATCAAGGACGAGCTGACCCGCGCGCTGAACTGATCCGCGCCACCCCTTTCCTCCCTGCCCCCGGCGTCCGCGCCGGGGGTCCCATTCCGAACGACCGAGGCCGCCCATGGCGATGATACGCGACAGACGCAGGCACAGGCTGGTCGCCTACTCCCTCATCCTGCCCTTCGTGGCGATCTTCACGCTGGTCTTTGCCTATCCGACCTTCGAGGTGATCCGCCTGAGCTTTACCAATGCGCCGCTGATCGGCGAAGGCGACTGGGTGGGCTGGGCCAACTACCGCGAACTTCTGACCGACCGGCTGTTCTACACCTCGCTGAAGAACAACGGCTATTTTGTCCTTCTCACGGTGATCCCGACCACGGCGCTGGCGCTGCTGATCGCAAGCCTCGTCAACCGGCTGTCGGGCCGGGTGCAGGCGCTGGTGCTGGTGCTGTTCTTCATGCCCTACGTGCTGCCGGTGTCGGTGGTCACGCAGATCTGGGCCTGGATGCTCGACTTCCAGTTCGGCGTGCTGCAGCCCGCCATCGCCTTTTTCACCGGCAAGCCGGTGCCCGTCTTCAAGAACCCGCACTGGGTCATGCCGGCGATTGCCGTTGTGACGATCTGGTGGACCAACGGGTTCAACGTGCTGCTTTTCCTGGCCGGGCTGCGCAACATCCCCACCGAGCTTTACGAGGCCTCGGCGCTGGACGGCGCGACCAAGTGGCAGCAGTTCAAGCGCGTGACATGGCCGCTGCTCTGGCCGGTGACGGCGCTGGTGCTGACGCTTCAGCTGATCCTGCAGCTCAAGCTCTTCGACCAGGTCTACCTGCTGTCCGAGGGCGGGCCCTTCAACTCCAGCTACGTGCTGCTGCTGATGGTCTACCGCGAGGCCTTCCAGCTCAACAACGGCGGCTATGCCTCTGCTGTGGCGCTGGTGCTGTTCCTCGTCATCATGGTGGTCTCGGTCCTGCAGTTCCAGCTTCTGCGCATCGGAGGAAGCCGCCAATGACCACGACCCGCAAGATCGAAAACGCGATCCTCACGGCCATCACGCTGGTGGCCGGGGCGATCTGGATCTTTCCCATCTACTGGGCCTTCGTGACGTCGATCCGCACGGAATCCCGCGTGGTTTCGGACAGCGCAGGGCTCTGGCCGGACGAGCTGAACCTGTCGTCCTACTTGGACGCGCTGTTCAACACGCAGCTCATCAACTGGTACATCAACTCCATCGGCACCGCGGTCATCACCACGGCGGTGGTGCTGGTGACGGGCATGATGTGCGCCTACGCGATCTCGCAGATGCGCTTTCCGGGGCGGCGGCTTCTGTACGGCGTGGTGCTGGCGAGCTTCATGGTGCCGAGCCAGGCGCTGGTGGTGTCGCAGTTCATCCTGATGAACGACATGGGCTTCATCAACAGCTGGGCCGGCATCATCCTGCCGCAGCTCATCGTTCCGGTGGTCATCATCGTCTACAAGCAGTTCTTCGACGCGGTCCCCAAGGAGATGAAGGAGGCGGTCGTGCTGGACGGCGGCGGGGATTACACGCTGCTCTTCAAGGTCTACCTGCCGCTCAACTGGGGCATCACCACGGCGCTGGGGATCATCACCTTCATCATGACCTGGAACCAGTTCTTCTGGCCCTTCCTGGTGGTCACGACCGAGGACATGATGACGATCCCGGTGGGCATCACGCAGGTCAACGACGCCTTCGGCGTGGCCTATGCGCGGATCATGTCGGTCGCGCTGCTGGCCGCGGCGCCGGTGGTCATCGCCTACCTGATCTTCCAGAAGAAGGTGACCGAGGCGGTGATGATCTCGTCGGGCGTGAAGGGGTAAGCCGGGGGTTCGGGTCGGATTTGTGCGCATCATCGTCACGCGCGGCGGTTATTGATCAAGGCCTCCGAAGACCGGGTGTTGAGCCGGGCGGGCGCCGGGCCGTGGTTTGGCGCTGCACCCTCTGGGGTGCGCACTTTATGACAGCAATGTCCGAGTAGCTGCCGATCGTCGCCCGGCGCCTGCAAAGCGCCAGACCGCGGGGCGGTCCGGCGCGCGCCCGGCGGGGCTGACGCCCCTTGTCCCGGGCGGATTCGGCGCCGAAACCAAAACGCGATCTCCGAGGCATCGCCCTCCTACCGCGCCACCGGCAGCCCGAGGTCGAAGACCGTGGTGCCCGAGGAATCCAGCAGCGCCGTGTCGATCAGCTCGGCCATGAGGCGCCGGGCGCCGTCCGCGTCGCCCGCCTCGATCCGCTCGAAGACGGCGGCGTGTTCGTCCACGGGGTTGCGCGTGTGCGGGTTGGGCATGTCGCGGTAGCGGAAGGCCGTGGTGAAGGCCACCGCCGCGCAGATCCCCGATTCCAGCGTCATCAGTACCGGGTTGTGCGAGGCGCGCAGGATCGCCCGGTGAAAGCCCGCGTCCGCCTGGTGCCAGCTGTCCTCGGTCATGTCGCAGGTGCGCATGTCGTGCAGCGCGCTGCGGAAGGCGGCGAGATCCTCCTCAGTACGGCGGGTGGCGGCAAAGGCGGCCGAGGGCGGCTCGACCATGGCGCGCACTTCGTAGAGCGAGCGGATGAACCAGTCGGGCGGCGCGCCGTCGGCAAAGAACCAGCGCACCACATCCGGGTCCAGAAGCGTCCAGTTCTCGCGCGGGGCGACGCGGGTGCCGGTGCGCGTGCGGCTGATCAGCATGCCCTTGCCCGCGATCGAGCGCAGCGCCTCGCGGTAGGCGCCGCGCGACACGCCCGCCATCTCGCAGAACTCCAGCTCCTTCGGCACGGGCTCGCCCTCGGCCAGATCGCCCGAGACGATGCGATGGCCGATCCAGTCGGCGATCTCGCCGTTGATGCGGCGGGCCGAATGGGTCGAGAAGCTGATCTGGCGCGGGTCCGAAGGCATGTCGATCCGATGCGGGTCGCGGGGTCGCGCCAGCCTATCAGCAACGCGCGACAAGGGCCAATCCATTGCCGCCCGCGCAAGCGCTCAGAAGGACAAACGGTAGGAGAGCGTGAGACTGCCGCCCAGAGGGCCCGGCCCGCCGTCCTCGGACGGGTTCCAAGGCCAGCGATTGCCGCCGTAGTTGGCGTAGCTCACCTGCACGCGGTCGTTGACCTGATAGCTGGCGGTATAGGTGAAATCCGGGTTCCAGGCCTCCTGCTCGCCCGCCGCATAGGCGTAGGCGGTCAGACCCACGCGCAGCTTGTCGGTCAGCGGCGCCGCGCAGCCCAGCGTGGCGGAGCCCTCGCGCGGGTCGGGCAGCCCCATGCCGAGCGTGCAGGACATCTCGCGCCCCTCGCCCAGCGGCAGGCTCACCGGGGGCAGGCGCAGCGCCGCGCGCAGGCTGCCGTCGAAGAGCGAAGAGACCACGTCGGCGCCATCGCCCGAGAAGCGCGCGGTGTAGCTGGAATAGGAGAGGCTGAGGCGGTCGGTGACGCGGTAGCTCAGGTCGTAGGTGAAATCGGGGTCCCAGGGCGCCTGCTGGCCGGGCACCGGGTAGCGGACCAGCGAGACGCGCAGCGAGATGCGCTCGCCCAGCCGCGCGCCGCAACCAAGGCTGACGCGCAGCTTGCCGTAGCGCGTGCGCTGGTCGTCGTGGTCGCTGTAGCGCAGGGTCGCGCCGCTGCTGACCGAACAGGAGAGGTCGTAGCGCTCGGCAAGCGTTGGTCGGTCCTCCTGCTCGGCCTCGGCCACGGCGGCGGGTCCGGACGCCGGGGCGCGCGCGGCCTCTGCGGCTCTGGGGGAGGGAGGCGCACAGGCATCGGGATAGGTTGGGTCGGGTTCGATGCAGTCTGCGGCGATGGCGGCGGCAGGGGTGCCTTCGGGCGCAGGGGGCGCGGCCTCGGGGGCGGGTGCTTCGGCCTCGGCCGCCTCGACCGGTGCCGTCGCGGGCGGCGCGGGCAGCGGTGGCGGGGCTTCGGCCACGGGCGGCGTGCCTGTCCCGGCAAGGATCCACTCCGCGAGGTATCGGGCGAGGCTGCGTCCGTCGATGGGGTCGGGAAGATCGGGCCTCGGTGCGCCGGTGGCGGGCACGGTCTCGATCACGCGCTCGCCCTCCGAGATCTGGCAGGCCTCGCCGGCGGTGCACTTCAGGAGGAAGGCGGCGGCGGCACGCGGATCGTCCGGAAGCACCAGCGCGGAGCCGTCGGGAAAGAGCCGGTAGGCCCAGTCCCCGACCGTGCCGCTCTGATAGCGGGACCAGGCAAAGACGTTGGGCGTGTCCTCGAGCAGTTCCTCGGCGCCGGGCACCGCCGGGTCACCGGTATCGACAAAGGCACTGCCGGGCGCCTGCTGGCGCCAGTCGGGCACCGGGGCGGGCTCAACCGCCTGCGCGAGCAAGATCCCCGGCGGCAGGCCCCGCGCTTCGAGCCAGGGGTCGCTGCGCGCGGCCGAAGCGCCCGTGGCGCCAAGGCAGGCCGTCAGCCCAAGGCAGATCGTGCGGCGGAGGCCCTGCATCGCCTCACCCCTCGCAGAAGGCGGCATCGAGCGCGGCGATGGCCGCCTGCGGGGAAAGCTCTGCCGCCTCGGCCCCCAGCGCGGAGACGAGTGCTTCGCGCGTGCGGGCTCCCATCAGGCCGTCGACGGGGCCGGGATCGAAGCCCTGGGCCGCCAGCAGGCGCTGCAACCTGCGCACGGGCGGAGCGTCCGCCTCGATCCCGTCCAGACCGCAGTCATCGGGCGGACGGAGCGAGGAGTCGAAGTCCTGTTCCGTGGTGGCGGCCTGCCCGCCCTGCCCCGGCTCGATGGCCGAGGGGCGGTCCGCACCGTCGCCCGCGTCCGCCCTGGCCGGCGCCCCAGGCGCAGGCGCGCGTCGCGCGCCCATGGCACCGGCCGCAGTGGCAAGGCCCGCCGCGGAATCGAAAAGCCGGACCTCGCCGGTCACGCCGGCCTCGGGCGGCAGACCCTGCAGGGTGGCGGCCGGATCGGGGCCGAAATCCGTGGCGCTGACAGGCTCGCCCAGCAGGCAGCGACCCAGCGCCTCGGCCACGGCAAGGGCCTCCGGCGGCACCTCGCCACTGCGCTGCTGCTCGCAGGTCCCGGCGGCGGGATCGCAGATCACCGCGACCTGCCATTCCGGCGCCTCGCGGGTGGGCGCCAAGAGCGCGCTGATGTCGCTCGAGAGCTGGTAGACATGGCCCGCCACGCGGCCTTCCTGCCAGATGCCGGGATAGCGCGCCGTAGGCACGTCGGCGAAGCGGCGCTCGACCGCGCTGGCGCCCGGCAGGGGGCGGTCGAAGTTGGCCCCGACGCAGGGTTCGGCCTGCGCACGCGCGGCGCCGGGCAAGGCCAGCAGGAGGACCAGCGCCGCGGCTTTCATTGGTCCATCTGCCGCATGAGCGGGCCGTGCGCCTTGAAGGCCAGCGCCGCCAGGACCACCGCGTTGGTGTTCGTTGTAGTCGAGGTATTCACCTCGCCGTCGGCCTCGTAAATCCCCTCGGCAAAGCCCTTCTCGGGATCGGCCACGGCGGCGACGGCCTCGACCAGCCGCGCGGTATAGTCGGTGCCGAACAGCGCGTCCCAGCCGAAGGCGGCCTTGGTGGCCACGGTGCGACGGTCGTCGATCCGCTCGCCCCGGAAGGTCAGCACGGCCCATGGCTCCCCTCCGCCCCAGACCGAGGCATAGGCAAAGTAGGGCGCGCCGTTCAGGTGGCTTTCGGTGACCGCGGTCAGCTCTCCGGTCGCCTCGTAGCGGGCCTCCTGCGCGCGGTAGATGGCGGTGGCAAAGCGGTGCGAGCGGGCATCGAAGCCGAATTCCAGCCCGTCGAAGAGATAGGGTTCGCTGACCACGAAGGCGGGTATGGTGCCGCGGTGCAGGCGGGTGTCGACGGGAATGGGCTCGCCCGCGACTTCCTGCACCATGAGATTGTCCTCGACCTCGTAGGCCCGGTAGACGTCGTAGCCGAAAAGCATCATGGCCTTCGCGGCATACTGCTCGTAGCCGACGCGGCCTTCCTGGTTCTCGCGCGTTTCGCCGTCGATCACGTTGGTGCCGATGAGTTCGCCGTCCTGAACCATGCGGTCAAGATCCCAGCTGCCCAGAAGTGCCTCGACCTGCGGGGCGAGCTCCGGGTGGTTGCGCTCGACGAGGCCCAGCGCCGAGACGATGCGCGCGATGTCGAGCGCCGACCAGCCGAGGCCCCTTTCGGACGGCGTGTTGGCGTAGTCCACCAGCTCCAGCGTGCGGGCGTGATAGGCCTTGTTGGGCAGCGTGTCCTCGAAAAGCCGAAGCCGCGAGAGGCTGTCGAGCACACGGGTCAGGCGGTCCTCGGCCTCTGCCCGCGCGATCAGCTCCAGCCGCTCGGCCGAGAGCACCGCGACGATGTAGGAGCCGGTTTCCCACATGGTGGTCGAGGGGTAGTCGTGGACCGAATTGGCAAGCCCGGTGTCGGCGTTCACGTTGTTCTCGAAATAGGTCCAGGCGATGCGCGCGTGGCGCATGTCCTGCTCGCTGCTTTCGCCGCGCACCGCCAGCGGAAGCGGATCGACTGCCTCGAATGGGGCCATGATGTCGGGTCCTGCAGTCTCGGTCTCGGGCACGGTCTCGGCCGGCGCGGGCGGGGTTTCGGGCGCCGCTTCGGTCGCGGTCTCGGCGGGGGCGACCTGCTCGGCCGCCTGGGGCGGGTCGCCCAGCGTTTCCAGCCAGAGCACGAGCGCGAGGCCCGAGACAAGGGCCACGAGAAAGACGATGTGCCCGCGGGCGCGGACGAGGTTTCTGCGGAAGCTCATGCGGGTGCCTCCTCCTGCTGGGTCTGTGGTGGTTGCCAGAGCGCGGCGCGGACGATCCCCGCCATGGCGGCACAGTTGTTGAGCCCCCAGAGCGCGTTGGTGACGACGCCGGTCAGCGTGTGCGGCGTGTTTCCCAGCAGCAGCGCGCCGACGCCCCAGACGATGCCCGCCGCCGTGAGAATCAGCACGCCGAGTTGCGGGCGCACGAGCTTGAGGAAATTGCCGGACTGGCGGTCCTTGGGCGTGACCGGGAATGAGATCTTCTTGCCGCTGAGCACGGTCCAGATGGCGCGCAGCCCGAGCGGGAAGAACGACAGGTAGCTGGCCTTCGAGGCATAGCCCGAGATGCCCCATGTCCCAACCATCATCGCCAGTTCGAGCATCACGAGGAAGGGCACGACGTGCACGAAGAAGTCGTTTGTGTAGGCCGAGACCGGCGCGATGCCCGAGAACAGGTAGATGACCGGCGCGAAGAGGAAGATCACGTTCCAGATCGGGCCGAGGTAGGAATAGAAGGTCGTCCCGTACATCAGCCGCTGCGGCAGGGTCAGGCCGGGGCGGAACATGGCGTTGTCGTTGACCATGATGTCGAGACTGCCGCCGGCGTATTTGAAGCGCTGGATCGACCAGGTCAGCAGGTCCTGCGGCGAGAGCATCTTGGATTCGACGTAAGGGTGCTGCCAGGACTTCCAGCCGCGTTCCCGATCGGAGTGCAGGACGATCGAGGTGTAGATGTCCTCGGAGACGTGGAAGCGGTAGGGTGTCAGCACCTCGGTCGCGACAGCCTCGCTGCGGATCGCGTCCATCAGGGCTGGATCGACGCGGCGCTCGCGGCTTTCGAGCGTGATTTCTTCCTCGGCGGCCAGCACCCGGCGTTCGACGCTGTCGCCGAAGGCGCGCAGCGCCGCCTCCATCACCGCCTCGCGGCGGTGGATCGACCCGGCGCCGCAGCAGAACGAGGCATTGGCCCGGTTCCGCCGCCGCTGGATCACGTCGTAGAACATCTGCGGGTCGTTCACGAAGGGGTCCGCGCCAAAGCGGATCTCGCCCACGAGGTGTTCGACCACCCAGCCCAGCCCGCCGCCGACCATGCCGGCGCGGCGGCGCAGACGGCGGGTCAGCGTCTCGCCCTCGGGCAGGTCGTAGAACCACTGCGGCGTCTGCACCCAGGCCATCTTGGGATCGCGGAAATAGCCCAGCGTGCGCGCCAGCAGCGTCGGGAAGGGCCGCGTGTCGGCATCGCAGATCACGATGAAGTCGCCCGAGGTCCGCTCCATCGCGTTGCGCAGGTTTCCGGCCTTGAAGCCCTCGTTGCTGTCGCGCGTGATGTAGCCGACGCCCTCGTCCTCGGCGACGGCGCGCATGGCGGGCCGCTTGCCGTCGTCGAGCACGTGGATGCGGAGGTCGATGGGATGGGGGTAGTCGAGTTTCCTGGAATCCCGGATGCCGAGCCGGACCAGCTCGGGTTCCTCGTTGTAGGTGGCGAAGAGGATGTCCACGGCGATGGGACGCCCGGCTTCGGGCGTGTCGGGAACGACCTCCTCGATCAGCGCGGGCGCTTGCGGCACCTCGATCGGCTGATCCTTCCAGAGGTTGTAGACGAAGAGGATCAGGCCGAGGTAGGCGGCGCTCTCGGCCAGTACCAGAGGGATGGCGAACCACATGGCGTCGGGGTTCAGCGAATGCAGCCAGCGCCAGCCGATGTACCAGCCGCCCACCACCAGCGCGACGGTGGCCAGGAACTGCCATATCGCCTCGCGCGTGGCCGAGTAGGGCAGCGGCGCGGGCGGGCGGCGGTGCTCGAAGGCGCGGAAATAATCGTCCATCGCGGGCCTATTCCTGCCGGGCCGAGCGCGCCCGGCTCCAGTTCCAGGGCGCGGGACCGAGACCGATGGTCCACGCGAGCAGCTTGACCTTCTCGAACCCGAGCGCGAGCGCGAAGGAGGCCGGCAGGACGACGACGAACCGGCTGAGGACCAGCGCGGTGGGGTTCATGAAATCGGCCAGGCCGGAGGTGAAGACGGCGATGTCGAAGAGGTCGATCAGCATCGGGTGCACGAGGTAGACGCCGAAGGTGTACCGCGCCCACTTCGACCAGGACGGCGACCAGTCGCGGTACTGCCCGCCCATGAAGATGCAGAAGATGAACAGCGGCATCAGGAAGTGGCCGTAGTAATCCCAGCCGCCGCGGATGCCCCACTGCCCGGTGAACAGCGCATGCCCGAAGAAGGGCAGCGTGGCGAGGTAGGCCATGGAGGCGAAGTAGAAGGCGCCGCGCCGGATCAGTCGCGATTCCCCGCGCGGGATGCCGTCGCGCCAGAGCGAATAGAGCGCAAAGGCGGCAAAGCCGTAGCCCACGTAGCCCCAGACCTTGGTCACGCGGATCAGGTAGGCGCGCGTCAGGGGATCGATCTCGAGCGACCAGAAGTAGCGCTGCACGTGGTCCATGGCCCCCAGCGTGGCAAAGACCATGACCCCGAGGATCGGGTAGCGCATAGCGATGCGCATCACCGGGAAGAACAGGAAGATCGCGAACAGCGTGGGCAGGAAGTGCATGTGGTACTGCGACCGGCCCAGCAGGAAGTAGGCGACCCAGGTGTCGGGCTGCGTCAGCTGTTCGAGGTACTGCGGCGCGTAGCCGAAGGCCTCGGCCTTCGCCAGCCGGAAGACCGCATAGAAGAGCGTCCAGACGGCGAAGGGCACCAGCAGCCTCTGGGCTTGTGTGGTGATCGCATCGCGATAGGTCGGCCGGTTCCTGTCCACCCGCATCGCCATCAGGAACAGCGAGAAGAAGAAGAACATCTCCGAGCCCGAGAACTCGCCCAGGGACCGCAGGAAGACGGGCACGATGCGGTCGGCGGTCTCGACACCGGGAAAGGGCTGTCCGGCGAAGTTGGTGGTGGAATGGATCAGCACGACACCCAGTGCGGCGCAGACGCGGTTGGCGTCGAACCAGAAAAGGCGGGGCTTCTCCGCGGCGCTCATGGCAACCACTCCTGCGTCGGACGGCACTGACGCGGCAGCACGACGCGCGGCTGCGGCTTCTCGAACTCCTGCGCCTCGGGGCGGCAGTCGGTGGCGGCGATGCCCGCCTCGCGCTGCAGCGGGCGGCAGTAGGTGAACTCTTCCCACGGGACCGCCGGCTGCACCGCGGGCAGGTCCTCGCAGGCGCAGCAGATCGCCTCGATCTCCATCGGCTCGGGCAGGCACTTGTTGGCGCGGATGTCCGTGCCGGACCAGGCCATGTCCCAGAAGCTGGTGTTGTCGTTGGCGAAGGTCAGGATCGGCCCCTGCTCCTTGTAGAGCAGCGCGGCGAGGATGATGCCGTTGTTGTTGGCGGTCTGCAGCGGGATGTAGCCGTTGCCGTTCTCGTAGAGCCCCTCGAAAAAGCCGCCCTCGGCCTCGGACAGGTCGGCGACGGTTTCGAAGAGCAGGTCGGTGTAGGGATGATCCCAAAGCGCCCACATGCCGATCGCCGCCTTGGAGGCCACCGCCGCGCGGTCGGGCTGGTAGACGTCGCTGGGGTCGAGCGTGTTCCAGGCATAGCCGTCGGCGAAGATGGAATCGTAGACGAAGTAGGGCTTGCCATCGACCTGGTGTTCGGACCGGGCGGTGATGATGCCGGTGGATTCGAAGCGGCGCTGCTGGACGAGGAAAATCCGGTGCGCGAATTCGGCCCGCCAGCCCTGCGTGGCGACGCCCGGCCCTTCGGGATCCGCCACCGGCAGGTCCCAGCCAAGTTCGAGCCCGTCGAGCAGGTAGCTTTCGGTCAGCACGTAGTTCTGGTTGTGGAAGACCCGAGGGTCGCGCCCGTCGTAGGGCACCTCCACGTTGTAGATCGTGGTGTATTCCAGCGGCGCCGGGTCAAGCGCGCCCCAGACGTCGAAGCCCCAGAGCGCAAAGCCCTTGGCGGCGTATTCCTCGTAGCCGAGACGTCCCTCCTGCACATAGCGGGTCGAGCCGTCGCCGCGCACGAGCGAGCCGAAAAGCCGGCCGTCCTCGTTCACGATGTTGCAGAAGTTCCAGCGCAGCGGGACGTTGTCGACCCCGTTGGCGAGGTAGGGGTAGCGTTCCTTCAGGATGCGCAGCCAGACCAGCATCCGCCCCATGTCGAGCACCGAGTAGCCGACTTCGCCGGGCTGGTTGGCGTAGTTCACCTTCTCGCCGGTCTGGGTGTTGTAGACCTTGTTGGGCGCCTCGCCGTTGAAGAGCGACAGGTTGCGCAGCGTCCCGATGAGCTTTGTCGCGCGGCTGTCGAAGGTGCGCTTGTCGATGATGCCAAGCTCGTAAGCCGCGACGAGACCGCTGATGTAGGAGGCGGTGTCCCAGAGCGTCGTGGAGGGATAGGCGCCCACGGCGTTCACCAGTCCGGTCTCGGGCTGGTAGCGCTGCTCGAAATAGCTCCAGGCGGTGCGGGCCATTTCCATCTCGCGGTCGGTCAGCGGCCCGTGGCGACCGAAGGGCGCGGCGGCCTGCACCTCCTGCGCTTCCGAACCGGTGGCCGCGTCGTCCTGGGCCAGGGCGGTCTGGCCGGGCCAGGCCAGCGCAAGGCAAAGCAGCCAGGCCGGGGCGACCCGGGTGGAGCGCCGTTCAGTCATGAATGTCCTCCGGAACGTTTCGCCTCGGTATCCGGCGCGGCCTCCGCAAGCAGGCGGTCCAGTTCCGCATGGAAAGACCGGATCGCATCGGTCAGCGCACGGAAATCCTCGGGCGCGTCGGCCCGCGCATCGTCAAGCGCCTCAAGCGCGCGGCAGCGCGCCGCGAAGCCGGGACAGCCCAGCGTGGCCGAGATCCCGCTCACCGAATGCAGCGCCCGCCGGCGCTGATCCCGGGGCGGCTCGTCGGTGACCGTCGGCGTTTCGGCCTCGAGCGTGCCGAGATGCCGCTCCAGGTCCGAAAGGGCGGCGCGCAGCATGTCGCCCGCAACCTCGGCGCCGAACTCGGAGAAAAGCTCGGCAACCCGCGCCCGTAGCTGATCGGCCTCCTCGAAACCCTGTCCCGCCGAGACGGTAACGTCCTCAGGCGCGGGCGTTGCGGCGGGTTCGGTTGGCGACTCGCGACGCGCGGCGCGGTCCTTCCAGTGATCCAGTGCCATGGCAAGCTGTTCGCGGATCAGCGGCTTGGTCAGTACCTCGTCGAACCCGGCCTCGCGGAAATGGGCCTGCTGGTCCGGGCGGATATGGGCGGTGAGCCCGATGATCGGGATCTGCGCCGCCTTGGTGGGCAACTGGCGGATCATCCGGGTGGCGGCGGCGCCGTCCATCACCGGCATCGAGACATCCATGAGAACGAGATCGTAGTCGAACTGCTGCAGCGCCTCGACCGCCTCGGCGCCGTTGCGCACGATGTCGGTGTTCTGTCCCAGCCGATCGAGCATGGCGCGGGCGACGATCTGGTTGGTGCTGTTGTCCTCGGCCACCAGGATGCGCATGCGTGGCAGCTCGGGCAGCGACCCAATGGCCGGTGTCTCGCCATGCGCCTCGGCCGGACGGACCGGCACCTCGACCCAGAACACCGAGCCTTCGCCCTCGGTGCTTTCGAAGTCGATCTCGCCGCGCATCAGTTCGGCAAGGCTGCGGCTGATCGAGAGGCCAAGCCCCGTTCCGGCAAGCCGGTTGGAGTAGGAGGCGCCGAGCTGGTCGAACTTGGCAAAGACCCGGGGCTGATGCTCGGCCGGGATGCCGGGGCCGGTATCCGTCACGCGAAAGCGCAGGCGCAGGGGCTCGTCGCCGCGTGGCTCTACACGATCCACCTGAAGGATCACGCTGCCTTCTTCGGTGAATTTCACCGCGTTGCTGACGAGGTTGGCCAGCACCTGCCGGATGCGCCCCGAATCCGCCGCGATCCACGGCGGGATGTCCTCGCCGATGCGGCTGTCGAGCAGCACGCCCTTGTCGCGTGCCTTCTGCGCATAGAGATGGATCACGCTGCGCACGAGACCGTAAAGCTCGAAGGGCCCCTCTTCGAGTTCCAGCCGGCCCGCCTCGATCTTGGAGGCGTCGAGGATATCGTTGAGGATCACCAGCAGGGCGTTGGCGCTGCTGCGCGCGATGGAAAGCTGCTCGCGCTGCTCGGGGGAAAGCGGCGTGTCCTCGAGCACCCCGAGCATTCCCAGCACGCCGTTCATGGGCGTGCGCAGCTCGTGGCTCATGACGGCGAGGAACTCGGTCTTGGCTTCGTTGGCGCGCTCGGCCTCGGCCACGGCATCCTTGAGCCTGGCCTCGCGCTCGATCTCTTCGGTGACGTCGCGCAGAACGCCCGACATGACATGCGGCTTGCCCCCGCTGTCGAAGGTCAGTTCCACGGCCACCCTCACATTGATCTCGACCCCGTCGATCCTTGTGAGCACGGCATCCACGGTGTTGCGATGCACGTGATAGGGGGTCGCCTCGCGCGTCAGCTCGTCGAGACGCTGTTGCAGGCGTTCCTGACCGTTCTCGCCCATCACGCGCGAGAAGGTCACGGGGCCCGCTTCGACGGGCCGGCCAACCTGCCTGTGGAACTCTTCGGACCAGTAGATCTCGCCCGACTTGAAGTTTTCGCGGAAAACTCCGAGTTCGGCCACCCGCACGGCAGCGGCGAGCTTTCCCTCGCTTTCGAGCAGATCCCGGCGCTGTTGCGCCTCGGTGGTGACGTCCCGCACCGTCGAAAGCAGGTAGATCGGCTTGCCGTTCTCGTCAGCCAGAAGTTCCGACAGGGCCTCGACCTCAAGCACGCGGCCGTTTCTCGCGCGCACCTTGTAGGTGACTTCGCGCCGCTCGGGCTGGCCGCTCTTGCGCGAGGCCTCGAGCGCGACGCGCTCACTTTCGACCACGGCCTCCTCATACTCGGGCAGCAGCATGCCCTGAAATTCGGTGCCGGTCATCGTGCCACCGGGTTCGAGGGCGAGCATGCGGGCGTACTGATCCGACCATGTCACCACGTCTCGGGTGAAATCCCACTGCACAGTGCCAAATCTGGCGATCCGCTCGGCGTCGCTCAGCTGGCGCGTAAGCGCGACCAGCCTGCGGTTGCTCCCCCGGTATCGGTAGGCTTGAAAAATCAGGATCCCCACGAGCAGCAGGAAGACGAAAAGGTGTTCGGGTTCGATAAAGTGCTCCAGTTCTATGCCCGTCATGCGCCCGCCTCCCTCAGGAAGGTCAGCTCAAGCCGGTTGCGCCCCTCGGAGGGTTCAAATCGCAGGCCGTCCGCGAAATGGCAGATGAGGCTCAGCCCGCGGCCGTTCTCGGCCAGCGGGTCCACCTCCGCGATGTCGCCGACATCCTTGAAGAGATCGGCCGGCCCCTGCCGCCCTGCGTCGATGATCTCGACGCGCACGTCGGCCGCGCCCGTGGAGGCGACGACCCGGATCGGCAAGCCGGCGCTTTCGGTGTCGCCGTGCTTCACCGCATTGGCCAGCGCCTCGGTCACCGCGATCTCGAGCGCCGAGAGCTTGTCCTCCGACAGAGCCGCCTCGAGCTGCGCCTTGAGCGAGACGACGACCGGGTCGACCTCACCAAGACTTGGCGGCATCTCGAGAACGAATGTCATCCGACGCGCTCCACCAGCGCTGCCACGGCGGCATCCCGGCCGGGGTAGCTGCTGAAGACGCGATCCATGCGGGTGATCTTGAACATCTGCTGCACGTTGCCCGACAGGCCGCAGAGCACCACCTCGCCACGGGCACCGACCCGCTTGAGCAGCCCGACAAGCGCACCGATCCCCGAGGAATCGATGAAGCTCACGCCGGTGAGGTCGATGACCAGCCGGTCGTGCTTGCTGTCGATCAGGCTGAAGACCTCTTCCTTAAAGCCTGTGGCATTGGCTGCGGTCAGCCGCTCGACCACGGGGTCGACCACGCAGATGCCGTGTTCGGCATGTTCCTGTGTCTTGATCATGACGCGGCTATCCTTTCGCAGACCAGAACGGTGAGATCGTCGTCGAGCGGGCGCGTCGCGCGCCAGCGGGTGAGGGCATCGACCAGCTTGCCCGGTATCGCTTCGGGCTCTGACGCCGAGGCCTTGAAGACCTTGGCCAGGCCCTCGTCGCCGAAGGCCGTGCCAGCCGGATCCTCGGCCTCGGTGGCACCGTCCGAGGACAGGGCGAGGAACTCGCCCTCCCTCAGGCTGATTACGCCGCTTTCGAACGAGGCAGAGGAGATAAGCGCCACCGGAAAGCCCCCGTCACCAACGCGACGGCAGGCGCCACTGTGGGTCATGATGCAGGGCGAGGGATAGCCGGCCTGGCAGAAATGCAGGGTGTCGCTCGTCGCGTCCACGATGCCGGCGAACATGGTGAAATACTCGGTTCCGTCCTCGGTGTAGAAGCGCGCGTTGAGCGCGCGTACCAGCTCCGCCGGATCGGGATTGCCCTCGGCATCGAAGACGTGGCCGCGGAAATAATCCGCCGTCAGCAGATGCCCCAGCGCCACCGACATGAGCGAGGCGTGCACGCCGTGGCCCGCCACGTCGACCGCGTAGAACCCGGTGAGCCCGTCCCCGAGCGGGAAGTACCCGAACATGTCGCCCGACAGGATGTGCGATGGCATGAAGGCCGAATGAAAGGCGCAGCCGCCGACGTGGGCATGAGCCGCGGGCAGAAGGCGCCTCTGGGCATCGGCCGCCGCGCGCAGGTCCGCCTCGATCTGCTCCTTGGCCTCAGCCAGGACCCGGTTGCGGGTGGCAAGCTGCTTTTCGCGCTGGAGCAGCCGGTCCGCCGACCGCATCCGCGCGGTCAGGCTGGCGGTGTCCAGCGGCTTGGCCATGAAGTCGTCGACCCCGGCTTCGAGCGCGCGCTCGCGTTCGTGCCCCTGGTTCTGGGCGGTCAGCATCAGGATGTGGATGTAGGTATCGCCGGGATCGCGCCGCACCTCGCGGGCAAGCTCGTGACCGTCGATGCCGGGCATGTCGAGATCGCAGACAAGGATCTGCGCGGCCCCGCCGCGGATCAGATCCAGCGCCTCGGTGCCGTTCGCGGCCTCGACCGGGGCATAGCCGAGCTTGCGCAGCACGGCCGATGTATAGGCGCGCTGAAGGGCGTCGTCGTCGGCGACAACGACCCCGACGGGCTCTTCCTGGCGAAGGCCCTCCAAGGACACCAGCTCGTCGTACAAACGCGCCTCGATTGAATAGTTCACCTCAGCATCAACCTAGGGAAGTCTCAAAAGATCTCAAAGGCTAAGCCTGCGGACCGGTGCGCCGTGCACCTCGTCATGTCCGATGCGCCACAGTTCCCGGCGCGGCCATTCCGGCCCCTCCCGAACAACCCAGCGGCAAACAAATTCAAAAAGAAAGGGGTAAACGCACGGCACCTCAAATCTCCATATCGGTGCCATTTTCTCACCCCCGTTTCGCCTTGGAAGACCCGCCGCACGGGGGAACCGGCGCGGGGACGGAGGTGTTGAGCCCGGTCTACGTTTCCCGAGGTTTCCCATGCCCGATGACCGCCCCGACGGCGCCTATGCACCCGACCAGCAGAACCCCGACACGCCCCTATACGATCGTCCGACCGGCGGCTGGGGATCTCTCGAAGGGATCACACGGACCATCCCGGCGGCGCGTCCCTCGGCGGTGGCAGCCAAGATCCTCAAGGACCTGAACAAGCCGGGCGGGGTGATGTGTTCGTCCTGCGCCTGGGCCAAACCCGCCAAGCCCAACACCTTCGAGTTCTGCGAGAACGGCGCCAAGGCGACGCTCTGGGAGCTCGACCGCCGCCGCGCCGATGCGGAGTTCTTCGCGAACCATACCCTGTCCGAGCTGCGCACCTGGCATGACCACGATTTGGAGACCACGGGCCGGCTGACCGAGCCGCTGCGCTACGATCCCGAGACCGACCGCTATGTCGCCGTGGAGTGGGACGAGGTCTTTGCCACCATCGGGCAGGAGCTGCGCGCCATGGACCCGCAGGAGGCCGTCTTCTACGCCTCCGGCCACGCGGGGCTCGAGGCATCCTACCTCTATGCGCTGTTCGCGCGGGCCATGGGGCACCAGAACCTGCCGCAATCCTCGAACATGTGCCACGAGACGACCAGCGTGAACCTGCTGAATTACATCGGCACGCCGGTCGGCACCTGCACGCTCGAGGATTTCGACCACTGCGACGCGATCTTCTTCTTCGGGCAGAACGCCGGCTCCAACAGCCCGCGCTTCCTGCACAACCTGCAGGCGGCGGTGGAACGTGGCTGCCGGATCGTGACCTTCAACCCGCTGCGCGAACGCGGGCTGATCGAGTTCGCCAACCCCGCCAGCGTCAAGGACATGGGGCTCGGCGGTTCGACCGAGATTTCCGAGAAGTACTACCAGGTCCGCCCCGGCGGTGACGTGGCCGTGCTGGCGGGCATGATGAAATGCGTGCTCGAAGCCGAGGATGCCGCCCCGGGCACCGTGCTCGACCGCGACTTCATCGACACCCAGACCGATGGCTTCGACGAAACCGTTGCCGCCGTCCGCGCCGCCGACTGGGCGGAGATCGAGCATCACTCGGGCCTGCCGCGCGCTATGATCGAGGAAGCCGCGGGGATCTACATGAATGCCGAGCGCGCCATCGGCATCTACGGCATGGGCCTGACGCAGCACGTCAACGGCTGGCTGAACCTCGGGATGCTGTGCAACCTCTTCCTCATGCGCGGCAACGTGGGCCGCAAGGGCACCGGCATCTCGCCCGTGCGCGGCCATTCCAACGTGCAGGGCCAGCGCACCGTGGGCATCGGCGAGAAATCCGCCCACATGCCCGGCGACAAGCTGTCCGAGCTCTTCGACATCACGCCGCCCGAGCAGGAAGGCCTCAATGCCGTGCACGCCTGCGAGGCCATGCTGGACGGCCGCGTGAAGGCGATGATCTCGCTCGGCGGCAACCTCGTGCGCGCCCTACCCGACCGCGAGCGCATGGAACGCGCCTGGGGCGACCTGGATCTGACCGTGAATATCGCGACCAAGCTCAACCGCTCGCACCTTGCCCCCGGCAAGACGGCCTTCCTGCTGCCCTGCCTCGGACGCACGGATGAAGACGTGCAGGAGGGCGGGCCGCAGGTCGTGTCGATGGAGGACACCATGTCCCACATCGTCGCCTCCATCGGCCAGGCGCAGCCGCCGGGGCCGAAGGTCATGTCCGAAACCGCCATCGTGGCCCGCATGGCCGAGGCAACGCTTGATACCAACCCACGCCTGAAATGGCCCGAGTGGACCGCCAATTACGACCTCATCCGCGCGCTGATCGCGCAGACCTTCCCGGACGATTTCTCGGGCTTCAACGAACGTCTGTTCGAGCCGGGCGGCTTCTACCGCGGCAACCCCGCCCGCGAGTGGAACTGGAAGACCGACACGGGCCGCGCGCATTTCACCGCGCCCACGACGCTGTCGGCGCTGGGCCTGCCGCCTGAGGGCGAGGATGTCATGACGCTGGTCACTCTGCGCTCCAACGACCAGTTCAACACCACGATCTACGGCTTCAGCGACCGCCTGCGCGGCTTGTCCGACCGCGACGTGGTGCTGATCTCGCCGCAGGAAATGGAGCGTCTGGGGCTCACCGAAGGGCAGGAAGTCACGCTTGCCTGCGCCGTCGAGGACGGGATCGAACGCACGGCGGGGGGCCTGAAGGTCACCGCCTACGACCTGCCGCCGGGAACGCTCGCGGGCTACTATCCCGAACTCAACGGGCTGGTTCCCCTGTCCTATCACGAGAAGAATTCCCAGACGCCGGCCTACAAGGGTGTGCCCGTGCGAATCCTCACCACCTGACCCCCGCCACAACCTGGACACGTCGAAGCCGCCGGGACCTGGGCCACGGCGGCTTCTTACGTGCGGCGATCGTCGCCCCGTGAGTGGTGGCACGCAAAAAGCAGAATGGCCGGCAAATCCGGCCAAACTACGGAAATTTCGCGGGAATTCTTAATTGGTCGGAGTGGCGAGATTCGAACTCACGACCCCTGCCTCCCGAAGACAGTGCTCTACCAGGCTGAGCTACACTCCGACCGTGGCG
>CAYNKL010000024.1:513-39968 GCA_964397775.1 uncultured Rhodobacterales bacterium | reverse complement strand
GCAGCCTCGGGGGCCTCCTTGGCCGGTTCCTGTGCCGCGGGTTCCTTCTCGGCGGTGGCCGCCTTTTCGGGGGCCGCAGCCTTGTCGGCGTTGCGGGGGCGACGGGTCCGGGTGCGCTTGGGCTTCTCGATCGCGGCGGGGGCAGCGGTGTCGTCCTCGGCAGCCGCAGGGGCAGCGGGGGCGGATTTCACGGTGCTCTCGACCCGCGGGATTTCCTTCTGGATCAGCTTTTCCACGTCCTCGAAGTTCTTTTCGTCCTTCGGCACGACGATGGTAAAGGCGCGCCCGTCACGGCCCGCGCGGCCGGTCCGGCCGATGCGGTGCACGTAGTCCTCGGCGTGGCTCGGCACGTCGAAGTTGAACACGTGGCTCACCGAGGGGACGTCCAGACCGCGCGCCGCCACGTCGGAGGCGATCAGCAGCCGGATGGAGCCCTCGCGGAACCCGTCGAGCGTGCGCGTGCGCTGCGACTGGTCGAGATCGCCGTGGATCGGCGCCGCGTCCAGCCCGTATTTCTTGAGCGACTTGGCCACGATGTCCACGTCGACCTTGCGGTTGCAGAAGACGATCGCGTTGGTGCAGGCCTCGCCCTCGGACTCGATCAGCTCGCGCAGGACCCGGCGCTTCTCGCTGCCTTCGCGGTCACGCCGCGAGGGTTTGAAGAAGACGGCCTTCTGGTCGATGGTCTCGGAGGCGGTCGCCTGCCGCGCCACCTCGATCCGCTCGGGGGCGGAGAGGAACGTGTTGGTGATGCGCTCGATCTCGGCCGCCATGGTGGCAGAGAAGAACAGCGTCTGACGGGTAAAGGGCGTGAGGCTGAAGATCCGCTCGATGTCGGGGATGAACCCCATGTCGAGCATGCGGTCGGCCTCGTCCACCACCATGATCTCGATGCCGGTCAGCAGCAGCTTGCCGCGCTCGAAATGGTCGAGAAGGCGGCCCGGAGTGGCGATCAGCACATCGACGCCCTTGTCGATCAGCTGGTCCTGTTCCTTGAAGGACACGCCGCCGATCAGCAGCGCCTTGGTCAGCTTCACGTGCTTGGCGTAGGTGTCGAAGTTTTCGGCCACCTGCGCGGCGAGTTCCCGCGTCGGACAGAGCACCAGCGACCGGGGCATCCGTGCCCGGGCCCGTCCACGGGCCAGCTTGGTGATCATGGGCAGCGTGAAGCTTGCCGTCTTGCCGGTGCCCGTCTGGGCGATGCCAAGGACGTCCTTGCCGGCAAGCGCGGGCGGGATCGCGCCCGCCTGAATGGGGGTAGGGGTCTCGTAGCCCGCCTCTTCGACGGCTTGGAGAACCTTGGGGTTCAGTTCAAGATCTGAGAATTTTGTCATATGTGTCCGTGTTTGCGGACACTTACCTGGCCCGCGCGTCGCATGATGGGGAAAAGGCCGTATTGGCCCGGCATTTCTTTTTATCGCCTGCTCATCCCTTGCGGCGTTCTTTACGGAAAAAAGCCACATGCGTCAATCGGATGAGATGTGTCGAAACGCCGGAAGCCCCGAAGGGTTCCACGGGCGGCGACGTCGACGGTTGCGTACCGCCCTCAGCCGAGCCCCTCTGGCTCTGCAGGGGCGGTGCCGCGCTCCTTGCTTTGCCGCATCGCGCCGAGCCGCGCAAGCACCGTTCGCCTGTCCGCCACCAGCATTTCGAGCAGGTGATGGGCCAGCGGTGCAATGACCGGGTCACGTTCCGCTTCGCGCCAGAGACGGCCCAGCATCTCCACGTCGAGCCCGCCCGAGCGCAGCGCGGCGGCGTCCATTTTCAGCGGCAGTGGTCCCTCGGCCTTGGTGTCCAGGCCAAAGGGGGTGTCCGCGCGGCGGCCACTGTAGAGGCGCTCGCTCTCGTAGAGCTTCATGGTGCCGAAAAGCGCCGACAGCGCCAGCCCGACCGAACGCTGCGCCGGCGTCTCGCCATGGTCGCCGAAGGTGGTCGCGCTGCTCACCAGCCATCGGGGGTCGAGCCTGACAAGAAGGTGCCCGCCATACGTGGCCCAGAGCCTGAGGAAGAGGCCCGGCGCCTGTTCGGGCCAGCTTCGCTTGCGCAGGTGCGCGATCAGCAGCCCGTTGAGAAAGCAAAGCTCCGTCTGCCCCTCGAATTCGTCCCGGAGCGCAAACCGCTTGCGGTGATAGCTGGACCGGAAGGGGGGCGCCTCGGAGGGGTCCTGTGCCGGGTCCCCCACGATCCGCCCGGCAAGCGGTGCGAGCGCCGCGTCGGCCTCGGGCAGTCCCTCGCCCGGCGCATACCCGAAGGCGTCGCGCCGGTTTTCCATCTGCGCCAGAAGGGCGTTCATGCCGCCGGGATAGGTTGGCTCTCGGGTCATCCGGGGCAGCATGGCGCCAAACCGACGGGCCCGCAATCGTCATGCAAAGGGGCAGGAGACGTAGCGGCACCTTGCTCTGGCAGGGTGTCCCGTGAAAGGCTTCCCCAACCATGCTGTCAGCGAAGGGAAGGGGGCGCGGAATGATCAAGGCTCTGGTCGTGGAGAAGGACGAGGAGACCGGCAAGACATCCGCCGCGGTGCAGGAGATCGCCGAAAGCGACCTGCCCGAGGGCGATGTCACCGTCGCGGTTGAGTATTCCACCGTGAACTACAAGGACGGGCTCTGCATCGGGCCCGGGGGCGGTCTGGTGCGCAAGTACCCCCACGTGCCCGGCATCGATTTCGCCGGCACCGTCGAAAGCTCCGACGACGACCGCTACAAGCCCGGCGACAAGGTGGTGCTCACCGGCTGGCGCGTGGGCGAGGCGCGTTGGGGTGGCTACGCCGAGAAGGCGCGCGTGAAGGCCGACTGGCTCGTGCCACTGCCGGAGGGCCTGACCACCCGGCAAGCCATGGCCGTGGGAACCGCGGGCTTCACCGCGACCCTCGCCGTCATGGCGCTCGAGGATCACGGGCTGACGCCGGAAAAGGGCGAGGTGCTTGTCACCGGGGCTGCGGGCGGCGTCGGATCTGTCGCCACAGCACTCTTGTCGAAACTCGGCTACGAGGTCGCTGCCGTCACCGGTCGCCCCGAGCAGGAGGATTACCTCAAGGGCCTCGGTGCAAGCCGCATCGTCCCGCGCGACGAGATCAACGAGACCACCAAGCGTCCCCTCGAAGCCGAAACCTGGGCCGGCTGCGTGGACGCAGTGGGCGGGGCCATGCTGGCCCGTGTCCTGGGACAGATGAAATACGGCGGCTCCGTTGCGGCGGTCGGTCTTGCCGGGGGCGCCGATCTCCCGGCGAAGGTGATCCCCTTCCTGCTGCGCGGCGTGAACCTTCTGGGCATCGACAGTGTCATGCAGCCCTTCGAGAACCGACAGCGGGCCTGGCAAAGGGTCGCCTCGGACCTGCCGCTCGACCAGCTCGAAGGCATGGTGACGCCTGCGACGCTCGAGGACCTCCCGCGGCTCGGCTCCGAAATCCTGAACGGCCAGGTGCGCGGGCGCATCGTAGTGGAGGTTAACACCTGATTTATTTCGGAACGAGGGTGGAGGTTTCGGCGTTTATCCGCCACTTTGCTGTTGCGCAGGATGCCTCAGAAGCTCCGCGCAGCAGTTTCGCGCGTCTGGCCGACCGCATGCTGGTCGGCGTCTCGAGACGCGCGAAATCGCCACTAAAACACAGCTGCGCTGCCCGGCGCCGCCGCCCTGCGGGGCTCGACCGACCGGCGCATCGCACGGAACGCAACCGAGAGGGAAAGGAAGCCCATGACCGATACCACGTCGTCCGATGAGGGATTGGACATTCCGTCGCCAGACGGAGAGGTCAATACCATCGATACCGACTACGAGGTTGGACAGGATAATATCCAGAAGAAGATCGGCCCGCTTACCTTCGATATTCACAACCCCGTATTTCTCATTTCCTCGCTGACCACCGTCGCCTTCGTGCTCGTCACGCTGATCTTCCAGGATCAGGCCTCGGCGGTGTTCAACTGGCTCTTCACCTTCGTCACGACGACCTTTGACGGGGTCTTCCTGATGGCGGCGAACATCTTCGTCATCTTCTGCCTGTTCCTGATCTTCAGCCCCTACGGCAAGGTCCGCCTGGGCGGCACCGACGCCAAGCCGGACTTCGGCTACCTGTCCTGGTTCGCGATGCTCTTCGCGGCCGGCATGGGCATCGGCCTGATGTTCTTCGGCGTGCTCGAGCCCGTCTACCACATGCAGGTCTCCGGACCGCTCGGCCTTGAAGGTCCGCTGAACGATGACGGGTCCGTCAATCAGGAGCTGGTTGCAGCCGCCCGCGCTGGCGGTCTTGCGGCGACGATCTTCCACTGGGGTCTGCACCCCTGGGCGATCTATGCCGTGGTGGCGCTTTCGCTCGCGCTCTTCACCTACAACAAGCAGCTTCCGCTTTCGATCCGCTCGGCGTTCTACCCGCTGATGGGCGACCGCGTCTGGGGCTGGCCCGGGCACGTCATCGACATCATCGCGGTCTTTGCGACGCTGTTCGGCCTGACCACCTCGCTCGGCCTCGGGGCGCAGCAGGCCTCGTCCGGTCTCCACTACGTCTTCGGCCTGCCCGAGGGGCTCAACACGCAGATCATCGTCATCATCGGCGTGACCTCCGTGGCGCTGATCTCGGTCGTGCGCGGGATCGACGGTGGCGTGAAGCTGCTGTCGAACATCAACATGGCGTTTGCCTTTATCTTGCTGATGTTCGTCTTCGTTGCCGGTCCGACGCTGCAGATCCTCAGTGACTTCTGGACGGGCCTGTCGAACTACGTGATGGACATCGTGCCGCTGTCGAACCCCTTCGGCCGCGAGGATGACAGCTTCCGCGAAGGCTGGACCTCGTTCTACTGGGCCTGGTGGATCAGCTGGTCGCCCTTCGTCGGCATGTTCATCGCCCGCGTCAGCCGGGGCCGCACCGTGCGCGAGTTCATCACCTGCGTGATGCTCATCCCCACGCTCGTGTCGGTCTTCTGGATGGCCACCTTCGGTGGCACCGCGATCAGCCAGGTTATCAACATGGGCGCCGAGAGCGGTGTCTACGAGAACGTGATCGAGAACTACAACGACTCGATCGCCATGTTCGCGATGTTCGGGGACATGCCGCTGACCGCGATCACCTCGTCGCTGGGCATCATCCTGGTGCTGGTGTTCTTCATCACCTCCTCGGACTCCGGCTCGCTCGTGATCGACACGATCACGGCAGGCGGCAAGACCGAGGCGCCCACCGCGCAGCGGGTCTTCTGGGCCACCACCGAGGGCATCGTCGCCATCGTGCTGCTGGTTGGCGGGGGCCTCACGGCGCTTCAGGCCATGGTGAATGCCACCGGCATCATCTTCACCTTCGTGCTGCTGTTCCTGTGCTGGGCCACCCTGCAGGGCCTGCGCACTGAACCGCGCGGGTAACCGGGCCTGCATGACAAAGATTGGGCGCCCCGCGGGGCGCCCTTTTTGTTTGCGGGCATGGAGTCTGGCTTTTGCCGGATGCGCTGCCTAGGCTGCGATGGATTGCGAGTTGCAGGGTGGGGCAGGGACATTGAGTGCGGGATTTTTCCTCGGAAGCCGGGACTACCGGCTGCTGCTTTCGGCAAGCTCGGTCTCGAACCTCGCCGACGGCATTTCCATGGTGGCGCTGCCCTGGCTGGCCACGCTGCTGACGCAGGACCCGCTGCTGATCGCCGCCGTCGCCACCGCGCAACGCCTGCCATGGCTGCTTTTCGCGCTGCCCGCGGGCGTGCTGACCGACCGCGTCGACCGGCGGCTGCTGATGGTGCGGGCGGACATCCTGCGCTTCGCCCTCATGGCTTGCATCCTCGGGATGGTGCTGTCGCTGCCCGATCTTCCCGCCGAAGGCATCGGCCCCGTGCCGATCCTGTCGCTCATCGCCATGGCCTTTCTCTTCGGCTCGGCCGAGCTTATCCGCGACAACGCCGCCCAGACCATCCTGCCCGCGCTGGTCGCCCCGGGCGAACTGGAACGCGCCAATGGCCAGATCTGGAGCGCCGAACAGGTGGCGGGACAGTTCATCGGACCCCCGCTTGCCGGGCTGCTCATCGCCTCCACCGTGGCGCTGCCCTTCGGCGTCGATGCCTCGGTCTACGCGCTCTCGGCGGCGCTCATCTGGCTGATCGCCCTGCCGCCGAGGCCCCGCGGCGAAATCTCCCGCTTCTGGGCGGCTCTGCGCGAGGGGCTGGCTTGGATGCGCGCCAACCCGCAGCTGCTGCGGTTGGCGGTGATGCTGGGCGTGATCAACGCGGTCTTTGTGGGCGGCATGACCATCATGGTGCTCTACGCGCAGGAAATCCTGAACCTCTCCGCCGCGGGCTACGGCATCCTGCTGACGCTCGGGGCAGGGGGCGGCGTGCTGGGCGGGCTGATCGCGCCCCGCGTCGCGCGGCGCCTCGGAATGCGGGCAAGCCTGCTGGCGGCGCTCGCCTGCTTCATCCTCGTGCACCTGCTGCTCGGCCTCGGCGCCTCGGTGATCCTTGCGGGCCTCGCGCTGTTCCTCGAGGCCGCCGCGGGCATGCTCTGGAACGTGGTCACCGTCAGCTACCGCCAGCGGCTCATCCCCGACACGCTGCTGGGGCGCGTCAACTCGGTCTATCGCTTCTTCGGCTGGGGCGCGATGCCCTTCGGCGCGCTGGGCGCGGGGGCCCTCGTGACCCTTGTCGAACCCGCGCTCGGTCGCACGGCCGCTCTGCACGCGCCCTACATCCTCGGCGCAGCCGCCTGCAGCGCTCTGCTGCTCTACGCACTCGCCCGCCTGCGCTTCGACTGACCCCGACGCCGCTTTTTCGTCGCGCCCCCCTTGCCGCTCCCGCCGCGATGGGCTTCCTTCCGCGTCACGTCAGACAGGAGAGCGCCATGCAATTCGACACCGACTGGGTCCGCGGCCAGTTCCCGGCCTTCACCGAGCCGACCCTGCAAGGCCAGGCCTTTTTCGAAAACGCCGGCGGCTCCTACACCTGCACGCAGGTGATCGAGCGCCTGACCCGCTACTACCATTCCCGCAAGGTGCAGCCCTACGGCGCCTATCCCGCCTCGCAGGCGGCGGGCGCCGAGATTGACGAGGCCCGCACCGGGCTGGCCCGTCATCTCGGGGTCGACACCGACGAGGTCAGCTTCGGCCCCTCGACCACCGCCAACACCTACGTGCTGGCACAGGCCTTCCGGCAATTCATGAAAGCGGGCGAGGCCGTGGTCGTCACCGAGCAGGATCACGAGGCCAACTCGGGCCCCTGGCGCCGCCTGGCCGAGGACGGCATCGAGATCCGCGAATGGAAGATCGCCCCCGCCACCGGGCATCTCGACCCGGCTGATCTCGACAAGCTGCTGGACGAACGCGTGCGGCTGGTCTGCTTCCCGCACTGCTCCAACGTCGTGGGCGAGATCAATCCGGTGACCGAGATCACCGCTGCCGCCCACGCCGCGGGCGCCTTTGTCTGTGTCGACGGGGTCAGCTACGCGCCGCACGGGCTGCCCGACGTGGGCGCGCTCGGCCCCGACATCTACCTTTTCTCGGCTTACAAGACCTACGGGCCGCATCAGGGCATCATGGTGATCCGCCGCGCGCTGGGCGAGGCGCTGCCGAACCAGGCCCACTGGTTCAACGCCGACACGCTCTACAAGCGCTTCACGCCCGCCGGGCCCGACCACGCGCAGGTCGCCGCCTGTGCCGGGATGGTGGACTACCTCGACGCGCTTGCGGCCCACCACGGCAAGGACGCGAAAGAGGCCTCCGCCCTCATGCGCGATCAGGAGGTGCACCTCCTCCAGCCGCTGCTCGATGCGCTCTCGAACCGCAACCGCGTGCGTTTGCTTGGTCCGTCGGACGCGGCCAGCCGCGCGCCCACGGTTTCGGTCGTGCTGGATCGCCCGGGGTTCGAGGTGGCGCAGAAACTGTCCGAACACGGCATCATGGCCGGGGGCGGGCACTTCTACGCGGTCCGCGCGCTCAAGGCGATGGGGGTGGACCCCGACCACGGCGTGCTGCGGCTGTCCTTCACGCATTACACCTCACAGGCCGAGATCGACCAGCTCCTCGCCGCGCTCGATGCGGTGCTCTGACCGGGCACCGTTGACCTTGGCCACGGCGCGCTAAGCTCTGCCTTCACCACGCAAGGAGAGCCCGATGCCAAACACCGCCCCGACACTCGTCTGGTTCCGCCGCGACCTGCGGCTCAGCGATCACGCAGCCCTCGACGCGGCGGCCAGGCGGGGCGGCCCGGTCATCCCGGTCTTCATCCGCGACCGCGCGGTGGATGCGCTGGGCACCGCCCCGCAATGGCGGCTGGGCCTCGGCGTCGGCCACCACGCCGAGGCGCTCAGCGACAAGGGCTCGCGGCTCATCCTGCGCTCGGGCGCCGCGCTGCCCGAGCTGCGCCGCCTGATCGAGGAAACCGGCGCCCGCGCCGTCTACTGGATGCGCGCCTACGATCCGCTCAGCGTGGAGCGCGACAGCGAGGTCAAATCCGCCCTCAAGGACGACGGCATCGAGGTCGAGAGCTTTTCCGGCCACGTCCTCTTCGAGCCTTGGACGGTCGAGACCAAGACCGGCGGTTTTTACAAGGTCTACACGCCCTTCTGGCGCGCCGTGAAGGACCGCGAGGTGCCCGAGCCGATCCCGGCCCCCTCGCGCATTCCTGCCCCACAAAGCTGGCCCGACAGCGAAACGCTCGACGACTGGAAGCTGGGGCAGGGCATGGACCGCGGCGCCGAGATCGTGCGCCCCTACGTGCGCCTGGGCGAAAGCGCCGCGCAGTCCCGCCTCGGCGCCTTCGTGGGCTCCAAGCTGGACCATTATCCCGAACTGCGCGACCTGCCCGGCGAGGACGGGACCTCCTGCCTGTCGGAAAACCTCAGCCTGGGTGAGATCACCCCTGCGCAGTGCTGGCACGCCGCCCGCCGCGCGGCCGAGGGCGGCAGCGAGGCCGCCGTGAAGTTCCAGCAGGAGGTCGTCTGGCGCGACTTCGCCTATCATCTCATGTGGCACACGCCGCAGCTGCTCGAGGAAAACTGGCGCAGCGAATGGGATGCCTTTCCCTGGAACGAGGACGAGCGCCGCAAGGAAGTCATCGCCTGGAAACAGGGCCGCACCGGCATCCCCTTCGTCGATGCCGGCATGCGCGAAATGTATGTCACCGGCCGGATGCACAACCGCGCCCGCATGGTCGTGGCAAGCTACCTGACCAAGCACCTCATGTGCCACTGGCGCATCGGCCAGAAGTGGTTCGAGGATTGCCTGATCGACTGGGACCCGGCCAGCAACGCCATGGGCTGGCAGTGGTCGGCGGGTTCGGGTCCCGACGCGACGCCCTACTTCCGGGTCTTCAACCCGGTCACGCAGCTCGACCGCTTCGACAAGAACCGCGCCTACACCGACCGCTGGATCGCCGAGGGCAAGTCCAACCCGTCGAAGGACGCACTGTCCTATTTCGAGGCCATCCCCCGCAGCTGGACCATCGCCCCCGACGACGCCTATCCCGACCCGGTGGTCGACGCATCAGAGGGCCGCAAACGCGCGCTCGAGGCCTACGAGAACCGCGATTTCTGAGGCATCAGGTCGCCATGCCGCCCATGTTGCGCATGTCGACCCAGCCCACTTCGCCGCGCGGCCCGTACTCGATCCGGCACCAGGCCGCGTCCGCCGCGCAGGTCTGGATCCGCCCGCCTTCGGACGGCGCGATCGTCCCCGTCGTCACCGTGCCGCTTGGCTCCGACAGGACAGGCTGCGCCGTACCCGAGACGTTCACGTAGGTCACGTCCGGCGAATAGCGCATCCGCCAGTCGCGGTCGGCGGCGATCTCCGGCAGGACCGTCACCGCGTCGCTCTGTTCCGCGGGGCTTTGTGGCGCGCGGCCGAAGGGGTTGAGCGTTCCGATGGACTCGCTGCTGCCGCAGCCCGCAAGCAGGCACAGCGCGCCCGTCCTCATCCAGTTCCGTCCGCGCATGCCGCTCTCCCTCTCGCCGACCTCACCCTGTCGTTACCAGAAAACACCAGAGCGCGCGGATTCCCAAACCCAAAAGCTTGCCTGCGCCGCGCGGCGGCATAGAGTCAGCCCGCCGTTAACGAAACAACAAGGGGTGGGTTGGGGATGATCTACACGGACACGAAGGGCCAGAAGGATCTGCCCCGCTACTTTGCCCAGGTCTTCGCAATGGCCAGCGACATGGCCCATGGCCGTCTCGACTTCGTGCTACCCGACGACCGCTGCTTCCGCGCCGAGGGCCGCGCCCCCGGTCCCGTGGCCGAGCTGCACATCCACAACCCCGACATCTTCGCCCGCCTCATCCGCGAGGGCGACCTGGGCTTCTGCGAGGCTTACATGGACGGCTGGTGGTCGAGCCCGGACCTCATGGCCTTCATGGATCTCGTGCACGCCGACAACGACGAGATCTACGACGGCTTCCCCGGCCAGGGCCTGCTGCGCGCCTACGAGAAGGCCCGCTTCTGGCTCCAGTCCAACTCGCGCCGCCAGGCGAAGAAGAACATCGCCCACCACTACGATCTCGGAAACGAATTCTACGGCCTCTGGCTCGACGAGACGATGACCTATTCCTCGGCGCTCTTCGAGACCGGGCAGGAGGATCTCGAAAAGGCGCAGATCGCGAAATACGCCTCGATGGTGGACCAGATGGGCGCCAAGCCCGGCGACCACGTGCTCGAGATCGGCTGCGGCTGGGGCGGCTTCGCCGAATACGCCGCCAAGGAACGCGGGCTCAAGGTCACGGGCCTCACCATCTCGCAGGAACAGTTCAACTACGCGCAGGATCGCATCGCGAAGGCCGGCCTGCAGGATCGCGTGACCTTCAAGCTGCAGGACTACCGCGACGAACAGGGGACCTACGACGGCATCGCCAGCATCGAGATGTTCGAGGCCGTGGGCGAACGCTACTGGCCTGCCTACTTCCGCACCGTGCGCGACCGCCTCAAGCCCGGCGCGCAGGCCACGCTGCAGATCATCACCGTCCAGCACCGCCGCTGGGAGGTTTACCGCCGCGGCGTCGACTTCATCCAGAAATACATCTTCCCCGGCGGCATGCTGCCCAGCCCCGTGGTCCTGCGGCAGGAAATCGAGAAGGCGGGCCTGCAGACCCTGCGCTCCATCGAGTTCGGCGAAAGCTACTCGCAGACCCTGCGCCGCTGGCACGAGACCTTCAACGACAAGTGGGACGCCGTCTCGGCGCTGGGCTTCGACGACCGCTTCCGCCGCATGTGGAACTTCTACCTCGCGGCCTGCGCCGCCACCTTCCACCGCGGCAACTGCGACGTGACCCAGATCACCATCTCGCGCCCCGCCGCCTGACACGCCAAGACACCGGGCCGTCCGCCGGCCCCCCGGAGGCCTCCCTGACCGATATCTTCCTCTATGGCACGCTGCGCCACATGCCGCTGCTCGCCTGCGTCCTCGGCCGCGACACGGCCGCGCTCGACCTGACCCCGGCCACGCTGCCGGGCCATGCCACGCATTGGGCCGAAGGCGAATCCTTCCCGCTTCTGACACCGGGCGAGGGCGCCCCGGGCCTGCTGGTCCGCGGCCTCGACAAAGACGACGTGGCCCGGATCACCTTCTACGAGGCGATCTTCGACTACACGCCGCGGGAAATGACTGTCGCCACCATGACCGACACCCACGCGGCCCTGGTCTTCCGGCCGCCGGACAGCGGCCTCGCGCCTGGCGCCGCCTTCGATCTCGACGACTGGGCCGCGCGCTGGGGCGATATCAGCCTCTCGGCCGCAGGCGATGCCATGGCCCGCTTCGGAAAGGCCGCTCCGGCCGATCTGCGCGCCGTCATGCCCTTCCTGCGCGCCCGCGGCTGGAGCCACCAGCTCGCCCGCGATACCGCGCCCCAGACCCTGCGCAGCACGATGACCACCGCCGACGTGGAGCTGCAGGGCCGCCCGCGCCGCTACGACGGGTTCTTCCGCATGGAGGGGCTCGACCTGCGTCACCGCCGCTTCGACGGCGACTGGAGCCCCCGTGTCGAGCGCGAGGGGTTCGTGGCCTTCGACGCCGCCCTCGTGCTGCCCTACGACCCGAAGAACGACCTGGTGCTGGTGATCGAACAGATGCGCTACGGCCCGCTCCTGCGCCACGACGCGGCCCCCTGGGTGCTGGAGCCCATCGCCGGCCTGATCGACGCCGGCGAAAACCCCGCCGATTGCGCCCGGCGCGAGGCCGAGGAGGAGGCCGGCATCACCCTTGGCGATCTGCGCCCGATGACCAAGGTCTACGCCTCGCCGGGCTACTCGTCGGAGTTCTTCCACTGTTTCCTCGGCCTCTGCGACCTCTCCCGCTTCGACACCGGCATCGGCGGCCTCGACGAGGAAAACGAGGACATCCGCTCCCACGTCATCCCGCTTGCCCGCGCCATGGAGCTCATCGCCACGGGCGAGATCAACGCCGCGCCCCTCGCCATGATGCTGCTCTGGGTGCAGGCCCACCGGGACGACCTGCGCGCCGGTCTCTGAGGTCCGCGCCACCCCCGGGGCTTCTTCTTGGCACAAATATTCCGGGGTCCGGGGCAGAGCCCCGGTCTGCCGCCTGCCACCCGGCGTGCCCGCCTGCCTGACGCGCCCCCGACACTGCCGGGCGCATCGGACCGCCCGCTCACGACTGCACGCGCGCGCCCGTGACCGGCACCGGCTTGAGTTCGCCCGCCTGCGGCAATACACCGTCCCAACACGCATCTCTCAGGGGGCACTCATGCGCATTGTCAGGGACCTGCCCGACGCCATCGGACAAACGCCACTCATCCGCCTGCGCAAGGCGTCCGAGATGACCGGGTGCGAGATCCTGGGCAAGGCCGAATTCCTCAATCCCGGCCAGTCCGTGAAGGATCGGGCCGCGCTCTTCATCATCCGCGACGCCGTCAAGAAGGGCCTGCTGGAACCCGGTGGCACCATCGTCGAGGGCACGGCCGGCAACACCGGCATCGGCCTCGCGCTGGTCGGCGCTTCCATGGGCTTCAAGACGGTCATCGTCATCCCCGAGACGCAGAGCCAGGAAAAGAAGGACATGATCCGGCTCGCGGGCGCGCAGCTCGTGCAGGTGCCGGCCGCGCCCTATTCGAATCCCAACAACTACGTCCGCTACTCGGGGCGTCTGGCCGAGGAGCTGGCCAAGACCGAACCGCATGGCGCGATCTGGGCCAACCAGTTCGACAACACCGCCAACCGTCAGGCCCACGTGGAAACCACAGGCCCCGAGATCTGGGAACAGACCGACGGCAAGGTCGACGGCTTTATCTGCGCGGTGGGCTCCGGCGGCACGCTTGCGGGCACGGCCGAGTACCTGCAGCCGAAGGGCGTCAAGATCGGCCTGGCCGATCCCGAGGGTGCGGGGCTATTCAAGCTCTACACCGGCCACGAGAACCCCGGCGACTCGATCACCGAGGGCATCGGACAGGGCCGCATCACCGCGAACCTCGAGGGCTTCACCCCCGACCACGCCTGGCGCGTTCCTGACGCCGAGGCGCTGCCGGTGGTCTACGACCTGCTCTCCGAGGAAGGCCTGGTGATGGGCGGCTCGACCGGCGTGAACGTGGCCGGCGCCATCCGTCTCGCGCGCGAGCTCGGACCGGGGCATACCATCGTCACGATCCTGTGCGACTATGGCAATCGCTACCAGTCCAAGCTCTTCAACCCCGAGTTTCTCAAGAACAAGGGTCTGCCCGTGCCGTCCTGGCTCGACCGCGGCCCCTCCAGCATTCCGGGAGTGTTCGAGGACCAATGACCAAGGCCCTGCGCGGGCTCTTCGCCGCGCTCGCGCTGGTCCTCTGGACCGGCCTCGCGCTGGCGCAGCCCCAGTCCGATCCGGTAGATTACGAGGCCTGGGCGGACCTCGCCGCGCGTGCCGAACAGGCCGTCCAGGAAGGTCGCGCCTCCGATGCGGCGCTCGAGGAGCTGCGCGCCAACGTCGCCTCCTGGCGTGACGAACTGCTGCGCGCACAGGGACAGAACGCGAACCGGATCCAGACGCTGCAGAGCCAGCTCGACACGCTGGGCCAGCCGCCGGAAAACGGCGAGGAGCCGCCGGAGATCAGCAAGCGGCGCGCCGAGCTCGAGACGCAGCTTGCCGAGCTGCGCGCGCCCGTCCAGCGCGCCGAGGAAGCGCATGCCCGCGCGAATGGCATCGTCGAGCAGATCGACACCGTCATCCGCGAACGCCAGACGCAGGAACTGCTGGAGCTCGGCCCCTCGCCGCTCTACCCCGCCAACTGGCCGCCGGCGCTGACCGATCTCACACGCTCGCTCGACCGCTCCTGGCAGGAAATCGTCCGCAACGCCGAAACCGACACGCTGCGCCGCGAGGCACGCCAGAACGCACCGCTGATCCTGCTCTACGGCGCCCTTGGCCTGATGCTCATCCTGCGCGGCAATCGCTGGGCCCGCATCGGCGTCGAGCGCCTGCGGGGGGCTACCCGTCGTGGCACCGGCGTCTTCCGTTTCGCGATCTCGCTGGGCCAGATCCTCCTGCCGCTTGCGGGCATCTACGCCATATCTCAGGCCGCCATCGTCAGCGGCATCATTGGCGCGCGCTCGACAATCCTGCTGGAACAGATCCCGGTCTGGGCCACCGTGCTGCTTGGCATCCGCTGGCTCGCCGACCAGACCTTCAACGAAAACGACGAGGTCGCAACCCTCCCGCTCGAGGACAGCGACCGAAAAGAGGCGCTGGCCTACGCCAACATCCTCTCGGTGCTCTTCGTCGCCCGCGACGTTCTCCACACGCTGATCGACCTCGACGGCTACGCGCCCCAGACGGAATCCGTCCTGCAGTTCCCGCTCGTGGCGCTGACCGGCATCATGCTCTTCCGGCTTGCGCAGATCCGCAACCGCGCCGACGCCCACCTGGGCGAAGAGGACGACCCCAACGGCTTCCGTCTGCGGCTCGCGCGGATGATCGGACGCGCCTGTCTCGTAATCGGCGTCGTCGGTCCGGTCATGGCCGCCATCGGCTACAGTCAGGTCGGCGAGGCGCTGGTCTACCCCGCGGTCTCGACGCTGGCACTTATCGCCCTCGTGCTGGTGCTCCAGCACTTCATCCATTCGCTCTACTTCCTCGTGGCCGGCCGCGATCCCGACGAGGCCAACAGCCTGATCCCCGTGCTCGCGGGCTTCCTTCTCGCGCTCGCGACCATCCCGATCCTCGCGCTCATCTGGGGCGCCCGCGTCGCCGACCTGACCGAGGTCTGGGCCCGCTTCCAGGAGGGCTTCACCCTCGGCGAGCGCCGCATCTCGCCCACGGACTTCCTGCTGGTCATCATCGTCTTCGCCATCGGCTACGTGATCACGCGGCTGGTGCAGGGCGCGCTGCGCACCTCGGTCCTGCCCAAGACCAAGCTCGACATCGGCGGGCAGAACGCCATCGTCTCGGGCCTCGGCTACGTCGGCATCATTCTCGCGGGGATCATCGCCGTCACCGCCGGCGGCCTCGATCTCAGCTCGCTCGCCATCGTCGCCGGTGCGCTCTCGGTCGGGATCGGTTTCGGCCTGCAGACGATCGTGTCCAACTTCGTGTCGGGCATCATCCTGCTCGCCGAGCGTCCGATCTCCGAAGGCGACTGGATCGAGGTCAACGGCCAGCACGGTATCGTCAAGGACATCGCCGTGCGCGCCACCCGGATCGAGACCTTCGACCGCTTCGACCTGATCGTGCCCAACGCCGATCTCGTCTCGGGGCAGGTGCGCAACTACACCCGCGGCAATGTGCTGGGCCGGGTCATCGTCAAGGTTGGCGTCGCCTACGGCACCGACACCCGCAAGGTCGAGAAGATCCTGCTCGACATCGCCCGCGACCACCCGCTGGTGATCATGAACCCCGCGCCCTACGTCTACTTCGCGGGCTTTGGTGACAGCGCGATGGAATTCCAGATCCGCGCCATCCTCAGCGATATCAACGAGATCCTCGGCGTCGAGACCGACATGTACCACGCCATCGCAGAACGCTTTGCCGAGGAAGGCGTCGAGATTCCCTTCCCGCAGCGCGATCTCTGGCTGCGCAATCCCGACACGCTGCGCCCCGCATCCGAGCCCGACAGCGATACGGACAAGGACAAGGTGCGGAGCCGCCCGCAGGGAAGCGAACAGGTGGGCCGTGTCTCCCAAAGCGCCGGCGGTCAGCGGCCCCCGGGGGACGGAGACGGGGACGGGGAATGACGCTTCTCTACCGCGAGGACCCCTACCAGCGCGACGCGCGCGGCGTGGTGCGCGACCACACGCCCGAGGGCGGCGTGATCGTCGATCCGCCGCTCTTTTACCCCACCGGCGGCGGTCAGCCCGGCGACAGCGGCCGGCTCGAATGGGACCGCCGCGTGCTGCCCATCGCCACCGCGGTGAAATCCGATGACGGCGGCTCCATCCTCGTGCCGGCCGAACCCGCCGCCATGCCGCCCAAGGGCGCGCATGTGGTGCAGGTGCTCGACTGGGAACGCCGCCACATGCACATGCGGATGCACACCGCGCTGCACCTGCTGTCGGTGGTGATCCCGCTGCCCGTGACGGGCGGGCAGGTGGGGGCCGGCACCGGGCGGCTCGACTTCGACATGCCCGAGATGCCCGCCGACAAGGACGCGCTCGAACGGGCGCTCAACGACCTCGTGGACCGGGACCTGCCGGTGAGTGAGGACTGGATCGACCACGAGACGCTCGACGCCAATCCTGCGCTGGTGAAGACGCTTTCGGTTCGCCCGCCACGGACCCGCGGCCCCGTCCGCCTGATCCGCATCGGGCAGGGGGCCTCGCAGATCGATCTGCAACCCTGCGGCGGCACCCATGTCGCCCGCACCGGCGAGATCGGCACGCTGGTCATCGGCAAGATCGAGAACAAGGGCAAACAGAACCGCCGGGTGAACATCTCCCTCGATCTGTGATGGGCCTGATCCGGGAACTTCCGGACAGGCCTCTTTACAGCGTCTTGGCCCGCCTGTTGCTGAGAAAGAGGCAGAGCAGCGCGGCAACGCCCGCGTAAACTGCGTAGAATGCTGGAAGAAAGACACCCGCCTCATCCTCGGGTCGCCCCATCTGGAGCGTGGACAGAGCGGTCAGGGCCATGGCCGACCCGATTGCCGCCCCGGCTCGCAGCCACAGGTTCGCGGTCCTGTGCGCCACCAACACGAGGACGCTCCCGCTGACCAGCATCGGCATAAACGCGACGCGATAGCCCAGTGCCACGGCGAGGCCGAACGTCAGGAGGATATCGAAGATGTCTGCGGGCAGCGGAATGGTCGTGATGACAAGCAGACAAGCGCCGAGCGGCGGACCCAGCAGTGCGAACACGGCGACAGTCTTTTCCGGTCGGCCGGGCTTTCTTCCCCGGCGCGGTTTCAACTGTCGCCCTTTCGCTCGATCCCGATCCGCAGGAGTATACCGCAAACCAACGTCATGATGACTGCGGTGGCGTATCCAGCCACGACCGTATCTCCGATCTGCGCATAGCCGCAGGCGCCTTCAAAGCTGCCGCCATTCCCGGCGCAGCCGCCAGTCGCCCACCATAGCAGCTTTCCGACAAGGGTGCCCCCAAGCAGGGCCCAGAGCACCATCAGGCCAAGCTGGACGCCGAAGGCCTTCAGGAACGTCCGCTTCGGCAAGCCCTTCAGCGGCTCGATCAGGGCAAGCAGAGGCCAGAACAGAACCTTGAGATGAAAGATAAGAGAGAGCATCTGGTCTGTCAGCCTTTCTCGCCAGGGATGTCACGGGGAAGACCCGGCCACCCTTTGGCCATCATCTGCAGCCTGCCAAAGCGGCCCGCAGGCTTGAATCCTCTCGCCCTCGGCGTGGGGATAAGATCTGCACCTAGCCAGTTGGCAAGCCCGAGTTCAAGGGCAGCCAGGATCACCGGCCGTGGGTCGAAGGGCCGTGCTGGGGCGTTTTCTGTCGCCAAGGTTTCCGGGGTGGTGAGGCCCGAAAACCCCTCCTCCGGCGACTTCCTGGAAGGTGGCCACGCGTGTCGGTGCGGGGCAGCATTTCTTTCATCGGGCCCTGCCATTAAGTTGGGACCGCGCGCGGCTTGTCCGTGTCCGGTGCAAGTTTGAAAGGACCTCTCCATGGCCAGAAGATCGTCGGTTGGTGGGCTCTATGCCTTCCGGATCGGTCCGGGCGAGGCCTGCGGGCTCTGTACCCACGAGGTGAATGCCGAAAACGACGGCGGCGAGCCGCGGCTTGGCCCGTTGGTCCGCTTCTTTCGCGGGATCGATGCGCGCGCGCCGGACGACACCGATGCGATCCTGTCGCGGCCCGTCCTCACCTCCCTGTTCGTGCCCCTTGGGTCCATGCTGTGGCACAAGCAGGCGCGCAAGCTGGCGAAGGTCACGGTGCCGCCCGCCCTAGCGCAGCCGCCGGTTTTCCGAGTCGGGGGAAGCGCGGATCCCGCGCATTACTTCCTGGTGCGCGGGGTCGGCGATGAACAGGTCATCCTGGAGGGGCCAGTTTCGCGCGCCGAGATCGCCGCCGCGCCCGAGGAGGCCGTCGGCGGTATCGGGGTGGTGGAGCGTTATTACCAGTTCGATCTCACGCCCGAGCGTGCCTACGCCTTCGAGACGGGCGAAGCAGTGCTCGACGAAGAGCGCGACGCCCTGTTCTGAACGCGGGCGGCTTGCGGCCGCTCGGGGCCCGGTGGACAGGCCACGCTGAGCTCGCCTTCTCTGACCTGTCCGAAAGGGATGAGTGGGCGCGCGGTGGGCCAGATGGGCCGGTTGCCGTGATGTCCCGCCGCGGGACATTCCTAAAGTTCGGTTAACGCCATAAGGTAAGGCACTGAAATCATTGTCTCAAAAAATGTCCCGGGCCGGGACACCTCTTTGTCACCCGTCGGTCCCCGGCTCAGTCCTTCTTGGTGCGGACCCCGTAGAGCTCCATCCGGTGGCCCACCAGCCGGTAGCCCAGCCGCTCGGCGATCTTCTCCTGAAGGGCCTCGATCTCGGGGTCGACGAACTCGATCACCTCGCCGGTCTTGAGGTCGATCAGATGGTCGTGGTGGGCCCGCTCGGCGTCCTCGTAGCGCGCGCGTCCGTCGCCGAAATCCACCTTGTCCAGGATGCCCGATTCCTCGAAGAGCTTGACCGTCCGATAGACCGTCGCGAGCGAGATCCGCGGGTCCCGCCCCGAGGCGCGGGCATAGAGCTCCTCGACGTCGGGGTGGTCCTCGGCCTCTTCCAGCACCGCCGCGATCACCCGGCGCTGTCCCGTCATGCGCAGCCCCGCGGCCTCGCAGCGTTCCGTGATCGTGTCCTTCATGAGCGCATCCTGTCGGCTGGGACCTTTCTGCCAAATCGGCCACGCCGCGCCAAGGCCCGCTGGTGGGCGAGGTAGGCCGCGAGGCTCGCCACCACCACCGCACCGCCGGTCAGCATCCGCTGCGTCGGCGCCTCGCCCGTGCCAAGCCAGACCCAAAGCGGCCCCAGCACCGTTTCGAGCAGCAGGAAGAGGCTCACGTTCGCCGCCGCGGTGTGGCGCGAGGCGAGCGAGAGCGAGAAGAAGGAGACCGGCAGGATCACGAGGCCCGTGACGAGGATCGCCCAGACGGTGCCCTCGGTCATGGCGGCGGGGCCCGTCACCAGCCATCCGGTTGTCCCCGAGAGCAGCGCCCCAAGCCCGATGGCAAGCAGGATCGGGATTTCGGGCGCCCGTCTGAGGGTGACGAAGTTCGTCGCCAGCGACAGGGCCACGGCCAGCCCGCAGGCCGCGCCGGTCAGCGCGGCGAGGTTCAGCCCGAGGTCCCCTTCGCCCGACACCGCCCAGCCGATCCCCGCAAGCACCGCCAGGATGGTCACCCAGGTACTGCGCGCCGTCGTCTCGCCCAGCACGAGCCGCGAGAGCAAAGCGGACCACACCGGGGCCGTCGCCACCGCCAGCAGCATGACCGCCACCGGCGCCGCGGCGATCCCCACGGGAAAGAAGAGGGCGTTCGAAAACTGCGCCGCGACCAGCACCGCGCCCGCCGGGGAGGCGAGGCGGGTCAGGTCGCCACGACGGCTTTGGCTGGTCGCGGCCCAGATGGTCAGGAAGATCGTGCCGAGGCAAATCCCCCGCCACCCCAGCATCTGCAGCCCCGCCATGCCGGAAAGCCGCATGAACAGCGCGTCGGGCGTGAGCACGAGCGCACCCATGGCCGCGAGGCCGAGACCGAAAAGCGGAGATCGGGTCATGTGGGGCACCTTGGAAGAAAACGCCCGCCCGTCTGGCACGGGCGGGCGTCCGCATCAAGGCACCTCAGGCGTAGAGCGGCTGCATGCCCATCTGGAGATGCAGCGTGTTCACCGTGGATTCCTCGAGACCCATGGCGCGGGCCAGCCGGTCGAGATAGCTCGCCTCGGCTTCGGTATCGACACGGATCGTCATCAGCGAGGCCGAGTAGACCTGCATCTTCTGGGCCTCCGGCGTGTCCTCGGCGAGCTTTTCGGGGTCGACCGGGGCGGCAAGCTGTTCGCGCACGAAGTCGAGGTCCTGTTTCTCTGCGTCCGGCCCCACGGCCTTCATCAGGTGGGCCTTTTCCTGCTCGTCGATCTCTCCGTCGCATTTGGCCGCCTGGATCATCGCGCGCAGCATGAGCGCGGCGGCCTCCTCGGCCTCTGGCGCATTCTCGCGGGTGTTGAAGGCGTCGAGCAGCTGGGACATACCTTGGCCCTGCGCCGCCGCGGCGCTGCCACCGGCCGCGGCCAGCACTCCGGCCATGCCGGCGCCGCCCTCCATCGAAGAGAGCATGCCGGGCTTCTTGCCGGTCTCTCCGCTCGCAGAGGGCTGCGCCGCCCCTGGCATGTTGCGCATCATCTGGCCCATGGGGCCGTTTTCCCCGAAGAGGCCCGCCATCGGGCCATTCTGGAGCTGTTGCATCATGCCAGCCATCGGGTTGCCGTCCTGGGGCATCTTGCCCGACATCGCCTGTCCGACGCGGCCCTGCATCTGGGCCGCAGGTGTCTTGGCCTTGACCTGCGCCCCGCCGCCAAGCAGCGATCCGAGCCCCTTGCCGCCGGATGCCCGGTCGACGCCGCGGGCCGCGGCGTAGCCGAGCGCCACCTTGGCGAGTGTTCCCATCATTCCCATCTTGTTCTCCTCCTCCTCCCTATGAAGGTCGCAGGATCAAGACTGGCAGATCGGGGCGTATGGAGAAAGGATCCTGTTGCCAGGATCCGCAACTCACGTGCCGCAGAAGGTCTGCTGCACGCGTTCGGAGGGGAGTGGCGGACGGCGCAGGTCGTCGTTCTCGGGCTGATCCGTGAAGGGATTGGTGCAGGCTTCGAGAAGCCTGTGGAAGGGGGCGTCGTCACCGCCCACCGCCGCCTCGATCATCTGCTCGACCCGGTGGTTGCGCGGGACGATCGCGGGGTTGGTACGGCGCATCAGACCCTCGGGATCGGGTTCATTCTCGATGCGGGCTTTCCATTTCGCAGCCCAGGCATCGAAGGCATCGCGGTCGGCAAACTGGTCGCGGGCGTCGGGCGTGGGAAGCGCGCGGAAGGTGTTGGTGAAATCGGCGTGGTCCGTGTGCATCAGCGTCAGCAGTTCGGCCACGAGCTGGGCATCCCCGTCGCGCGGGTCTGCAATGCCAATCTTGGCTGCGAAGCGTGCGGTCCATTCGGCGCGGATCGTGTCGGCCATGCCGTGCACCTGTTCGGTGAAGCGTTTCACTGCCGCGTCGGGGTCGGGCATGAGCGGGACAAGCGCCGTCGCGAGCTGGGCCATGTTCCAGACGATGATGTCGGCCTGTGCCGCGTAGCCGTAGCGCCCGAAACGGTCGATCGAAGAGAACACAGTGTCCGGATCGTAGTCGTCCATGAAGGCGCAGGGGCCGTAGTCGATGGTCTCGCCCGAGAGGGTGCAGTTGTCGGTGTTCATGACGCCGTGGATGAACCCGAGGCTCATCCAATGCGCAACGAGCGCCGCCTGCCGGTCGATCACGGCCTGCAGGAGGTCGCCGGGATCGGTGGCCTGCGGGTAGTGCCTGTCGACGGTGTAGTCGTAGAGCTGGCGCAGGGCCTGCATGTCGTTGCGCGCGGCGAAGACCTGGAAGGTGCCGACGCGGATGTGGCTGCTGGCGACGCGGGTCAGGACGGCGCCGGGAAGGGGCCCTTCGCGCAGGACATCTTCGCCCGTGCGGACGGCGGCGAGGGCGCGTGTCGTCGGCACGCCCATGGCGTGCATCGCCTCGCTCAGGACGTATTCGCGCAGCACAGGCCCGAGCCAGGCCCGGCCGTCGCCCATGCGCGAGAAGGGCGTGCGGCCCGAGCCCTTGAGCTGGATGTCACGGCGCTTGCCGTCGCGTCCCACCACTTCGCCAAGAAGAAGCGCGCGGCCGTCGCCGAGCTGGGGATTGAAGTTGCCGAACTGGTGCCCTGCATAGAGCTGGGCCAGCGGTTCGGCACCGTCCGGAAGGGTGTTTCCGGCGAAGACGCTGGCGAGTTCGGCGTGATCGCCTGCCGTGATCCCGAGGTCGTCGCCCAGCGCCGCGTTCCACGCGATCAGCTTCGGGTGGCGGACGGGGGTCGGTGCCAGGCGGCTGAAGAAACCGTCTGGCAGGCGGGCGTAACTGTTATCGAAAGGGATCTGCATGGCCATGCGCGGGATATAGGTTCCAACAGGGCAGGGCACCACCCCGGGGATCTCAGAGCGGCAGGGTCATCAGCAACTCGTCGGTGCGCTCTACGAAATGCGCGCGAGCGAAGAGGCGGCGGTTGCGTTCATCTTCCGGTGCGACCTGGAGGTGAAGGGCATTGACGCCGCCCTGCTTCAGGGCCTTCGCGATGTCGTAGACCGCTTCCGTGCCCATCCCGCGTCCGCGTACGGCGTGCCGGACAAAGACCTCGATGATCCGGCCTTCGAGCCCACCGAATTCGATCGACCAGCCGAAGCTGATGCAGATGTAGCCGACGGGTGCCCTCCGAGGGCCGATCAGCCAGATTGCACCGTGTGGTGCCCCTTCGAGAAGAGGAACCACCGCTTCGCGACGGTGGTCATCGTTGCTCGGTACGCCTGTTTCCTCGTGGAGGGCGGCGACCATGGGGAGCAGTTTTTCGATATCGTCGGGACCGGCGAGGTGGAGGGATTTCATAGGCGTGCCAGTCGTTCTGTCAGCAGCGAAAAGAAGGCATCGGCGTCGAGGTCGCCCATGAAGGTCGCGTTGGCGGGGCGGTCGGAGACGCGCCACCAGTCCGCCACGGTCATGCCCATGGTGAGTTCTGACGTGGTTTCGATTTCCACGTTGATGTGGCGGCCGCTGAAGATCTCGGGACGGATCAGGTAGGCGGTCACGCAGGGATCGTGAAGCGGAGCGCCTTCGGAGCCGTATTTCTCGAGATCAAAGCGTTCGAAGAAGTCGGTCATTTCCGCGACCGCTGTTCCGACGCGCGTGCCGAGGTTGCGGAACGCGTCGTTGCGCGCGGAGGTAACCAGGGCCTTGTGGGTGACGTCGAGGGGCATGACCGTGATCGGCGCGCCGCAGCGGAAGACGATATCCGCCGCCTGCGGATCGACGTAGATATTGAACTCGGCGGTCGGGGTGATGTTGCCGACCTCGAAATAGGCGCCGCCCATCAGGACGATTTCGGCGATCCGTTCGGCGATGTCGGGGGCCTTCTGCAGGGCCGTTGCGATGTTCGTGAGCGGCCCGAGGGGGCAGAGCGTCACGCTCCCGGCGGGTTCGGCGCGCAGCGTCTCGATGATGAAATCAACGGCGTGCTTGTCCTGGAGCGGCATCTCGGGGTCGGGCAGAACCGGGCCGTCGAGGCCTGTGCGGCCGTGAACATGCTCGGCGGTCACCAGCTTGCGTTCCAGCGGGGCGTCGCAGCCGGCGAAGACCGGCGTTTCGGGCTTGCCGGCAAGCTCGCAGACGATCCGCGCGTTCCGCGAGGTGAGATCGAGCGGCACGTTCCCGGCCACCGCAGTGACGCCGAGAACCTCGAGCTCTTCGGGCGAAGCCAGGGCGAGGAGGATCGCGACGGCATCATCCTGACCGGGATCGGTGTCGATTATGATCTTGCGGCGGGCCATCGCGTCACTCCTGTCGTCAGACGAGCGTCGTCGCATGGCTCCGTGGGTGGTTCAAGAGGATTGGCGGCGCGGTGCTCAGCCGGAGCAGCTTGCCCCGCCCAACACGCAGAATTTCGCGCAATGTGGGTGGTTGAGGGAGACATCCCGCTCGGCCTCTTCCAGGGTTTCTCCCATTTCGAACTCCGGATCGTAGGGGAGAAGCGTGCAGGCCAGCACTGCAGGACGCGCCGCGCCCTTGCGTTTCACCACCATGCGCGACGACGCGCACATGACGCTATCGGGGGACTTCTTGAGGATTCCCCAGCAGTCCGTCGTGATCTCGGGCACTTCGGCCGCTTCGTCCATCTCAGGGAAGAGCATCGTTGTGGCCGGGTTCGCGGCGTCGATGGCAAACCCTTCCCGGTCGTAAAGGGCCGCGTAGCCGTCACGGGACTGGGCGTCGGTCTCGTCCCAGACGGTTCGCCCTGCGACGGCCATCTGAATTCCCTGGTCGCGGAGCCAGCGCATGCCGCGAAGCGTCTTCTCGAAGGCTCCGCTTCCGCGCTCGGTGTCGTGCATCGCGGCCGACCAGTGGTCGACGGAAATGCGCAGCGTGAGCCTGCTTCCGAAGTCGCGTTGAAGCCCGATCAGCCCGTCTTTCACCTTGGGGCGCATCATCGGCGCCATGGCATTCGTCAGGATCAGCACCTCGTAGCCCCTCTCCAGGCAGGCACGGGCCATTTCGATCATTTCGGGGTTCATGAAGGGCTCGCCGCCGGTGAAGCCGATTTCGGAGACACCCCAGTTTCGCTGTTCCAGCTGGTCCAGATAGTCCTGCACCTCTGCCGCGGTGATATAGACGAGGGCGTCGTTGGTCGGAGAGCTTTCGATGTAGCAATTGGTGCAGGCGATGTTGCAGAGCGTGCCGGTGTTGAACCACAGCGTCTGCGGATCCGAGAGTGCAACCGTCGCACGTGTGCTGCCATCCGCCGTCACGTGCGGATCGGTGAACTTGCCTGCGTTGGCGATGCTGCCGTCTTTCATTCGAGTGCCTCCGCTGCCGTGGTCCCTATGACCTACGCGCGACATGACTGCGTTGCCAGCAAGGCATAATTTCCCTGACGCCATTGTGAAGCGACATAAGGGTGTTAGACTCGATCCTGAGCATGGGCTATGGCAGCGGGTAAAGTCCGTTACCGCTAACGCCGGAAGGGGAATTTTCCGATGGTATCACGAGTCATTCCGGTGGATCCGTTCGATCTCATCATTTTCGGGGCGTCGGGCGACCTGGCACGACGCAAGATCCTGCCCGGTCTCTTTCGCCGGTATCGTGCAGGACAGATGCCCGAGCAAGCCCGCATCATCGGCGCGGCGCGGTCCGAGATGGATGACGATGAATTCCGCAGTTTCGTCGCCGAGGCGGTCCGCGAGTTCGGTGACGTTCCCTACGAGAAAGATATCCTTGATAGCTTCCTGTCCCGGCTCGGCTACGTCGCGGTGGATGCGCAGGGCGAGGGCGGCTGGGCCGAGCTGAGTTCGCGCCTAACGGGCAGCCACGTCCGCGCCTTCTACTTCTCGGTCGGGCCGAACCTGTTCGGCGCGCTGGCCGAGAAGCTGCAGGAGCATGGTCTCGCGACCCCGGATTCGCGGATGGTCGTCGAAAAGCCTTTCGGACACGATCTTGAAAGCGCCCGGGCGCTGAACGCCACACTCGCGCAGCACTTCGATGAGACCCAGATCTATCGCATCGATCACTACCTCGGGAAGGAAACCGTCCAGAATCTCATGGCGGTGCGCTTCGGAAACATGCTCTTCGAGCCGCTCTGGAATGCGCAGTACGTCGATCATATCCAGATCACGGTTTCCGAAACCGTCGGTGTTGGCGGTCGCGGCGGGTACTACGACCAGTCCGGCGCCATGCGCGACATGGTGCAGAACCACCTCATGCAGCTCCTGTGCCTCATCGCGATGGAGCCGCCGGCGCGGTTTGAACCCGATGCCGTGCGTGACGAGAAGCTCAAGGTCATCCGGGCCCTTGATCCCGTGATGCCGCATCACATCGTGCGTGGCCAGTATCACAGGCTGGACGGCACGCCTGGCTATCGCGAGGACGTCGAGAACCCGCGCTCCACCACCGAGAGCTTTGTTGCCATGAAGTGCCATGTCTCGAACTGGCGCTGGGCGGGGACGCCGTTCTACCTTCGGACGGGCAAGAAGCTGCGCACGCGGGCCTCCGAGATCGCCGTGGTCTTCAAGGATGCGCCGCATTCGATCTTCGGCGCGGAATCCGGGCGCCATCGCAACGTCCTGGCGATCCGTCTGCAGCCCAACGAAGGGATGCAGCTTGACATGACGATCAAGGAGCCGGGGCCCGGCGGGATGCGCCTGATCGACGTCCCGCTCGACATCAGTTTCGCCGAGGCCCTCGGGCCCGATGCGGAGGAGATCCCGGACGCCTACGAAAGGCTGATCATGGACGTGATCCGCGGCAACCAGACACTCTTCATGCGGGGTGACGAGGTGGAGGCCGCTTGGGCGTGGACCGATCCGATCATCGCCGGATGGGAGAGCCGCGGAGACGTTCCGAAACCCTACGATCCCGGTTCGAGCGGGCCCGACGACTCGCTGATGCTGATGCACCGGGACGGACGCAAATGGCGGGAGATGCGCCTATGAGCCACGAATTTCACAAGTATCCCGACCGCGAGATGCTGGCCATGGACCTCGCGAACCAACTTGCAGGAGACCTGCGTGCGGCCCTTCAGCATGACGAGCGCGTTCTGCTGGCCGTTCCGGGGGGCACCTCGCCTGGACACGTCTTTGACAACCTCTGCGGCGTGGAGCTGGACTGGAGCCGGGTCGACGTGATGCTGACGGACGAAAGATGGGTGCCCGAGGACCACGAACGGTCCAATACGCGGTTGCTGCGGGAACGGCTGCTTGTCGATAAGGCCGCTGCGGCTGGGTACATCCCGCTCTACACCGATGCCGACGAGCCGGATGACGCGCTTGCCAAGCTCGCCGAGCCGATCGAAGAGCGGCTTCCGCTGGCGGTCGTGCTTCTCGGAATGGGCGCCGACTGCCATACGGCTTCGCTTTTCCCCGAGGCGGACCGCTTGGAGGAGGGGCTTTCCGCACGTGCGCCGACCTTGCTGGCAATGCGTGCGCCGGGTGCTGCCGAACCGCGGATCACACTGAGCGCCAAGGTGCTGAACGGGGCGTTGAAAAAGCACGTTCTGATCTTCGGGAACGAGAAGCGTGAGGCGCTCGAGCGCGCACGCGGGTTGGCGCCGATGGAGGCTCCGATCAATGCGGTCCTTCCCGGGGCACAAGTCCACTGGGCAGAGTAACACCTTGATATCGAACGACGACAGGGCAGGGCGGAGTGACGATCTGATGTGGAATGACCTCAACGAGCATGCGCAGCGCATAGAGGGCCGGCACATCCTCGATCTTTTCGAGGACAGCTCCCGGGCGGACACCTTCAGTCTCTCGGCCGAGGGGATGCTCTTCGACTATTCCAAGACGCAGATTGACGCGGACGTGCTGAACGCGCTCGTTGCCATGGCCGAAGACTCGGGCGTTGCCGCGCGGCGCGATGCCATGTTCTCGGGCGAGAAGATCAATGAGACCGAGGGGCGTGCGGTGCTGCACGTCGCCCTGCGCGATCCCGATGGCGGCCCGGTCGAGGTGGACGGCGTCGATGTCATTCCCGAGGTGCGAGAGACCCTGTCCCGCATGGAGATGCTGGCCGAAGAGATCCGCGGCTCGAAGATCACCGATGTGGTGAACATCGGGATCGGCGGGTCCGACCTCGGGCCCGCGATGGCTGCGCGGGCGCTGTCGCCCTACCATAACGGTCCGAGGTGCCATTTCGTGTCCAACGTGGACGGCGCCGATATCGCCGACACGCTGGCCCTTTGCGATCCCGCGACGACGATGTTCATCGTGGCCTCCAAGACCTTCACCACCATCGAGACAATGACCAATGCGCGGACCGCGCATGCCTGGCTCACCCGGGCCGGCGTCACGCCCGATGCGCGGTTCGTCGCCCTGTCTTCGAACAAGGAGAAGGCCGCCGAATGGGGTATCCCCGAAGAGCGGGTTCTGGGCTTCGCCGATTGGGTCGGCGGGCGATATTCCGTCTGGGGGCCGATCGGCCTGTCGCTGATGATCGCGATCGGACCGAAGAATTTCCGCGACTTCCTGTCGGGCGCGCGGTCCATGGACGTGCATTTCCGCGAGGCACCGCTGGATCGGAACATGCCGGTGCTGCTCGCCCTTGTCGGGATCTGGCACAATCAGGTCCTTGGCTACGCGACGCGCGCCGTGCTGCCCTACGACAACCGACTTGGGCGGCTGCCGGCCTACCTGCAGCAGCTCGAGATGGAATCGAACGGCAAGTCGGTGAGCATGGACGGCGAGGCGCTGAAAGTCCCCTCGGGGCCGATCGTCTGGGGCGAACCGGGCACCAACGGCCAACACGCTTTCTACCAGCTGATCCACCAGGGCACGCAGGTCGTGCCTTGCGAGTTCATGGTGGCAGCCCAGGGGCATGAGGCCGATCTGGGCCACCATCACGAACTGCTGGTGGCGAACTGTCTCGCGCAGTCGGAGGCGCTCATGCGGGGCCGCGACCTGGAGGAGGCGCGTTCCAAGGTCGCCGGACAATTCGAGGGTGCCGAGCTTGAGCGCCAGGCCCGTCACCGCGTCTTTCCCGGCAACCGCCCCTCGACGACGCTTGTCTATCCCATGCTCGATCCCGCAACCTTGGGCAGGATCGTTGCGCTCTACGAACATCGCGTCTTTGTCGAAGGCACCGTGCTCGGGATCAACTCCTACGACCAGTGGGGCGTCGAGCTTGGCAAGGAACTGGCCACGGCGCTGGGCCCGATCGTGGCCGGCGACGAGAGCGCTGATGGCAAGGATGGCTCGACCGCGCAGCTTGTCGCCTACGTGCAGAAGAACCGCGGCTAGTCTGCTTTGGCGCCGTCCACGGTTTCGAACCGGTGGCGGACGGTGTCTGGAATTGCCTTCTTGCCCCCATCGGGGGCGAGAAGGACGATCACTCCGCTGAAACGGGCCGCGAGCCTGCCGTTTGCCCAGAGCTCGCATCCAAGCGTGAAGCTGCTGGTGCGGAAGGACTTGCAGGCCACGGTCGTGACGTAGTCGTCACCCAGGCCTAGCGCCTCAAGATAATCGATCTCGGCGCGCCGCAGGACAAAATGGGGGTCGTCAGGCCGCCCGTTCAGCATGCCCCAATCCTGGAAATACTGAAGCCGCGCGGTTTCGAACCACGTCATGTAGGCCGCGTTGTTGGCGTGGTTCTGCCGGTCGATTTCGGCAAAGCGCACACGGTCGGCGAGCGCCAGCGGCCAGGTTTCGGTCAGGCCGAACTGTGCCTGCTGCTTGGCCGTCAGTGGGGAGAGATAGGGAAGCTCCATGCCATTTTCGTAGCCCTCCGTAACGGAAGTCACAAGACGATTTGGGAACCGAAGCTGTATGCGGGTGTTCCCTTTACAGTTCAAATGCACGAACAAGGAAAGTGAAATTGCTATGAAAAATCTGAAGCTTACCACTGCCGCACTTCTTCTGGTTCCCGGCATCGCGCTGGCCGAAAGCCATTCCAATTCCGACGACATGAGCGATGCCGCAAACGACAACGGCAACATGGAGCAGGTCGCCGAAGGCGCCGATAACTCCGACGCCAAGCTGATCCGCACGCGCGACATCACTGGCGGCGTTGTCTACTCCACCGGTCAAGCCGGCACGGAAGAGTGGAAAGCTGACGATGTGTTCGAAGGTCTCAACGACCAGTGGACCCGCATCGGCGAGATCGAGGACATCGTCCTGACCGAGAACGGCGACTTCCACGGCATCGTGGCCGAAGTCGGCGGCTTCCTCGACCTGGGCGACAAGCACGTCATGCTCGAGATCGACGATGTGAACCTCGTTGCTCTGGACGATGGCACCTATGCCTACGTCACCAACCGCACCGAGGAACAGCTCGAAGAGATGGAAGGCGTCGACGAGGGCTTCTGGGACTGAGGTAGTCCATCCAAGCAAGGCCTTGAGGCCAGTCAGAGGCGCGTCCCACAGGGTCGCGCCTTTTTCATTTGGCGGCTGGTATGTCGAACCCTCGTTCGGCGAGCGTGAAGCCCTCGAATTGAAACGCCGGAGAGACAGTGCAGCTCACAAGGGTCCAGTCGCCAGTGGTCCGGGCCGCCTGCCAATGATCTTCGGGAACGATGCCCTGCGGACGCTCGCCTGAGGCAAGGTCAGGCCCGAGTATCAGGTCGCGGCGGGGGCCTGCGTCGCTTTCGGAGATCGAAAGCACGAGAGGCGCGCCGGCGTGGAAGTGCCAGATCTCGGTTGCATCCACGCGGTGCCAGTGGCTGGCCTGGGCTTCTTTCAGCAGAAAGTAGATGCAGGTGCCCGCAGGCCGTGCATCGCCCTCGGCCTCGGCGATCCAGGTCTGCCGGAAATAGCCGCCCTCAGGGTGGGGGGCGAGGTCCAGCAGGGCAATGATGTCGTCGGCGCTCAGGTCTGATTGGGGCAACGTACGCTCCGGTGAATGCGGGTTAACGGATAGATCGCAGTTTCAGTGCCGGCGAGAACGCGTGCAAGAGGCAGTCCGATGACGCAGATGACCGAAATCAGGCGAATGGCTGAAGAGATCGTCGCCCGCGAAGGGGGCTATGTGAACGATCCCGACGATCCCGGTGGCGCGACAAAGTACGGTGTCACGATCCACACGCTGCGGCGGCTGGGGCTTGATCTCGACAGCAATGGCAAGATCGACGCCGAAGACGTCCGCCGCATCCCGCGGGACATGGCGACGGACATTTTTCTGAAGCACTATTTTTTCGGTCCCAGGATCGGGGATCTGCCGCCGCTGCTGCACGCCACCGTCTTTGATATGTACGTCAACGCCGGCTCCAACGCCGTGAAGGTGCTTCAGCGCCTGCTCAACGACATGGGCGAGGACGTGGCGGTCGACGGTGCCATTGGCCCGCAGACGGCGGCGGCGTGCCATCGCGCTGCCGTGCGGGCGCCTGACCACATTGTCGACGCCTATGGGATCGCGCGGCGAAACTACTACTTTTCGATCGCTGATCGTCGACCGGCATCCCGCAAGTACGCCCGCACGCGATCGGGCGCAAAAGGCGGCTGGATCCGGCGTGCCGAGGAATTCATTTCCGAACGATACCACATGAGCGAAGCCGAGTTTCGCGCGCGGGTGGCGTCATGGGCCTGATCGAGAAGGTGCTGGGCATGGTTTTTGGTGGCGGTCGCAACGTGGTGGCTGAGACGGCCGAGGTCTTCCGCGTGAACTCCGAAGGCCAGGCACGACGCGATCACGAGGCGCAGGCGGCCGCGCTGACGCAGTTTGCGCAGGAATTCCGCGTGGCGCGCCGTGGCTGGTTCGACCGGCTGATGGACGCGCTGAACCGCATCCCGCGACCGGCCATGGCCCTTGGGACCCTCGGCCTTTTCACCGCGGCCATGGTGGACCCTGCGTGGTTCGCGGCCCGCATGGCCGGAATTGCGCTGGTGCCCGAGCCGCTTTGGTGGCTGCTCGGGGCGATCGTGAGCTTCTATTTTGGCGCGCGCCATCAGGCGAAGGGCCAGGAGCTGCAGCGCGATCTGGCGGCGACGATGGCCGCGGTTCCGGAGGTGATCCGCCAGGTCCGGGATGTAGAGGCGTTTCGCTCGCCTGCCGCTTTCGCCAACGGGGAAGAGGTTGACACCTCGCGCATCGCGGACCGTTCCGAGAACCCGGCACTTGCCGACTGGCAGGCGGCGCGGTGAGCGCCGGGGCGCCTAGCGCCCCTCGTAGCGCGCCGCGCGCTTTTCAAGGAAGGCAACGACGCCTTCCTTGAAGTCGCGGGTCTGGCCGCATTGCCCCTGAAGCTCGGATTCGAGCGAAAGCTGCTGGTCCAGTGTGTTGTCAAAGCTCGCACGCAGCGCCTGCTTCACGCGGCTGTAGGCGGCAGTCGGGCCCTGGGCGAGATGCGCGGCCCGGCCCATCCAGGTATCTTCAAAACGGTCGTCCGGCACCGCTTCCCAGATCATGCCCCAGGCCTCGGCCTTGCGCGCCTCGATCCTTTCGGCAAAGAGGGCAGCGCCCATCGCGCGTGCCATGCCGACCTGCCGGGGCAGGAACCATGTCCCTGCCGCATCAGGGATGAGGCCGATGCGCGTGAAGGCCTGTGTGAAGAAGGCGCTCTCCGCGGCAATCACTACATCGGCGGACAGCGCGAGGTTGGCGCCGGCGCCCGCCGCGGCCCCGTTGACCGCGCTGATGGTGGGCACGGGGCAGTCGATGATCGCCCGCAACATCGGCACGTATTCGTCGCGGAGCACGCGTTCGAGATCGAGATTGGCGAGGGTGGCCCTGTCACCGAGATCCTGCCCCGAACAGAAGGATTTTCCGCTGCCCGTGAGAACCGCGACGCGCGCCTCCGATCCCGCGCGCTTGAATGCATCGGTCAGTTCGGCGCGCATCTGCGTGTTGAGTGCGTTCATCACGTCGGGGCGGTTCATGCGCACCACCGCGACATCGTTCTTCACCTCGTAGCCGAGCGTATCGTAATCCATGTCCTGGCCCTCCCCCTGACGGTCCGCATCATGAAACACGGGCCGTCCGGGGAAGGCAAAGCCAAACGCGGCGTCACGGGCGGCGGGACAGCCTGGCGATCAGGGCGCGCGCGTCAGGTGTGGGCGCGCGTTCCACGCGCAGGTATTCCGACCCGTCCGAGGCACGCGTGAAAAGCGCGTGTTCGACCAGACCGCGGCGGATCTGCGCGGCGTCGCGAAAGCTGCAAAGCGCGTGGATCCGCGCGCTGATGCTGCGCTCTGTCATGACCTCGCGCGCGGGCAGGCGCGACCAGATCACCCAAAGGCAGAGCTCCTGCATCCGCATGCGGGTTGGCCAGCGGGCAAGGTCGCCTGCCTCGTCGAAATGCCGGGCTGCACGCTGCACGGCCTTCTCGTCCACGACAGATGGAGGTGCGCTCGCCAGGCGGGCGCGCATGTGCTGGTAATTGCGGTAGCCCGCCGACCGGGCAATCAGCCCGAGCATCTCTAGGTGCGATGGCGGTTGGTCGAGCCCGGCCCGCAGCGTCTTTGCAAAGGTGGAGACGTCCTCGACGGACAGGGGTATGGGGTCGCGAGACATATGAGTCCTCCGTCACCGATACCGCTCTCCCTGAGGGAGTAGGAGATCCGCCCTTGTCCATGGGTATCGCGAAGGCGATCCATATCGGTTGGTGAGGCAGGTTTAGCAAGTGGCGGAGCCTGGGTGAACTGCGGACCCTGTCTGGTCTATAGCATCTGGCTTTGGTCCGGTCGATGACAAAGCCCTGCGGAAGGACGTGTTTGCGCAACGGCCGTTGCCGCGAAGACGCGTCCCCCTCCTGTCCGCTACTCGCGCAGCAGCTCTTCCAGCCGACGCCGTTCATCCTCGCTCAGCGCGTCGGAGGCAGAGCTCTCCGCGCGCGACCGGCTGCGGATGTAGGCGGCGCCAACGCCGGCGGCACAGATGAAGAGGAGGGGGCCCGCGGCCCAGAGAAGCCAGTTCCAGCCGCGGGTCGTCGGTTGCAGCAGGACAAATTCCCCGTAGCGCTCGACGATGAAGTCGACGACCTCTTCGTTGCTGTCCCCGGCGACCAGCCTTTCGCGGACCAGCAGCCGCAGGTCGCGGGCCAGCGAAGCGTTGGATTCGTCGATGCTTTCGTTCTGGCAGACAAGGCATCTGAGCCCGGCGGAGATATCGCGCGCGCGTTGCTCGAGCACCGGATCGTCCAGCATCTCGTCAGGTTGCACCGCGGCCGCGGGCAGGGCGGCCATGGCGAAACAAAGGGCCAGGATCATGCGGCGCAGCAGGACCATCATTCCGCGGGCACCCCCTTCGCCGCCGTTCGCTTGCCTGCACCGGCGGCCACGCGGAAACGGCGATCTGAAAGCGACACGAAGCCGCCAAGTGCCATGAGGATTGCGCCGCCCCAGATCCAGTTCGCCAGAGGCTTGAGATAGGTCCGGATCACCCAGCCGCCGCCCGACTGCTCGTCGCCGATGACGACGTAGAGATCGCGCAGGAACCGGTAGTCGATGGCGGCCTCCGTCGTGGGCATCTGGGCCACAGGGTAGTTTCGCTTCTGCGGGAAAAGGTGCGCGATCTCTTCGCCATCGCTGCGGATCGCCACTTCGCCCTGCGTTGCGTAATAGTTCGGCCCCTGGATTTCTTCGACGCCGATCAGTTCGAGCTCGAAGCCCGCGACCTCGAAGGGTTCCCCGATCTGGGCAACGCGGATGTCCTCCTGCTCCCAGGCGGTGAGGCCAGCGATGCCGAGCATGGTGATGCCCAGCCCGGCGTGCGCGATGCTCTTGCCCCAGTCGGCGCGGGGCAGACGGCGCAGGCGCGACCAGTCGCGGTTCTGTCCCGTGCGGGAGATCAGGTCTGTCGCAGCTCCGCCGATGAGCCAGGCCCCTAGGAAGACGCCCATGGGGCCAAGCAGGCTGCGGCCGGTCTGGAGCACCCATGTCAGCCCGAGAAGGGCGAGGGCGAGGAAGAACGCCGGGCCGAGCTGGCGTGCGACGCGGCTCGCGCTGCCACGCTTCCATGCGAGCATGGAGCCGAAGGGAAGCAGCAGCCCAAGGATCAGCATGAAGGGCGTGAAGGCCATGTCGAAGAAGGGCGGGCCGACGCTGAGCTTGCGGTCAAAGGCCATCTCGGCAACGAGCGGCCACAGGGTGCCCACGAAGACGACGAACGCCGAGACCGCCAGCAGGATGTTGTTGGCGACGAGCGCGCTCTCGCGACTGACGACACCGAAGACGCCGCGGGCCTGCATGACACCCGAGCGCGCTGCGAAGAGCGTGAGCGCCCCGCCTGTGAAGACCACCAGGATGAGCAGGATGAAGACGCCGCGTTCGGGATCGGAGGCGAAGGAGTGCACCGAGGTGATGACGCCGGAGCGGACGATGAAGGTTCCGATGAGCGAGAAGCCGAAGGCGAGGATGGCGAGCAGGATGGTCCAGCTTTTCAGGGACTCGCGCTTCTCGACCACGATGGCGGAGTGGAGCAGCGCGGCGGCCAGCAGCCAGGGCATGAAGCTCGCGTTCTCGACCGGGTCCCAGAACCAGAAGCCGCCCCAGCCGAGTTCGTAGTAGGCCCACCAGGACCCCAGCGCGATGCCGATGGTCAGGCAGATCCAGGCGGCCAGCGTCCAGGGGCGGACCCAACGGGCCCAGGCGGCGTCGACGCGGCCCTCGATCAGCGCGGCGACGGCGAAGCTGAAGCAGATGCTGAGCCCGACGTAGCCGAGGTAGAGGAAGGGCGGGTGGAAGGCGAGGCCGGGGTCCTGCAGGAGCGGGTTCAGATCCTGCCCGTCGAAGGGGGGCACCGGCATCCGCTCGAAGGGGTTCGAGGTGAAGAGGATGAAGGCGATGAAGGCGACGCCGATGGCGGCCTGCACTGAGAGAACCCGCGCCCTCAGTCCTGGCGGAAGGTTGCCGCCGAACCAGGCGGCCATTGCGCCGAAGAGGCTCAGGATCAGGACCCAGAGGAGCATGGAGCCCTCGTGGTTCCCCCAGACGCCGCTGATCTTGTAGAGCAGCGGCTTGGCCGAGTGGCTGTTCAGGTAGACCAGCCGGAGCGAGAAATCCGAGGTCAGGAAGGCCCAGGTGAGGGCGAGGAAGGAGAAGCCGATCAGTAGGAACTGGGTTGTCGCGGCGGGTTCGGCCACGGCCATCCAGCCGGGCCAGCGCTTGTGGGCTCCGGCCATGGGCACGATCATCTGAACGATCGCGACGAGGAAGGCGAGGATGAGGGCGAAGTGGCCGAATTCTGTAACCATGCCCCGATCATATTCGAGCGGCGGTCCCGCGCCAATGAGCGCAGAGGGGGCTGCGTTCACTTTGTCGCGTCCCTCGCCGGCAGAAGGGGTGTCCCGGGCAGGGACATCTTTTCATCTCAATGAAATCAATGGGTTAATCTCACGCTTTTACCGGTTCTTAAGAATGTCCCGCGGTCTCGGAGGATGAGATCAGGCCGATCGGCCTGTACACCCGGGCGCTGCTGCCCCCGACGGCTGGTCGCGGCAGGCAGCAGGGCTCGGATCGGCGGCGCCTGACGAGTCGGGCGGAAGGGTGGCAGATTGACGATCGCCCCGGGGAGATTTCCCAAAATGGGAAGGACTTTCGACACCGTGGCTTCGCCGTGCCTTAAGTTCCTCTTGGCATCGTTGCCTCTGTTCCGGGCGGCACTCGCCGCCTTCGTGGGGAGGCGGAATACTGTACGGGCTTTTTCATATCGTTGCCGCACACGATGTTTACGTGATTCTCGCGGCCAGCCTGCTGTCGTTCGTGAGCTCTTATCTCATTGCGCTCTATCTGCAGCGGCTCAAGTCGATGACCCGGCGCCGCAGACTTGCGATGATCACCCTGACCGGTGCGATGTCAGGGGTGTCCATCTGGACCGTCTCGCATCTGCTTGTCGCATCCTATGTTCCTCGCTTCCCGGATTCCCTGGACGGCGTGATGGTCGCGGTTCAGATCGCGATTTGTGTCATCTACTACGAGGTCCTGACCTTTACCTCACTGTCGCCGGTACGATGGCACCACATGGTGGGGCTTTTCCTTGTCCCCTTCTTTCCGGCGCTGGTGAACTTCTGGGCCCTGACCAACTTTGCGGGGACGGAAGATGTGGATTTCGCGGTCTTCCTCAAGGCCAGCCTGTGGTTCGCCCTCGCGGGGGGCGCCATGGTCCTGCTGGCACCAAAGAACCCCGGTCGCGACGTGGCCCCGGCGCTGCCCTTCGCGACGGTGACCACGCTTCTCGTGCCAATCCTGCACTTTGTCATGGTACGGGCCTACGGTCTTGGCCCCGATGAAGTGCGGGCGCTCGCGGTCGAGCCGTCGGGAAGCTTCGAGAGCGCGACGCTGCTGGTGCCGGTGGCGCTGGCCAACATCCTGATCATCCTGTGTTCCTCCGCAAGCTTCTTCGCCGACCACGAGGCCACGCAGGAGGCTGTCAGGCGCTACCGGAAGCTTGCGTTGGAGGACCGCCTGACCGGTCTTCCCAACCGTGCGCGCATGCATGCGCAGCTTGAGAATCGGCTTGCCCACCCGGACGCCGAAGGATGCCTCGTCGTCGCACTGATCGACCTGGACCGTTTCAAGGAGGTCAACGACCTGCACGGCCATGCCGCGGGCGACGCGCTGCTCGTCTCGTTGTCGAAGTACCTGCGCGACCGGCTTGGCCCGGACGAGACGCTCTATCGGTTGGGCGGGGACGAGTTTGTCGCGCTGAAGACCCATGCCGAGAGCCGGGAGGAGGGGCTCGCCTTTGGCCAGTTCCTCTGTGACGCTGTGCTTGCCTTTGAAACCCCCGTGACCGGCGAGATAAAGGTCGGTGCCTCGGTGGGTGTCAGCGTCTCTCCCGAAGACGGGACAAGCGCGGCGCAGCTTCTTTCGCGGGCGGATCTTGCCATGTACGCAGCAAAGCGATCCGGCCGGAACCTGAGCCTGGGCTTCACGAGCGATATGGAGCAGGAGACGCGCCGGAAGACCGAGCTGAGCGCGGAACTCGACGGCGCCGTCGCGCGGGGCGAGCTCACGCTCTGTTACCAGCCGCAGGTCGATGCCGTCAGCCGGGCGGTCGTGGGGTTCGAGGCGCTGTTGCGATGGACCGGTCCGCGCGTGGGCGAGGTCGCGCCCTCCGAGTTCGTACCGATAGCCGAGGAAAGCGGCCAGATCATCCGTATCGGCGAATGGGTGTTGCGCGAGGCCTGTCGCGAGGCGGCGAGCTGGGACGCGCCGCACCGCATCGCGGTCAACGTGGCGCCGGGTCAGCTGATACGCAACGAGTTTGTCCCGTTTCTTGCGGGACTTCTGCGAGAGACCGGACTGCCGGCCCATCGGCTCGAACTCGAAGTGACCGAGTCCGGGTTTCATCGCGACAAGGACAAGGCGATTGCCACGCTGATGCAGTGCCGCGCCCTGGGGGTGAAGATCTCGATGGACGATTTCGGAACGGGGTATTCCTCGCTCTCGATGTTCCTGGAGTGCAGCTTCGACCGGCTCAAGATCGACGCCAGTTTCATTCGGCATGTTACCGACGACGAGAATTCTTCGTTCATCGTGCGGGCGATCCTCGCGCTTGCGGCCTCGAACGGGATGAGCGTCGTGGCCGAAGGCGTGGAGACAGAGACGCAGCGCGCCTTCCTGATCCGGGAGGGCTGCGACGAGCTGCAGGGTTACATGTTCGGTGAAGCCACCCCGGCAGAGGAGACGCGGCAGCGCTACGGTCTTGTCACCGACGCCGCAGGGCCCGTGCTGGGAGCGCTGGGCTGAAAGAGGCGTCTTCCGACAAGGAAAGGGCCCCGCCGCGGCTGCGGCAGGGCCCTCTGATCGCGGAGTGCCGCTGGATCAGCGGTTCTCGATGTCCACGTAGTCGCGCGCCGTTTCGCCGAGGTAGAGCTGGCGCGGACGACCGATCTTGTTCTGCGGGTCGTTCAGCATTTCCTTCCACTGGCTGACCCAGCCGACGGTGCGGCCCACGGCGAAGATCGGCGTGAACATGGACAGCGGGAAGCCCATCGCCTCGAGGATGACGCCCGAGTAGAAGTCCACGTTCGGGAAGAGCTTGCGATCGACGAAGTAGTCGTCGGCCAGCGCCTGCTTCTCCAGCTCCTTCGCGGTGGCGAGCACCGGGTTGTCCTCGACACCCAGCAGGTCGAGCACCTCGTCGGCTGACTGCTTCATCACCTTCGCGCGCGGGTCGAAGTTCTTGTAGACCCGGTGGCCGAAGCCCATGAGGCGGAAGGGATCGTTCTTGTCCTTGGCGCGGGCGATGTACTCGGGGATCTTGTCGGGCGAGCCGATTTCCTTGAGCATCTCGAGGCAGGCCTGGTTGGCGCCGCCATGGGCCGGACCCCAGAGGCAGGCGATGCCGGCCGCGATGCAGGCGAACGGGTTGGCGCCCGAGGACGAGGCCAGCCGCACGGTCGAGGTCGAGGCGTTCTGCTCGTGATCGGCGTGCAGGGTGAAGATGCGGTCCATCGCGCGGCTCAGGATCGGGTTCACCTGGTAGGTTTCCGCCGGCACGCTGAAGCACATGTGCAGGAAGTTCGCCGCATAGCTCAGGTCGTTGCGCGGGTACACGAAGGGCTGGCCGATCGAGTACTTGTAGGCCCAGGCCGCGATGGTCGGCATCTTGGCGATCAGGCGGTGCGAGGCGATCTCGCGCTGCTTGGGGTCCGAGATGTCGGTGCTGTCGTGGTAGAAGGCCGACATCGCGCCGACCACGCCCACCATGGTCGCCATCGGGTGCGCGTCGCGGCGGAAGCCACGGAAGAAATACTGCATCTGTTCGTGCAGCATGGTGTGGCGGGTGATGGTGTTCTCGAAGGTCTCGAGCTCGGTGGCCGAGGGCAGCTCGCCGTAGAGCAGCAGGTAGCAGACCTCGAGATAGTGCGATTTCGCGGCCAGCTGATCGATCGGGTAGCCGCGGTGCAGCAGCTCGCCCTTGTCGCCAGCAATGAAG
>CAYNKL010000024.1:0-503 GCA_964397775.1 uncultured Rhodobacterales bacterium | reverse complement strand
TGTCGCAGCTGGCGGTCGAGGTGAAGGTTCGTAGGTGAACGCGCCGGCCTGCGCATAGAGCTTGCGGATATCCACCACGTCCGGGCCGGCGGTCGGCGAATACATCGGCAGATCGTAGGTCTGGTCGTCGATCGTCAGCGTCGCATTTTTCGTCGGAGTTTCAGCCATGCTTCGTCGTTCCTTTCGAAAGGGCCCCGGCGCGTGGCGCGCCCGGGGCGATAGTGTCTCACATGGCCTTGGCGAGCCGTTTGTCGAAACGCTCCCTTCAGGCCGTCACCCCGTCTCAGAGGTGGCTGCGTGCCCGATGCGGCGGAGGCTTTCCTCCTTGCCGAGCACCAGCATCATGTCAAAAACGCTTGGGGTCACGGCGCGTCCTGCCAGAGCGGCACGCAGGGGGGCGGCGAGCTTGCCGAATTTGGTCCCCTGTGCCTCTGCGAAAGCGCCCATCTCCCCTTCGAGTTCTTCCCGCGACCAGCTAGCATTTTGCAGCTGCGGCGTCAACT
>CAYNKL010000023.1:0-40996 GCA_964397775.1 uncultured Rhodobacterales bacterium | reverse complement strand
AGTCGCCACCGGGGAAAAGCGTCTCAAGCGCGCTTGCCTCGCCCCGGATCACCGGTCCGACGAGCCCGAGGCAGTGGCGCACGTAGTCCATGAGCGGGATATTCCCGGCGAGGGCCTTCTTGGCCTGGGCGAGGGCTTCGCGAAGATCCGGGGCGTCCAGGCGCACAGGGGCGACATATGCCGCGCCGTCGCGGACAAGATCCCCGTTGCCGACAAGCTCTTCCAGCCAACGCTCCACGAGCTGCTCGAAATCCGGCCGGGCGCGCAGGGCACCCACCACCTGGGGCAGCGTTGCCCGCGCCCCCGCCTCGCCAAAGAGGCCTGCCTCGAGAAGCAGAGAAACCACACGCGCCCGGGTCAGCTCGCCCAGAGCTTCCCAGCCGCTTGGACAGGCGGCGGCGTCGAAGCCGAGCGGGCCGCGCTCCGCCTCGCGTGCAAGCTTTGCCGCGATCCGCGACCAGCGGGCATCGGGTGCCAGATCCGAACGCCGCCCGCCGGGACGGGCGCTCGGGTGCCAGTGGCGGCTCCGCTCGAAGGGGTAAGTCGGCAGCGACACCTTCCGCGCGCCGCCGGCGGGCTGCAGCGCATCGGGATCGACGGGCGCCCCGTCCACGAAAAGCTGCCCGAGGCTCTCGGCCAGTTCTCGTCCGGGTTCGCCGTCACGGCGCAACGACGGCAGCACGGTGGGCAGGGGCTGCCGCCCGGAAAGCTCGGCGCACTCGGATGCCATGGCCGACAGAACCGGATGCGGCCCGATCTCGACGAAATGGGAGATGCCCGCGTCGAGCAGGGTCGCGATCCCGTCCGAGAAGCGGACCGGCTGGCGCAGGTGTTCGGCCCAGTGCCGCGCCGAGGCAAGGCTCTCGGGCATGAAGCCGCCGGTGAGGTTCGACACGACCGGGATCTTTGGAGCAGAGTACTGGATCTTGCGCGCGGCCTCGCGGAACTCCTCCAGGATCGGATCGACCAGCGGGCAATGCGCGGCAAAGGCGATCTGAAGCGGCTCGACCCGGACCCCGTCGGCCCTGAGGTGATCGAGGATGGTCTGCAACTCGGGCGCGGGCCCGCTCAGCACGTGGTTGCGCGGCGTGTTCACGGCGGCGATGCCGACGCGGTCTGTACCCGCCAGAAGCGGCTCGATCGCCTCGCGCGGGGCAAAGACGCTGGCCATCATGCCACCCTCGGCGACACGCGCCGTCAGACGGCCTCGCGCGACCACCAGCCCGAGCGCATCTTCGAGCGACATCACGCCCGCGATGGTCGCCGCCACGATTTCCCCCAGGCTGTGACCGCAAAGCGCGTCGGGCCGAAGGCCGAAGGACATCCAGAGCCGCGCCAGCGCGTATTCGAGCGCGAAGAGCGCCGGCTGCGCGATCCCCGGCGCGCGGATGAGCGAGGAGTCCTCGGCCTCGTGCAGCGCGGCGACCAGCCCGCCGGGAATCGCGTCGCCCAGTGCCCGCGCGCAGGCGTCGATCGCCTCGCGGTAGACCGGCTGTGTCTCGTAGAGCGCGCGTCCCATGCCGGGATGCTGGGCGCCCTGGCCGGTGAAAAGAAATGCCACCTTGGGTTTCCGGCCGGTCTGGGCAAGGCCCGCGCGCAGGCCCGGTCCCCTCTGGCCCGCCGCAAAGCCCTTGAGGGCCGCGGCCAGGTCGTCGGCGTCATGCACCGCCACGGCCAGCCTGTGAGGCATCTTTGCGCGACCGGCGTTCGCCGTATGGCAGATGTCGCCGATCCGCGCGTTGGAAACCGAAGCCGCAGTCGCCGTGCGCCCGGCAAGCGTCCGCAGGGCTGTGTCGCTCTTTGCCGAGAGGGTGAACAGATGGCAGGGCAGGCCCGTCTCGGCCGCCGCCGCTGGGATTTCCGGCGCAGCACCGAGGATCAGATGTGCATTTGTGCCGCTGAACCCGAAAGAGCTGACCCCGGCGATGCACTCCGCACCCTCGGGCCAGTCCAGGGGCTTTGCCGGGACGCGCAGCGACATGGCGGGCCATGCGATGTGCGGGTTTGGCCTGCCAAAGTTCAGATGCGCGGGAATGTGGCCCGACCGCAGCGCCAGAAGCGCCTTGAGCACGCCCGCGGCCCCGGCGGCGGATTCCAGGTGGCCGAGGTTGGTCTTGAGCGAGCCCACGACCAGCGGCGCCGCGTTCGGCCGGTCGCGCCCGTAGGCCCGCCCGAGGGCATTCAGCTCGATCGGATCGCCAAGGCTCGTACCTGTACCGTGCGCCTCGACGTAGCCGACGTCCTCGGGATCCACGTCGGCATCGCGCAGCGCTTCGCGGATCAGGGCCTCCTGCGCGGGCCCGTTGGGCGCGGTCAGCCCGTTGCTGCGGCCGTCCTGGTTCACCGCGCTGCCCCGGATCACGCCAAGGATGCGGTCGCCACCGGCCAAGGCATCTTCCAGACGGCGCAGCGTGAACAGGACGCAGCCTTCACCCCGGACGTAGCCGTCGGCCTCGGCGTCGAAGGTCTTGCAGCGCCCGTCCGGCGCCAGCATCCCGGCCCGCGCGAAGTTCACGTGCACCTCGGGCGAGAGCATCAGGTTGACCCCGCCCGCCAGCGCCACCTCGCATTCGCCGGCAATCAGCGACCGCCGCGCCAGGTGCAGCGCCACCAGCGACGACGAACAGGCCGTGTCCACCGAGATGGCCGGCCCGGTGGCACCAAGGAAATAGGCCAGCCGTCCGGCGGCCACGGAAAACGACGACCCGGATGTGAAATAGGGGTCGATGGCGGGAATGTCGGAAAGCAGCATCCGGCCATAGTCGCTGTTGGCCATGCCCACGAAGATGCCGAGCGCCCGGTCCGAGAAGCTGTCCGGTGCGTGCCCCGCATCTTCCAGCGCTTCCCAGCCCACCTCCAGCAGAAGCCGCTGCTGCGGATCCATGCTTGCGGCCTCGGCACCGGAAATGCCGAAGAACTCGGGCCCGAACTGATCGATGTCCTCGACGAAGGCGCCATGGTCGGCCGCCTCGCCAAGGTCCGCGGGCAGGTCCTCGCGGCGCCAGCGGCCGGGCGGCACGCGGCCGACAAGGTTGCGGCCGGTTTCCAGCGCCTCTTCGAGCGCGGGCAGGTTCACGATGCCGCCAGGCAGCCGCAATCCCGCGCCGATGATCGCGACGGCGCCCGCCTCGGCCCGGTCACGTGTGGCCTCCTTGAGGTCCCGCCGCAGACGGCGGATTTCCTGCAGGGCGCGCTTCATCTGGTCGGAGGCTGACGTCATCTGCGGTCCCTTCGGGCTACGGCGGTGTCGGTGCCGGAAAGGGCCAGCTCGGCCTCCAGCAGGGCTTCGAGGTCGGTGTCCGAAAGCCCGTCCATGTCGTCGGGCTCCGGGGCGGGTGCGGCGGCAGCCGCCGCGATGCCCAGCCGCGGGGCGAGGTGGTCGGCCAGTCTTGCCGGGGTCGGGTAGTCGAAGAGCAGCGTCGCCGAGAGGTCGAGGCCGGTCTGCCTCACCAGCGCATTGCGCAGCTCGACGGCCATCAGCGAATCCAGCCCCACCTCTTTCAAAGGCCGCGCGGGATCGAGCTCGGCGGCGGCGCCAAGGCCGATGATGTCCTTCGCGGCCTCGTCGATCACGCGGTCGAGCGCCGCCATGGCTGCGTCTCGGTCGAGCCCGGCGAGGCGCTGGCGGAGGTCCTTGCGTGGGGCGATCGGCGCAGGGCGGGCGGGAGAGGTCTCGGCGGAACCCGCAAGCGCACGGAAGGGGGTAAGGTCGAGGCCCGCAGGCGCGGCCGCGACAAACTCGCGCCAGTTCACCGCTGCGACCATCGCTGCAGGTGTCGCCGCGCGCAGCAGTGTCGAAACCGGTGCAAAGGCAGTGTCCGGCCCGATGCCCTTCAGTCCCCGCCGGCCCCAGGCCTCCGTGCCCGTCCCGGCAAGCCGCGCGGCCATGCCGGCCCCCGTCCAGAGCCCCCAGGCCACGGACAAGGCCGGCAGTCCCTCGCGCCGCCGGGCTTCGGCCAGCGCAACAAGTCCCGCGTTCGCGGCGGCATAGAGCGACTGGCCGGGCGCGCCGAGCGTGGTTGCGGCGGCGGAATAGAGGACGAAGAAATCCAGCGGCAAGTGCCGCGTCTTCCGGTCCAGCAGCATGGCGCCCTGCAGCTTACCGCCAAAGACCTCGGCAAGGTCCTCGGACGTGCGGGTGGCTACCGGACCGTCGCGCAGCGCACCCGCGGCATGGACGATCCCGCGCAGCGGCGGCATCTCTGCCGCGATCAGGCCCAGCACCCGCGCCACGTCCTCGTCCGAGCCCGCGTCGGCGCTCATCACGCGAACCGTGGCGCCGCCGGCCTCAATCTCGCGGATCGCTTTGCGCGCGGCCTCATCCGGTGCGCCGCGGCCCGTCAGGACCAGATGACGCGCCCGGAGCCCGGCAAGCCAGCGTGCGGTCTCCAGCCCGATCCCGCCGAGCCCCCCGGTGATCCAGTAGGTCGCGTCGCCGCGCAGCCGCATGTCGGGGCGCGGGGGCACGCGCAGGACGATCTTGCCGGAATGCCGGGCCGCGGCCATCCAGTGCATCGCCTCCGACGCACGGTCGAGGCTGAAGCAGCGCGTCGGCAAGGGGTGGTAGATCCCCTCCGCAAATCCCTCAAGGATCTCGTCCAGAAGGTCGTGAAGCAGCGCCGGATCGGCCTCGATCCGGGTGCCGAGATCGTAGACGTGGTAGCGCGCCCCGGGCCGCAACGCCGCGAAGTCCGCGTCGCTCAGAAGGTCCCGCTTGCCCAGTTCCAGAAAGCATCCGGCTTCCGCGAGGCACCGGACGCTTGCCGGAATGAAGGCACCGGAGAGCGCGTTCAGCACCACGTCCACGCCGCGTCCGCCGGTCGCCCCGGCAACCTCGGCCTCGAAATCCAGCGTCCGGGAGTTCAGCGCCAGTTCGACCCCCATGTCGCGCAGGGCCGCGCGCTTCTCGTCGCTGCCCGCCGTGGCAAAGACCCGCGCGCCGCGGGCCAGGGCGATCTGGATCGCCGCCTGTCCAACCCCGCCCATGCCGGCATGGATCAGCACGCTCTCGCCCGCCTTGAGCCCGGCCAGCCGGTCGAGCCCGTAGAGCGCGGTGCCGAAGGCCACGGTCAGCCCGGCTGCGACATCGTCGGGAAGCGCCGGGGGCATTGGCCTCAGGAGGTCGGCACGCGCCACGACCTCTTCGGCAAGCGCGCCGGGTGCATAGCCGAAGATCCGATCGCCGACCCGCAGCCCGCCAGTGTCGCCCGCCGTCTCGATGACCTCACCGGCCAGTTCCACACCCAGCGGCGGCTGTTGCCCCTCCAGCATGTCCAGCGTGCCGAGCACGTCGCGGAAGTTCAGCCCGGCGGCGCGCACGGCAATGCGCACCTCTCCGGGGGCGAGGGCGCGGGTGGCTGCCGGAAGCAGGCGCAACGCGTCGATGCCCTGTTCCTCGGTGCGCGAGAGGGCGCGGGCGCTTTGCGGCGCTTCGGGTTCAAGCTTCTCCAACACCGGGTGAAGCCGCGCGGCGCCCCGCAGCGCCACACGCGCTGGCGCCTTTTCGTCGAGAAGCACGGCGGCGAGGCGCGCGGGGTCTGGTGCCTGCTCCGAGGGATCGAGATCCACGCCACGGATCGCGTATTCGGGGTGTTCGGTCGCCGCCGATGAATAGAAGCTCTGTAGGACGGCTCCGGTGACCGAGATGTCAGACGGTGTCGCCTCGCGTCCGGTGGCAAAGGCCCCCCGGGTCACGACGGCGAGGCTGACCGGCCCCGAGGGGCGGGACAGCAGGACCTGCAGACGCGCAAGCGCGTCGCCGACCGCGCGGGTGGGGTCGCCCTCATCTGCCAGCGACGACAGATCCACGATGCGTCGCGGTGCCGGCGCGGTGTAGAGCCAGTCGTGCGCCCTGATCAGTTCCACTTCCGCTGCTTCAGGGGCGATACACCGCGCCTCGGCCCCGAGCCGTTCGAAGTGCTGCGCCAGCGCGCCGGAGGGCGCCTGCGGGCCGACCAGGAGCAGCGCACCGCCAGCGGCCATGGGGACGGGCGCCAAAGGGAGATCGTGCCAGACGGTCCGGTAAACCTGCGGCGCCTCGGAAGCGCCCTTCTCGAGAGACGCGCGGTCGGCCTTCGCAAAGCGCAGGCCCGCCAGTTCGGCCAGAAGCCCTCCAGACGCGTCACGGAAGATCACGTCTGCCGTCAGGCTTCCGTCGCGCGCCCGACCGGAGAGCGTGGCCCTCGCGCAAAGCTCCCCCTCGGGCGGCGTGCCGGAAAGGGTGACGCGTCCGGCTCCGACCGGCAGCCAGGTCTCGTCACCCGTCGCGGCAAGGACAGCCAGTTGGACCCCGGCGTCCACCGCAGCCGGGTGCAGCAGGTAGCCCTCCGCCTCCGGAACCCGGATGCGCCCAGTCGCGACGCCGTCGCGGGCGCGGACCTCCGACAACAGGCGGAAGGCCGGTCCGAACTCTGCCCCCGCTGCCGCGAAACGCGCGTCGACCTGAGCGGGCGTCACGGCCTCTGCCGCATCCAGCTCATGTGTCTCCGTCGTTCCATCGGACGCGGAAGTGCCTCCAGCGGCAACCCGGCCCTCGGCAATGGTCCGCGCCGGGTTGCCCTCAGTCCCGGGCAGCACGAGTTTCAGCCGCCAGTCCCCGCCGTCCGACCGTGCGATGACCTGCCAGCGCAGCGCTGCCGCACCGGCCTCGGGCAGGGGCAGGGGCGCGAGCATGGCGAACTCGCAAAGGCTGCTCTCGGGCCCGGCAACGTGTCTCGCGGCACTGGCCAGAAGCTCCATGGCGCAGGTGCCCGGCAAGATGGCCTGGCCGAAGATCCGGTGATCGTTCAGCCACTCCGCACCCTCCGACGGCCCCCCTTCGAACACCACAATATCCTCGGCCGCGATGGCAAGCCGCGACCCCAGCAGCGGATGACCGGTGTCATGTCCCTCGGGACCAGTTGCAGGCTCGCGCACCTGCCGCCAGTGGCGCTTTTCCTGCCAGGGATAGCGGGGCAGGGAGGTGACCTTGCCCGACGCGGGAAGCACCGCAGCCCAGTCGGGTTCGTGCCCGCACTCGTAAAGCCGCGCCGTGGTCTCGGCGAGCGTCGCGGCGGAGGGTTGGACTCGGCGCAGGCTCGGCAGGATCGGGGCGGAGCCGATCCCGGCATCCTCCAGGCAGGCCGCGACCGAGGCGCCGAGCACCGGGTGGGGGCCGATCTCGACAAAGGCCATGTCGCCTTCCCGCGCCAACTTGCCAAGCGCCTCGGCAAAACGGACCGTGCCGCGAATGCCGCGCGCGAAGTGACGGGCGTCGGCTTTGTCGATCTCCGACCCGGTGACCGTCGACAGCACCCGCACGCCGCGCGGGGCGGTGCAGTCGATCGCGCCGAGCGCCTCGACAAGCCGCGCGTCGAAGCCTTCCATCTGCCCGCTGTGAAAGGCGTAGCGCACCGGCAGGCGCCGAGAGGCGATGCCGCGCGCGTCAAGCTCGGCCAGCGCCGCCTCCAGCGCGTCGGTCGGGCCGGAGAGCACGGTTTCGCCCGGGGCGTTGACCGCGCCGATGCTCAGTCCGGGCGCATGCCCGGCAATCAGCGCCTCAGCCGCGTCCTGTGCGAGCGGGACCGAGGCCATGCCGCCGGTGCCCTCGGCCTCCTGCATGATCCGCCCGCGATGGCAGGCGATCCGCAGTGCCTCGTCCAGCGACAGCATCCCGGCAGCCTGAAGCGCGGCCACCTCGCCAATGCTGTGGCCGATCACGCTGTCGGGCGCAAATCCGCGACGCTGCAGGAGGTCGGCAAGGCCGGTCTGCAGCGCGACCAGCGCAGGCTGCGCAATCGCGGTTTCCCCGAGCCGGCTTTCGGCCTCGGGGCGCGCCAGCTCTTCAAGCAGCGACCAGCCGGTGATGGCGCGGATCGCGGCATCGCAAAGGTCGAGATGCCGCGCAAAGCCCGCGTCCGAGGCGGCGAGGTCCAGCGCCATCCCGGCGTGCTGCGGTCCCTGACCGCAAAATACGAGGCAGAGCTTCCGGGCCGCCGCATTCGGTGCCCCTTCGGAAATGCGACGCGCCAGACGCGTGGCCAGATCCTCGCGGCTCACGCCCGTCACGGCCAGCCGGTGGGAATGGTGGCTGCGCCGCGTGGCGGCGGTGAAGCAGAGATCGGCGAGCGGCGGGGCAGGGGCGGCGAGCGCCTCCTGCCAGCGCTGGGCGAGCTCGGTCAGAGCCTCAGGCGAACGCGCCGAGATCGGCAGCGTCCAGACCGCGCCCTCGGGCACCTCAGCCGCCACGCCACCCACCTTGGGCGCAGCCTCGAGCACGACATGCGCGTTGGTGCCGCCGACGCCGAAAGAGCTCACCCCGGCGGCAGGCGCACCTTGGGTCTGCGGCAGTGGCTGCCTGCGGTCGGCGATCTTCAGACGTGTGCCCGAGAGCGAGATATGCGGGTTGAGCTTCGTGAAGTTGGGCTGCGCGGGAACCTCGCGCCGGTCGAGCACGAGCGCCGCCTTGATGATCCCCATGATCCCCGCCGCAGCCTCGAGATGGCCGATATTGGCCTTGACCGCGCCCAGCAGGCAGTCCGGCCGCCCCGGCGCGCTGCGACCCACGCTTGCGGCAATCGCATCGACCTCGATCGGATCGCCAAGCGCGGTGCCCGTCCCATGCGTCTCGATATAGGCAAGGTCGTCGACGCTGATCTGAGCGGCGGCGACGGCCTCGCGGATCAGCGCGGCCTGCGCCTGTCCGTTGGGCGCGGCCAGCAGCGTCGACTCGCCGTCCTGGTTGACTGCCGAGCCGCGGACCACGGCCCAGATCCGGTCGCGGTCGGCGACCGCGTCCGAGAGCCGTTTCAGCACGATCACCCCGGCGCCTTCGCCGCGCCCGAACCCGTCCGCGCCCGCGTCGAAGGTCTTGCACCGCCCGTCCGGGGCCAGGAACCCGAGCCGCGACATGGCCACCATGAGCTCGGGCGCGATCATGACCGAGGCCCCGCCGGCCAGGGCTATGTCGCTCTCGCCGGTGCGCAGGCTCTGGCAGGCCATGTGTACCGACACCAGCGAAGCGGAACAGGCCGTGTCGACCGAGATGCTCGGGCCCCGCAGGTCGAAGAGGTAGGACAGCCGGTTGGCCAGAACGCTGTGCAGCGTGCCGGTCAGGGTGCGCAGGTCCATCGCCTCGGGGTCGCGGTAGAGCATCTGGGCGTAGTCGTTGTGATAGCTCGCCGCGAAGACCCCCGTGCGCGTCTGCCGCAGGTCCTCGAACCGCAGGCCGGCATCCTCGACTGCCTCGGTCGCGACTTCGAGGAACAGCCGCTGCTGCGGGTCCATCTGCTCGGCCTCGCGTGCGGGGATGCCGAAGTAGTCGGCGTCGAACCCGTCGATCCGGTCGAGGAAGGAGGCCCCCGCAGCCACGCTCTTGCCGGTGGCGTCCGGGCCTTCGCCATGCCAGCGCGCGGCATCCCAGCGGTCGGCGGGCACGGGCGAGACCGCCTCGCGTTCGTCCAGCAGGTAGGACCAGAAACTTTCGGGCGTTGTTGCGCCGCCGGGCGCGCGGCATCCCATTCCGACGATGGCGATCGGGTCGGCGGCCAGCGTGCTGCCCGCCTGTTCGCGCGCCTTGCGGGCCATCAGCGCGAGCTTGATCGCCGAAACGCCGCCCGTTGTGTCCTGGTGCCCGGTCACAGCGCGCCCCCCATCAGCGCCTCGAGCGCCTCTTCGTCGGACATCTCGGCCACCTCGGCGAGCCCGCGCGACAAGTCATCCTTCTGATCGCTCTTGGCGGCAGGACGGACCGGGGCGGTGGCCTCGGGCGCGTCATCGGCAAGGTGCCCGATCAGGGCGCGGGCGGTCGGGTAACTCCAGGCAAGCGTCGCCGAAAGCGGCCGCCCGACGGATTTTTCCAGCGCATTGCGCAGCTCGAGCGCCATGAGCGAGTTGAGCCCGAGATGTCCCAGCGGCCGGTCGAGATCGGGCAGGGCGGTGCCGAGCGACAGCACACGGGCGATGGCCTCGGGCACGAAACGCTCTGCGGCCGCGCGCCGCTCGGGCCCGGACAGATCGGCAAAGGCGGGGCCGGCGGATGCGGTGCGGCCCTCCTGCGGGATGAGCTCCGAGAAAAGCTGCAAGGGGCGCCCGGCGCGTTCCGCGGCATAGCGCGGCCAGTCCATCCGGACGCAGGCCACAGTCGCGCCGAAATCGCGCGACAGCAGGTGCCCCAGCAGCGCATCGCCCTCCGCGGCCTCGAGCGACAGCTCGCCCCGGGCCTCGAACTCGTCGGCCACGTGATCCAGCCGCGCACGGCCAAGACCCCTCCAGGGCCCCCAGGCCACGCTCAGCGCGTGTTGCCCACGGGCGCGTCGCTCTGCGGCCAGCGCGTCGAGCCCGCAGTTGGCCGCAGCATATCCGGCGAGCCCCTGATGGGGCAGGAAGGTCATGGTTGATGAGTAGAGCAGGAAGAGATCGAGCTGCGGGAACAGGCGATCCAGCACCGCGGCGCCCGTCAGCTTGGCCTCGATCGCCCGCGCGAAGTCGGCTTGCTCCGTGTCCAAGGCCAGCCGCGTGTCATAGCCCGTCGCGAGGTGGACGACACCGGCAATCGCCGGCCGCATCTCTGCGTCGCGCGCGGCAATCCATGCGGACATGGCCTTCGCGTCCGCTACGTCCACGGCGGCGGTTTCGACCGTGGCCCCCGCCGCTTCGAGCGCCAGTACGCCAGAAATCCGCGCGCCGGTCTCGGGCCGTTCTGCCGCCTGCCGCCATTCGGCGCGCGGCGGCAGCGGATGGCGCGACAGCAGCACGATGTGCCGCGCGCCGGCCCGCACGAGGGTCGAAGCCGCCCGCAGACCCAGAGCGCTGAGCCCCCCGGTCACGAGGTAGGCGCCGTCCGTCCGCAGCGAAAAGCCGGTACGCAGCGCGGGCATGTCCCGCATCTCGTGAAGCCGTGGCCGGAACCAGCTCTGACCGCGCAGGGCGGTCTCGGGCTCGGGATCGGAGGACAGCGCCCGCGCCGCGATCAACCTCGCGCTTGCGGCCAGCGGCAGGGCCGGGTCCGCGTCCACCATGCTGATCGCCAACTCCGGATGCTCTTCCGCCACCACACGGGCCGCGCCGATCAGCGGGGCCTGTCCCGTCGCGATGGTGTCTTGCCCGTCGCCGGTCCGGACGGCGCCCTGCGTGACGAAGACCAGCCGCAGGCCCGACATCGCGCCCTGTTTCAGAGACTGCAGAACCTGCACCGGCAGGAACCCGGCATCGGCCTCCGGCGCGATGACAATCACCCCGGCGGCCCGCGTCTCGGCAAGCACCTTCGGCGCCTCGCCAAGCCTTGCACAGCGCGCGCCGGGTAGCTCTGCCGCAATCGCCTCGCACGCGTCCATATCCGGCCCGAGCACGATCCAGTCGCTCGCGACCTCGGCGCCACCGTGGGCCGGCGCCTCTTCCCAACGGATTTCGTGCAGAAGAGCGCGTGTCTCTTCCGGCAGTTGCGGCACGGTGCGCGCCGTCCGCGGGCGCAGCTCCGCCGCCTCGTGCCAATGCCGCTCGCGCTGCCAGGGATAGAGCGGCAGCGGCACCTCGCCGGCGGGCGCGGGCGCGTAGGAGGACCAGTCCACTTCGACCCCCGCGACCCAGAGCCCGGCGATGGACTCGGCGATCACCTCCTCGGCGGGGCGGTCGCGCCGCTCGCTGGCGGCAAGAACGGCGGGCAGGTCCCGCGCGTCGAGGATCTGCTCGATCGAAGTCAGCAAAACGGGGTTCGGGCCAAGCTCCACGAAGGCGGCGGGCCCCTCGTCGAGCGCGGCGCCCACGGCATCGGTGAAACGTACCGGATCGCAGAGGTTGCGGGCCCAGTAGCCCGCATCGAGCGACTGTCCGTCCGCCGGACGCCCCGTCACCGTGGAATACATCGGCAGCTTCGGGGCCTGCGGTTTGATACCCTGCAGGGCCGCGCTCAGCGCACCGCTCAGAGCCGCCATCTGCGGTCCGTGAGAGGCCACGTCCACGCGGATCCTGCGCCGGAAGATGCCATCCTTTTCGAGATCGCAGAGCAGCTTTTCGAGCGCACCCGTTTCGCCCGAGACCACGCTTGTGCGGGGGCTGTTGTAGGCCCCGACGCAAAGCGCCCCGGCGTGCGGTGCAAGACGCTGCTCCAGCGCGTCGCCCACCAGCTCGACCAGCGCCATGCCCCCCTGGCCGCTCGTCCGTGCCATCAGGGCGCTGCGGTTCACCACGACACGCATGGCATCCGCCACGCTCAACCGGCCCGACACCGCCGCTGCCGCGACCTCGCCCATGCTGTGGCCAATGACCCCCGCGGGCTGCAGGCCAAGCGCTGACCAGAGCCGGGCGTAGCCGATTGCCAGCGCGGCAAGCGTCGGTTGTATCACGTCGATCCGGTCGAGCCGCCAGCCGGGCGCGCCCTTGTCGAGGGTGATCTGCTCCGTCAGCGACCAGTCGACGAGATCCGCGAGCGCCTCTTCGCATTCCGCGATGGCGTCGCGGAACACGCTTTCGCGCTCCAGCAGGCGACGCGCCATGCCGGTCCACTGTCCGCCCTGTCCTGGCGCCACCATGATGACGCGGGGCGCGCCCTGCGTCGGGGCCCGCCCCGTGATCGCAGCCGCGCCGCCTTCGCCAAAGCTCCTTAGCGCGGCGACAAGGCGCGCCTTGTCCGACCCGGCAAAGGCCGCCCGGAAGCCGAGTGCGCTGCGCCGGCACGCAGCCGCCGCGCAGTAGTCGGCCAGGGATGTATCCGCGAGCGTCTCGATCCGCTCCGCGTGGCGCAGCGCCAGGGCGCGCAGGGCCGCGTCGCTGTCGGCGGAAATCGGCAGCACCGGCACGCGCAAGTGTCCCTCGGATGCCGGCTGCTTCGCAGGCATGGGTGCGTTCTGGACCACGATATGCGCGTTTGAGCCGGCAATGCCAAAGCCACTGACGCCCGCGATGCGCCGTTGATCCGTCCAGTCAACCCGGGAGGCCGCAACCTCGACGGGCTGCGACGTCCAGTCAAAGGCCGGAGTCGGCGTCTCGTAGTTCAGGCTCGCCGGGATCGTGCCCGTCTTGGCGGCCATCACGGCCTTGATCAGCCCCGCGATGCCGGCCGCACCCTCGGTATGGCCGATGTTGGTCTTGACCGACCCCACCCGCAGCGGCGCCGCCCGTCCGGGACCCAGCACCCCGGCAAGCGCCGCCAGCTCCTCGGGGTCACCGGTCCGCGTCCCGGTGCCATGTGCCTCGACGTAGCCGACCTCCGATGGCGCGACGCCGGCATCGGCCACCGCCGCCGCGATCAGCGCCTGCTGGCCCGCGCGGCTGGGGCGGCCGAAGCTACCGCTGGTATCGCCGTCGTTGTTGATGGCGCTGCCGCGGATGACCGCATGAATGCGATCGCCATCCTCAAGCGCCCGGTCAAGACGCTTCAGCAGGAGCATGCCCGCCCCCTCGCTTCGGACATAGCCGTCGGCGCCCGCGTCGCAGAACTTGCACCGCCCGTCCGGCGCCATCATCCCCGCCCCGGAATAGGCCACGGTGATATGCGGGTTGAGGATGACGTTCACACCGCCCGCAAAGGCCATGTCACATTCGCCCGAGCGCAGCGACTGCACCGCCAGGTGAACCGCCGTCAGGGACGAGGCGCAGGCCGTGTCGAGCGTCAGGCTCGGCCCCTGCAGGTTCAGCAGATGCGACAGCCGACCCGCCGTGGTGTAGCGCCCGCTGCCGACCGTCATTTCGAAGTCGGTGATCTCGGGGTCGTCCAGAAGCCGTGTCTCGAAATCCGAAAGCCACTGGCCGACGTAGACCCCGACCCGGCGGCCCGAAAGCTGCGCGGCCGGAAGCCCGCCATCCTCCATGGCTTCCCACCCGGTTTCCAGGATCAGCCGCTGCTGCGGATCCATACGCGCGGCCTCGCGCGGGGAAACATGGAAGAAGCCCGCGTCGAATTGGTCGATGGAGTCGAGATAGCCGCCGTATCGAGAGGTGATGCGGCCTGCGCTTTCGCCGTAGAGCCGGTCCACATCCATGCGGTCTGACGGAATCGTACCGACCGCACTCCGACCCTCTGTCAGAAGATCCCAGAACGCCGCGGGCGTATCGGCCGCGCCGGGAAACCGGCAGGCCATGCCGATGATCGCCACCGACCGGGACGGATCTGTCCGAAGGCTCACGTGATCACCTGTCTGCGCGGCGCGAGGCATGACGCGCAACCCGGGCACAGCGCGCATTGCGGTTGGCCGGACGCGCAGGTGCCGACGCCTCACCACATCGCAGGGCGCAAGACCGCAGGGTTACCGTGAGAGCGAACCTGGCCCGTTTCGGGTGGGGCAGCGACGGGGAAATCCAACTCAGCAAACGGTCGATTTCACTCATTGGATCAAATCCATTCGAAAAATACTTCAGACAACAAACTGACACGAACACGCCGGCTCCGGAGAAACACTCCAGCTCCAAATAAAACGCAGCAATCAATCACGGCTCGGGAATCGCGGAAGGACGAAATGGTGTCGCTTCCTTCCCGCGCCACGTCAGATTTAAGCCCGGATCACACCGCTTTTGCAACAATCTTTGTCGCCGAATGGCCGCACCGTGGCTGGTTCCCGCATAGGTTGCGCTCAATTCGCGTGAGGCGGCCTGTTTCTGTGCAAGCGCGCAGCGGACTGGGCTCACGCGCAGTTGCGCATCGCTCATTTTGCGCTGTCTTGTGCTCGGCAAAGACGCGCGTCGGGGCAGACGCGCTGTCTTGTGTCGTGGCGTAGGTCCAACGGCGCGAACCGGCGGCGCAGTCGGAACACCGGCGCCAACAGGACGCGGGGGCGGGACTCGGAGAAGGGCGGAACTGCGCCGCCGCCAAGGCCCGCCGCCGAAATTCGAAAAATGGAATTATTGTTCCATGCCATGGCATTAGGCGGTATCATGCCGGTTTTCTGTGCCTTTCGGTGACCGGCTTTCGCCTCCCGCCCCCGGTGCTAGCTTCCGCGCCGAACGGAGGATGCATGACCTACAGAATATTCGGCTTTGGCCTGGCGCTCGCCTTGGCATATGGCACCGCGGATGCGGAAATCCTGACCTTTGACCCGTCCGCAGGAAGCGAGCGCACCTACCAGGTGGCGCTTTCGACAACCCTCGGGGATCGCGATGGCAAGGCGAGCTATGACGACGCCCAGCAGGTCTGGTTTCTGACGCGCATCCGGGCCGAAGCGCGCGATGGCGACGAGGTCACGCTCGGGCTCTTTCCGCTCTGGCTCAAGGCGAAAGTGGGCGGAGACTCTTTCTCGACAGCCGAGCCCATTCCGGACCGAATTCGCGAAGCCATGAAGGCGGGGTTTGCGGCACAGGTGAATCTCGAAAGCGGCAAGGTCGAAGATGTGACGGCCCGCGGCGATACCGAGGTGCCGCCGCAGATGATCGACGGGATGATGCAGCAGTTTTCGGCCTCCTTCACGCCGACCCCGATCGAGGTGCGCGAGGGCTGGAGCACGACCGTCCCGAGCTACGCGGGAATTCCCGAGGTGACGATTTCCGTGACCGAGGTCTCCGACGACAGCGTCTTCCTGCGCTACGCGGGGGACAGCGACATGGCCCGACTTGCAGGACTTGTCGTGCTCGACCGCGAAGAAGGCTGGGTCGAGCGCGCGGTCATGACCTCCGACCGGCGGATCTCACCGGACGAGGGCGACCTTGGCACCCTGCGTGAAACCATAGCGCTGGCCCCGCGCGACTATCCGTTTCCGGTCCACGCCGATTACGTTCTGGCCCCGCCCGAGTGGGGCGACATGCCCGAGACGACAACGCCGCTCGAGCCCCTGCCCAGCGAGGCGGAGGTCTTCCCTCACGAGCGCGGCCGCATCGAGGACCGCTTCGACAGGCTGGAGCTGGAATTCACTCACCAGACAGCTTTCGCGGAAAACGTCGGCCGCTTCAGTATTTCCGATCCGCAATTCCTCGTCGGGGACGAGGCGCTGGATATCCCGCTGAGGGCCGCAATGCCCTGGACCATACGCAACTGGCAAAGCGAAGACGGCGATCCCCAGATTTCCCGAAGCGAGTTTGAGACCACGACTCTCGAGGATGCCAGCCGCGCTCTGCTGGAGGCGACAGCGGTCCGTGCCGACGTCGCCTGGTATCCCGTCACCCCCTTTGAGCTGACGCTGACCCCGGACGAGACGGGCCATGCCGAGGTGACACGCGATGGCGCCACGGCGCGGCTGGCGCCCGGAGAGGAAGGCTACGTGCTTACCCTCTTCGGCAAGGAGGAAGACGTGTTCAGCTGGGCGCTGCCCGAGGGCAGCGACGCGCAGGGCAAGATCTATGCCAGGGACCGCGGCCCGGACTGGCTGACACCGGTTGAAAGCCTCGCCCGCCGGGCGGCCTCGCCCAACTACAGCGGTGTGAAGGTGGTGCTGCGCATGGACGAACCGCCCGAAAACGTCACCGTCCGCGTCAATCGCTACGCCAGCGAGGCTGCCGCCACGCACGAGATGCGCTTCCTGACCGAGCGGGGCAAGCGTCTCGATCCTGATACGCCGCCCGAGCGGAGGCTTCTGTTTCGCGACACGCCGCCGGCCGCGCTCGACGAGGTCGCGCCCGAGGGGCTGGAGGCCGGCGCACTGCGCTTTCGCCTGCCCACCGCTCAGGCCGGCCATTGCAGCGCCCGTCTCGATGGCGCCGGGACAGACCATCCGCTGGTCTTCGCAGAGCGCAGGCCCGAAGGCTCGGGCTATCACGGAACCCGCCTGCTGGAACTGCAGACCGAGGACGGCGTGCGCCGCCATTTCTACGAGATCGGAGAGCAGGACGTGATCCTGTCCTGCGACGCCACCCTCTCGTGGACCGAGGCCGAGGTGCAGCCCGCGGCAGAGCGACCCTGGGAGATCGACCCGGCGGCACTGGACATCCCGTCCGACATGACAGTGTGGGAGCTGATGGACCAGTTGCGCTTCGTCGATAAGGAGGGCGACGCGCTGACGCTTGCTTCGCCCGGTGGCGGCTGGCTCTCCATCGAGGATACCGTCGGGCAGGTGACGTTCCCCGATGGCACGCTTCACGTGGCCGGAACGCCCACGGCAATCCTGCGCGCGACGCCCGACTCCGAACCGGTCACCCGGCGCTTCACCGTGACGTTTCCGGACCTTCCCGTCCCCGAGGAGGCGCAGCAATGATCCGCACGACCCTCACCGCGCTGGCCCTGCTGCTGGCCACACCCGCCTTTGCCGCCACGCTGAACCGCGATCTGCAACCCGATCCGGAGGGCGCCTACAGCTACACCCCGCCCGAGACCAGGACCGACGGTGCCTATGAGATCGAGGTGCGGGATCCGGACGGTGCGCTCTATGCCCGCCTGCGCAGCACCACGCCGCAACTGGACGAGGGCAAGCTGCTCGAGGCCATCGAGTGGTTCCACCCCGACGGATCGCCGATGCGCCGCAGCCCGCTCGACGCCGAGGGCCGATGCCACGGCGAGACGACGAGCTGGGACGAAGAGGGGCGGGTCATCGCCACCGAGAGCTTCACGCATGGCAAGCTCGATGGCACGAGCACCGAGTTCTGGCCCTCCGGAGCACTTCGCAGCGAGCGCCATTTCGTGGACGGGCAGGAAACCGGCGTCTCGCGCCGCAGGTCCGAGGAGGGCGATCTGATCCGTGAAACGGAGTTCTCCGATACGGGGGAATTTCTGCGCGACCGCCGCTGGCAGGACGGCGACCTCGTCTACCAGCGCAAACCCGTCAGCATCGAGGGCCACGGCACCGGTGAGGAGATCACCGAATACTACGGCAATATCACCGAGACCGACATCAAGGCCGACGGTTACCGCCTGACCAGCCGCCATCGCGGCGAGGAGCTGATCGACCGGTCCGAAGTGATCGACGGCCAGATCCAGGGCGCCTACATCCACACCGGCCGGATCGACAACGACGTGACCCGGGTCGAGTACATCGACAATGAACCCCACGGTCTTTTCACACGCACCTGGCGGGGCGAGACGCTTGAGCGGGGCATGTACGATCACGGCACCCGCGTGGGCGAATGGCAGCGCACGGAAAGCTACGGCACGACGATTCACGAGTTCTACGACCCGCAGGGCAACCTTGACGGGGAGCTGCAGATGATCGGCATGAACGGCCAGCGCGTGATGCTGGAAACCTATGAGCACGGCACCCTCGACGGCCCTTACGAGGAACGCGACATAGACGGCAACATCATTGACCGCGGACGCTATGTGGACGGCCTGAAGGAAGGCCCCTGGCGCGAACAGATCCCCTACCGCCTGGAGCACTGGGAGGGCAGCTATTCCGCCGGTGAAAGGCAAGGACGGTGGGAGCGTTTCGAAGGCAATGGCTATCGCGTCGAAGTCGCCCACTTCGAAGAGGGGCTTCGCGACGGTCTCACCTATCTCTTCGGCTCGGACGGCGCGCTCTCGGAGGTGCAGGCCTGGAAGCACGACGCGCGCGATGGCTACGCCACCTACTACGACGACGGCCTGCCGGTCGTGCGCGACCTCTGGCGCGAGGGCTCGCTCATCGACACCGGCATCCCCGTGGAGGGCCGATGACGCCGGCCCGCAACCCGAGGCGGACGCGATACCGGTTGCCCGACCTCGAAATCGGACACCTGAACACATTCCCGACCCGAAAGGAGAGAACATGAAGAAACTAGTCCTGCCCCTCATCGGAGCGGTCGCGCTGGCAACGGGCGTGCATGCCCAGGGCCGCGAAAGCACCGCCGTCGCGGCATTCCAGTCCATCTGCCTGTCCACGGGGGGCAACCTGGAAGACTCCATCGCCAAGCTCGAAGCCTCCGACAGCTTCGGTGATGCCCGCCAGAGCGGTTCCGGCAGTTTCCGCCACACCAGCTACACCGGCGCGGACGGGATCAATGCCTCGGTCCTGATCGGGTCGAGCGTCTCGGATGACAAGTGCACGATCATCATGATGAACACGCCCGATCCGATGCAGCAGGCCGAGGCGCTGGCCACCGGCCTGGCCGACAGCGTCGGCGCCGAGCTGATGCAATGGGAAGGATTCGGCGACTACGGCAAGGGCGGCTACGGCTACCAGACCGAGGACGGCGACGTCGTCATCGCGCCGGTGACCACCGGGATCTCTGACGACATCCTTCATCTCACCTTCTACCCGACCTGAGTTCGGCGGCGGCGCTCCCGTGATCCCGGTATCACAGCTTCCGCTGACACTCCTGCTGGTCCTCTGGCAGGGGCTGGCCGTGGCCGGCGTTGTCGCGCTGGCCATGGCCACGCCCGGCGGGCGCCTGCACGCCTTCTTCAGCCGCCACCGGATCGCCTACGGTCTGTTGTGGCTTGTCGTGGCCCCGGTCGCCGGCGCCTATATCCTATTGACGATCGCAGGCCTCGCGACGCTGGGCTGGCTCTGGATCACGGGCGCGCTGGGCTGAGATGCCTCCCCGACGGCGCCGGGGCGGTGACATGCGCTGTGCCAGTCGGCAGGGCAAGAAAGGCGCATGCGCCACGATGCCTGCCTGAAAAGGCATCCCAAACCTGCGCCGTATCTGTAAAATGGTGCCCGGGGGCGGAATCGAACCACCGACACGAGGATTTTCAATCCTCTGCTCTACCCCTGAGCTACCCGGGCACGGGGAAGGGCGCTGCCCTTCGGGTGGAGGCGGTCTAGCGAAGCTCCGGGACGGTGTCCAGAGGGATTTGGCAGATTTTCGAAGCCCCTTTCGCAGCGTCGCCCTACGGGGTAATCCCGGTGACATGGCGCAGGCTTTCACCGATCTCTCGGCTTTCTTTACGCACGGCTACGACGACGTCATCGACGTGCGCTCGCCGGCCGAATTCGCCGAGGACCATGTCCCCGGCGCTATCAACCTGCCTGTGCTCGACAACGAGGAACGCGCTCGCGTCGGCACGATCTACAAGCAGGAAAGCCCTTTCCGCGCGCGCAAGATCGGCGCCGCGCTGGTCTTCCGCAACGCCGCCACGCATATCGAGACGCAGCTGTCCCACCACGAGGGCGGCTGGCAACCGCTGGTCTACTGCTGGCGGGGCGGGCAGCGCTCGGGCGCGTTTTCGTGGATGCTGCGCGAGATCGGCTGGCGGTCCGAGACCGTGCAGGGCGGCTACAAGACCTACCGCCGGCTCGTGACGCAGGCGCTTTACGACAGCCCTCTGCCGCACCAGTTCATCCAGCTTGGCGGCTATACCGGCACGGCCAAGACCGACCTGCTGCACCGCCTTGCGGCGCGCGGCGTGCAGGTGCTCGACCTCGAGGGGCTCGCCTGTCACCGCGGGTCGCTGCTGGGCGAGATGCCGGGCGGCCAGCCCAGCCAGAAGGGGTTCGAGACGGCGCTGGCGCAGGCCCTGCACGGCTTCGATCCCGCGCGCCCCGTGCTGGTCGAGGCCGAGAGCAGCAAGATCGGCCAGATCCTCGTGCCGCCGTCCCTTTGGGAGGGGATGAAACAGGCGCCCTGGATCGAGGTGCGCGCGCCGCTGCAGGCCCGCGCGCAGTACCTTGCCCGCGCCTACGAAGACATCCTGTCGGACCGCGACCGCCTGCAGGCCAGGCTGGCGCCGCTGCGCCATCATCGCGGCCACGCGCTGGTCGAGCACTGGAACGCGCTCATCGATGACGACGACCGCATCGCGCTCTGCCGGTCGCTGGCGTCGGATCACTACGATCCGGCCTATGACAAGTCGATGCGTGCCATGGCGCCCGATGTGCGCGAGGTCTTCGAGACACCGGCGCTCGACGACGCGGCGCTCGATGTGCTGGCCGACCGCATGGCCGCGGCGCTTCAGGACATGGTGATCTGAGAGCCTTCGGTGATCCGCCCGATCACGGCAGCCTCAAAGCCTTCGGCCCTCAGCGCCGCCACCACCGACGCGCCGTCCGGAATCGCCGCCAGCAATCCGCCTGCCGTCTGCGGGTCGAACATCAGGTCGGCGCGTGGGCTTTCCGGCAGTCCGGGCAGGGCGGCGCGGTTCTCTGGGTAGAGCGAGGAGCGCACGCCCTCGGCGGCCAGCGCCTCGGCCCCCGGCAGCAGCGGCACGGCCGCAAGGTCGAGCGCCGCCCCGGTGCCCGAGGCGCGGCAGATGTTCGAAAGGTGCCCCGCCAGGCCAAAGCCGGTCACGTCCGTCATGGCATGCGCCCCCGCCAGCAGGTCCGCCGCCCGGGCGGAAGAGCGCATCATGCTCTGAAGCGCGGCTGCCACCACCTCGCCATCGGCGCGGCCTTCCATCTCGGCGGCCAGCACGGTGCCGGTGCCGATGGGCTTGGTGACCACGAGGTCGTCGCCGGGCCGGGCGCCGGCCAGCGTGATGGCCTCGGCCTCGCATAGGCCCGTGATCGAGAACCCGATGGTCATCTCGGACCCCTGGCTGGAATGCCCGCCGACCACCGCCGCGCCCGCCGCGGTGATGACCTCTGACGCCGCGCTCATGATCTCGCGCAGCGTGCGCTCGGCCAGCGCGGGCGACATGCGCGGGATGACGATCTGCGCCACCGCCGCCTGCGGGGCCGCGCCCATGGCCCAGATGTCGCCAAGCGCGTGCACCGCCGTGATCCGTGCCATCACCGCCGGGTCCTCGACGAAGGCGCGCAGGTGGTCGGTGGTCAGCACCTGCCGCGCACCGCCCGTCTGCAGCAGCGCCGCGTCGTCGCCCGGCAGGGGGGTGATGTCGTCCCGCGTGGTGGCAGGCAGCCCCGCCAGCGCCGCGCTCAGCGCGCCCGATCCGACCTTGGCGCCGCAACCGCCGCACAGCATCTTGCCGCCGAGCGCCTCGTCCTGACCGGCGGCCCGGGGCGAGGGCGGCTCAGACACCTTCATGCGGGGCAATTCGCGGAACTTCTCCATGAACTTGCGGTCGATCCGGTCCTTCCAGCGCCAGAGCAGCGGACCCGATGGCGCAAACCCACCCCGATCCGCCAGCGCGGATTTCTCGCCCAGCGAGATGAGCTTCAGGTAATCTTTCTGCGGGCTGTAGCGCCGCATCCGGCCAGTGCCTGCGAGCGCCGCGCGCAGGTTCTCGAACAGCACCGGCGCCTGCCGCACGGCGTAGACCCCCGCCTTTGGGCGCGGGGCGAAGGCCATGTGCGCGCAGTCCCCGGCGGCAAAGACGGATGCGTCCGAGCTGCGCAGGGTTTCGTCCACCGTGATGAAGCCCTCGTGCAGGTCGAGCCCGCTGGTCCGCAGCCATCCGTAGGGCCGGGCGCCAGCCGCGCCGGTCACAAACCCCGCAGGCAGCACCTCGCCGCCCGTCAGCACCAGCCCCTCCGCCGTCACGGCCTCTATCGCGCAGTTCTCGCGGAGCACCACCCCTTGCGTTGCCAGCGCCGCGCGCAGCTTCTCCGCGCTGCGCTCGGGCAGGGCGCTCAGCGCCTGCGCATTGTCCACGAGCGTCACGCTATGGTCTCGCCCCCGGGCGCGCAGGGCATGGGCCATGGCCATGGCAAGCTCGGCCCCCGCCACGCCGCCGCCGATCACCACGGCCTGCGCCGGGCCGGTGCCGTCGCGCCAGGCCGCCCATTTCGCGGCGAAGGGGCCCAGCGGCTTGGCGGGCACGCCGTGCTCGGCAAAGCCCGGCAGGTCGGGCATGGCCGAGGTTATGCCCACGTCGACCGAGGCCACGTCGAAGCCCACCAGCGGATGCCCCGCCACGCGGACCTCGCCCCGGACAAGGTCGATGCCCTCCGCCGCGCCCAGCACCAGCCGCGCGCCGGCGAAGCGCGCCAGCTTCACCAGGTCGATGTCAAGCGCCTCGCGCGGGTAGTGCCCGGCCACGTGCCCCGGCAGCATGCCCGAATAGGGCGCGGTCGGGCCGGGGTTGATCAGCGTCACGCGCACGCCGGGCAGGGGGCGCATCCCCCATTTCCGCAGCACCAGCGCATGGGTGTGCCCGCCACCGATCAGCACGAGATCGCGGGTCAGGGGGATCGGGGCAGTCTGCATGTGTCACGCCTCAAAGCTCGCGGCGATCCGGGTAGCACTTTTTGCAGGGCGCGCCCATGGCGTGACGCGATCGTACAGGGATGCGGCGCAAGAATGCTGCGCTGCCGCGTAATTAGCCGCATTTTGCTTCTTGCCGAAACCGGTTTCGGAACTGACAGTCGAGGTATGGGGGAAGAAATTCACATCGACTCACAACATCGGCGGGGCGCCCGGGTGACGATTTCCGACGTCGCCAAGGCCGTGAGTCTGACCAAGGGCACGGTGTCGCGTGCCCTCAACAACTACCCCGACATCAGCGCCTCCACGCGCCAGCGTGTCATGGCCGCGGCCCGCGATCTGGGCTACACGCCGCTGGCCCACGCGCAGGCCATTCGCACCGGCCGGGTGCGCGCCGTGGGGCTTGTCCTGCACCTCGACCAGCACGACGCGCAAAAGCCCTTCCTTGCCGACTTCCTCAAGGGAATCACCCAAGGCGCCAGCGCCGAAGGCTGGACCCTCACCGTCGCCACTGCCGAGACCGAGGCCGAGGCGACCGAGACCTACCGCCGCCTTGTCGAGGAACGGAAGGCCGACGGGTTCATCCTGCCGCGCACCAAGCTCGAGGACACCCGCGTCGCCTTCCTGCGCGACCGCGGAGTGCCCTTCGTCCTCTACGGTCGCACCGGCGATCCCGAGGGCTGCGCCTGGTTCGACCTTCTGGGCGAAACCGCGATGGAAGAGGCCGTCACCATCCTCGCCGCGCAGGGACATACCCGCATCGGCTACATCGGCGGCGATGGCGCCTTCACCTATGCCGCGCTGCGCCTGCAGGGCTACCGCGAAGGCCTCGCCTCCGCCGGTCTGCGCCACGATCCCGCGCTCGAGGTCCCCGGATGTGCCACCGCGCAGGCGGGCGCCGCCGCCGCGCAGGATCTGCTGGCCTGTGACCCGGCACCCACCGCGATCATCTGCGCCACCGACCTGCTGGCCACCGGCGTCATCCGCGCCCTGCGCGCGGCCGGTCACCGCCCGGGCGAAACCATCTCCGTCATCGGCTACGACGGCGCGCCCGAAGCGGCCGCGCTCGAGCCGCCGCTTTCCACCTTCGTGGTCGACCAGCAGCGCGCGGGCACCCGCCTGGCGCAGATGCTGATCGCCCGCATCCGGGGCGAGGCTCCGGAGCTTCTGCGCGAAACCGCGCGCGCGACCTATCGGGAGGGGGGCACCGTTGCCCCGCCCCCGGGATATCAATCAGAAAGGGAGGATCCTTCATGACGATCAAACGCAACCTTGCGCGCCTGATGGCGGGCACGGCACTGGCCGGCCTCGCCGCCGGAAGCGCCGCGGCGGACATCCGCTTCTGGACCACCGAGGAACAGCCCGAGCGCCTCGCCAAGCAGGAGCAGCTCGCCGAGGACTTCGAAGCCGAAACCGGCATCGCGGTCGAGGTGATCCCGGTGACCGAAAGCGACCTCGGCACCCGTGCCACCGCGGCCTTTGCCGCGGGTGACCTGCCGGACGTGATCTACCACACGCTCCAGTACGCGCTGCCCTGGGTCGAGGCCGGCATCCTGGATGTCGAGGCCGCCACCGAGGTGGTCGAGGATCTGGGTCCCGACACCTTCGCCCCCGGCGCACTCGCCTTTGCCGAAACCGAAGACGGCTGGGCCTCGGTCCCCGTGGACGGCTGGACGCAGATGATTCTCTACCGCAAAGATCTGTTTGAAGAGAACGGGCTCGAGCCTCCGACGACCTTCGAGGCCGTCGAGACCGCCATCGAGGCGCTGCACAACCCGCCGGAAATGTTCGGCTTCGTCGCCGCCACCAAGGTCGACGAGAACTTCATGAGCCAGGTGCTGGAGCACGTCTTCCTCGCCAACGGCGCGACGCCCGTGGGCCCCGACGGCTTTACCGGTTTCGAGGAAGAGCCCACCATCGAGGTGCTCGACTTCTACAAGACCATCGCCGAGGCATCGCCTCCGGGCGAACTCTACTGGGACCAGTCGCGCACGCTCTACTTCGCGGGTGACGCGGCTATGATCATCTGGTCGCCATTCATCCTCGACGAACTCGCCGGCCTGCGCGACAGCGCCCCGCCGACGATCAACGACGATCCGACCTCGGCCGAACTGGCCTCTAAGACCGGCATCGTGACCAACTTCGCCGGCCCCTCGAACCCCGACGGCGCCGCCTGGGCCGACCTGCGCTACCTCGGCATCACCGTGGACGCGGACTTCGACGAGGCGCAGCAGTTCATCGAGTACTCGATGTCCACCGGCTACACCGAAACGCTGTCCATCGCGCCCGAGGGCAAGTTCCCGGTCCGCCGCGGCACCGAGGAGAACCCCGAGGAATACGTCGAAGCGTGGTCCGAGCTGCCCGTCGGCGTCGACCGCCAGGCGCCGCTGGGCGAGCTTTACGATGCAGAGATGATCGACGAGATCGTCGCCGGTCTCGACGTGGCACAGCGCTGGGGCGGCGAGGACGGGCAGCTCGCGCTGGCGTCCAAGATCGTCAACAGCCAGGTCATCAACCGCGTCGTGCGCCAGTACATCGACGGCAACATCGGCGCCGCCGAGGCCGTGGCGGAAATGAACGAAGAACTGAGCGCCATCCAGTAAGGCGCCATCAGCGGGGGCCGCACAGGCCCCCGCTCACCTGAAGGAATGGGAGAACTGCATTGACCGATGCCGTCCCGCCGAAAGGCCGGGGCCCGCTGGCGCGACGCGAGGCGCGGCTTGCCTGGGGGCTTCTGCTGCCCACGCTGGCCATCGTCTCGGCCGTGGTCATCGTGCCGCTGCTGGCCATCTTCTGGATCAGCTTCAAGCCCATCGGGCTTGCCGACCTGCGCCCGCCCGCGCCCGTCGTCCGCGAAAGCCTGCGCGGCAGCGACGACGACATGCGCATCCAGTACCGGGTCCGCAACTCGTCCCGCTCCGAGGTGATCACCGGCGTCACGCTGCGCGACACGCTGCCCGAGGGCATCGCCGTGGTCGAGGCCGACCCGCGCTGCACGCTCGAGGGCCCCTCGGTCTTCTGCGACCTCGGCGATCTCGATGCCGGCGGACGCGACGAGGTGGAATTCACCGTCACGCTCGACGGCGACGAGGACACTCTGGGCGAGGCCGCCGAGGCCAGCGAGCCGGAGATGCGCGGCAAGGCCAGCAACATCCTGACCAACGCCGAATTCACGCTCGACAACTTCGACCGTGTGTTCAGCGGCGACGAATTCCTGCACGTGCTCTGGGTCACGGTCTTCTACACGCTCTTCGGCACGCTCGGCGCGCTGGTCGTGGGCCTGTTCGCGGCGATGCTGCTCAACAGCTCCTTCAAGGGGCAGGGCATCCTGCGGGGGCTCTACCTCTTCCCCTACGTGGCGCCGGTCATCGCCGTCGCCTTCACCTGGATCATCCTCTTCGATCCGTTCTCGGGCTCGGCCAACGCGCTGCTCATCCGCATGGGGGTGACCGACAGCGCGATCAACTTCTTCGGCGACCGGCCGCTCGCGCTCATCATGGTGACCGTGTTCGAGGTCTGGCGTTACTTCCCGCTCTCGTTCCTCTTCATCCTCGCCCGGATGCAGTCCATCGGCGACGACATGTACGAGGCGGCGGACATGGACGGGGCCTCGCCTTTCCAGAAGTTCTGGTTCCTCTCGCTGCCGCAGCTTCTGGGGATCCTCTCGGTCCTGTTCCTGCTGCGCTTCATCTGGACCTTCAACAAGTTCGACGACATCTTCCTGCTCACCGGCGGCAACGCGGGCACTCGCACGCTGACCGTGAACGTCTACGAACAGGCTTTTGCCGTCTCGAACATCGGGGCAGGGGCCGCCGTGGCGGTGGTGATCTTCGTCTGCCTGCTGATCTTCTCCTTCCTCTTCTTCCGATTCATCAGCCGCGAGGAGGGCCTGTGACATGAGCAACCTGCGCAAGGGAACTCTCACCGGCGCCGTGCTCGGCGCGCTCTGGGTCATGGTGCTGGCGGTGACCGTCTCGGTCGCGCTCAGCTTCGGCACCGGCGAGGCGCTGCGCCCGGGCATCCTGTGGTCGCTCGTCTGGGGCGCCGCGCTGGGCCTCGGCACGGTCTTCTCGCCCGTCATCCTGATCGGGCTTGCCGTGCTCATGGGACTGGCGCATGTCGTCATGCCCGCCCCGGTGCTCTTCGGGGCGGAAGTCGGGCCGATCCTTCGCCTCGCAACCGGCGCCATTATGGCGCTCGCCGCCTGGTGGAGCCTGCGGCGCATCCTGCACGACGTTGTCCCGGGTGATCTGACCCGGCACGAGTTCGAGGCCGCGGTGATCCGCTTCCTCACCGGCTTCGGCTACGTCTTCTTCACCGCGATCGTCGCCATTCCCTTCTACGTGATGGTCATGACCAGCCTGAAGAACCAGTCCGAGCTGATGCAGAACCCCCTCGATTTCGGGCTCGACCTCAGCCAGGGCTGGCACCTCTTCGACAGCTATTACGAGCTGATGACGCAGTTCAATTTCGGCTCCTACCTGCTGACCAGCTTCATGGTCTCGGTGGCCACCGTCTTCCTCACGCTGCTGTTCTCGATCCCCGGCGCCTACGCCGTGGCGCGCCTGCGCTTCAGCGGGCGGGCGGCCTTCTCGCGGTCGATCCTGCTCATCTACATGGTGCCGATGATCGTGTTGGCGCTGCCCATCTACATCGCCTTCTCGATGACAGGGCTGCGCAACTCCATCGTCGGTCTCGTGCTGATCTACCCCGTCACCACCATCCCCGTCGGCCTCTACATGCTGCAGGGCTACTTCCGAGGCCTGCCGGCCGAGGTCGAGGAGGCGGGGCTCATGGACGGGCTCTCGCGGCTTGCTGTGATCTGGAAGATCACCCTGCCGCTCTCGCTGCCGGCGCTGGCCTCGGTCTCGCTCTACGTCTTCATGATCGCGTGGAACGAGTTCCTGCTGGCCTTCATGCTGCTGGACGATCCGTCGAAGTTCACGCTCACCCGCGGGGTGGCGATGCTCAACTCCTCTGAAATCCCAAGACAACACCTGATGGCCGGCTCCGTGATCGCGACGCTTCCGATCATGGCGATCTTCCTCGGCCTCGAACGCTTCATGACCAAGGGCCTGACCGCAGGCTCGGTGAAAGGATGACCATGACAGACGACGCGCTCGACGCCGATGCCCGCGCGATCCTCACGGCCAACGACAAGGGGGGCTACACCATCCCCACCGAGGGGCTCTATCCCTTCCAGTGGAACTGGGATTCGGCCTTCGCAGCCTGGGGCTTCTCCACCTTCGACGCCGACCGGGCCTGGACCGAACTCGACACGCTCTTCTCGGCGCAGTGGGACACCGGCATGGTGCCGCACATCATCTTCCACAAGGAAGACGACGGCTACTTCCCCGGTCCCGATGTCTGGGCCACGGGCACAACGCCCGCCAGCTCCGGCATCTCGCAGCCGCCGGTGACGGCGATCCTTGCGCGGCTCATCCATGAACGCACCGGGGACACCGAACGCCTGCGCGCGCTCTATCCCAAGATGCTTGCCTTCCACCGCTGGTGGCGCGACTGGCGCTGCGTGGGTGGCGTGGCCTGCGTCACGCACCCCTGGGAATCGGGCCGCGACAACTGCCCTGACTGGGACGCCGGCATGGCCAACGTCGACACCTCGGGCGTGGGCGACTACCAGCGCCGCGACACCGGCCACGTCGACGCCTCCATGCGCCCGGGCAAGGAGGACTACGACCGCTATCTCGCCATCGTCTACTACGGGCGCGAGCACGGCTGGGACCAAGCCAAGATCCTGCACGAGGGGCCGTTCCTCATGGCCGACCCCGCGATCATGTTCATCCTGATCCGCGCCAACCGCGACCTCGCCGCCATCGCCGAGCTGCTGGGCGAAGACCCCTCCGAGCCCCGCGCCATGGCAGACGAGATCGAGGCCGCGCTGCCCGAGATCTGGAACGAGGACCTGCAGGCCTACTGTGCTCGCGACATGAAGACCGGCGAATTTGCCAAGGCCATCTCCTCCGGTGCCGCGCTGGGCCTGCTCGCGGGGGTGGAAAACCCCGCGATGGAGGAAAAGCTCGGGGCCATGTGGGATCGCGTGACCTACGGCATCCCCTCCAACGACCCCGCCGCCGACAGCTTCGACCCCCGCCGCTACTGGCGCGGGCCGACATGGCCGGTGGTCAACGCGCTGATCGCGGTAGGCCTCGGCAGCGCCGGCCGCACCACCGAGGAAGTGCGCCTGCGCCGCGAAACCGCCGAGCTCATCCGCAAGGGCGGCTTCTTCGAATACTTCGACCCGATCGACGGCACGCCCTGCGGGGGCGACAGGTTCACATGGACCGCGGCGATCTGGCTGGCATGGGCCAGCCCCAAGGCAGGGGAGGCGTGATATGGGCGCGATCCAACTCGACAAGATCGAAAAATGGTTCGGCGAGGTTCAGGTCATCAAGGGCGTGGATCTCGACATCCATGACGGCGAATTCGTCGTCTTCGTTGGCCCCTCGGGCTGCGGCAAGTCCACGCTGCTGCGGATGATCGGCGGGCTCGAGGAAATCTCGCGCGGGGCGCTGCGAATTGACGGCAAGGACGTGACCAGCGATCCGCCGTCCAAGCGCGGCCTCAGCATGGTGTTCCAGAGCTACGCGCTCTACCCGCACATGTCCGTGCGCGACAACATGGGCTTCTCGCTCAAGACCGCCGGCGCGCCCAAGTCCGAGATGGATGAGAAGGTGGGCAACGCCGCCCGCATCCTCAAGCTCGAGGATTTCCTCGACCGCCGGCCCAAGGCCCTTTCGGGCGGCCAGCGCCAGCGCGTGGCCATCGGCCGGTCCATCGTCCGCGATCCCACCGCCTTCCTTTTCGACGAGCCGCTGTCGAACCTCGACGCCGCCCTGCGGGTCGAGATGCGCTACGAGATCGCCAAGCTGCACAAGGCGCTGGGCCGCACGATGATCTACGTGACCCACGACCAGGTCGAGGCGATGACTCTCGCCGACCGCATCGTGGTGCTCGAATACGGCACCATCGCCCAGGTCGGCACCCCGCGCGAGCTCTACGAGAAGCCCGCCAACCTCTTCGTGGCGCAGTTCATCGGCTCGCCCGCCATGAACGTCATGCCCTGCCGGACCGAGGGTGGAGAGCTGCACCTCGAAGGCGGTCGTCCGTCGCCCTACGAGGGTTCGCGCCCGGCCACGACGCTCGGCGTGCGCCCCGAGCACCTGCGCCCCGCCGCGCCGGGGCAGGGGCTCTTCGACGGGCAGGTGGACGTGATCGAGTATCTCGGTGCCGACACCTACCTGATCGTCGATGCCGGACCCCTCGGCCGGATCACCCTGCGCCAGCTCGGTGACACGGACATGTCCGAAGGTGACACGATCGGTGTCGAGGCGACCGGCCCGCTGCACCACTTCGACAAGGATGGTAAAGCGATCTGAACTGACTGCGTTCTCATGTCGCAGGTGATGCCAATAATGTCATCTTTTGGCATCACCTCGCGTCGAATGCGTGACACCTGCGCCAGCCCCTCCTTGCACCTGTTGCGCGAATACTCCTGAGCTTTTCATAGGTGACGCCAATGTGCGTCGTTGATCGGAGGGGCAGGAATGATGCGGAAAAGGCGGGACGCCGGGCCGGACAGCAGCAGCCCCGCACCATGAGCGTCCGCAAGGCCACGATTGCCGATGTCGCGCAACTTGCCGGCGTCAGCACCGCCACGGCGGGTCGGGTGCTGGGGGGCTACGGCTACAGCAGCGAGGACAAGAAGGCCCGCGTGCTCCGCGCGGCCGAGACCCTCGGCTACCAGCCCAACCATCTCGCCCGCAGCCTCATCACCGGCCGCACCCGCACCATCGGGGTGGTCACTGCCGGCATCCAGCGCCAGCTCTACGCCGCGATTGTCCGCGGCATCGCCGACACGGCCGAGCGCGAGGGCTTCGGCGTGCTCATCGCCAACAGCGACGAAACCCCGGACGAAGAACTGCGCGCGATCCGCAACCTCACCGCCCGGCAGGTCGACGGTCTCATCGTCGCGCCCTGCGGCGACAGTTCGGACGCGCACCTGCGCGGGCTCGACGGGCAGCTTCCGATTGTCCTGCTCGACCGCGAGGTGGCGGGGCTCGACGTGGACAGCGTCGCCATCGACAACGTCGGCGCCGCCCGCGACTGTGTCGCCCGGCTGATCGCCGCCGGACACGAGGCGATCGGCCTCGCCCTCGACCTGCCGCGGACCGAGGCCCGCAGCGCCGCCGACTTCGTCACCCGGCCCCGGTCCCGCGGGCTCGCCAAGGACAGCATGCTGCACCCTGGCTGGCAGCGCTTCCACGGCTACCTTCTGGCCCACGAGGACGCGGGCCTGCAGGTGGATCTCTCGCTGCTCGCCCAGGTGGCCGACCGCCGGGCCGAGGCGGCCGAGACCGCCGCGCTCGACCTCCTGCAGGCGCCGCGGCGCCCCACGGCCCTGGTCGCGGGCAGCGCCAGGATGACGCGGGGGATCATGTCGGCCCTGCTGAAGACCGGTCACCGGATCCCCGACGACCTCTCCTTCGTGGGATTCGACGATCTCGACTGGATGAGCTTCATGTCACCCGGCTACGACGCGGTGGCCCAACCGCGCCGCCGCATGGGGGAAACCGCGGCAAAGATGCTCATCGACCGTATCTCGGGCCTGGCCGAGGCCCCGCGCCATCTGCGCCTCGCGCCGCAACAGGCGATGCGCGGCTCGGTCCGGGCCATTGCGGCAGGGGGCTAGACCCCCGCCTCAGCCGCGTTCAGTCGAACTTGCGCGAGGGCGCCAGCACCTTCGCCTCGCCCGCCAGCACCAGCTTGCCATCGACCTCGCAGCGGCAGTCCAGCGTGACCCGCCGCTTGGCATGGTCGATGTCTGTGACCGTCACCTCCGCACGCACCGTGTCGCCGGGGCGCACGGGGCCGAGGAACTTCAGCGACTGACCCAGATAGACGGTGCCGTGCCCGGGAAGCTGCTCGCCGATCACCGCCGAGATCAACCCGGCCGTCAGCATGCCATGGGCGATGCGTCCCTCGAAGATCGTTTCCTGCGCGTAGTCCTCGTCCAGATGCACCGGGTTCCGGTCGGTCGAGACCTCGGCGAACATCTCGATGTCGCGGTCCGTCACCTGCTTCTGCAGGTAGCGGCTCATCCCCATCTCGATATCCTCGATGCAGATCGTGCCACGCGGAAGATTGTCGAACATCTCAGCCTCCATCGGCCTCTCCCGGCCCACGGCGCGTTGGAACGCGTCGGTAACAAATGACCACGCCGACGGCGCGTTAGGACATTTTATTACTTCGCGCCTGCAGAAAGTGCAAGCCCCAAGGCTTCAGCGCAGCGCGCCAATGGAAAATGTCGGGGAAATGCGGGCCTCTGCCAGGTAGCGCTCCAGCGCCTGCGGGTCCGGCTGGTCGGTGGTCTTCGTCTCCTGCCGCGCCAGCCCGCCGGTGATGAAGAGCGAATCGATGTCCTCGCCGAGCGCCCCCTTGATGTCCGTGGCGATCCCGTCGCCCACCGCCAGGATCGGCATCTTCTCGACGCCCGCCACCAGTTCCGACAGGCGCCGCCGGGCAAGGTCGTAGATCGGCGGATGCGGCTTGCCGAAATAGAGGCTCACGCCCCCCATCTCGGTATAGAGCTCGGCCACCGCGCCTGCGCACCACTCGCGCGTCTCGCCCCGGTCCACGACGATGTCGGGGTTGGCACAGAGCAGCTTCAGCCCCTTCTTCTGCGCCAGCAGCAGCTCTGGGCGCACCGCCTCGGGCGCCGCGTGCCGGTCGAAGGGCCCGCAGCAGACGATGCCCTCGGCCTCCTCCAGATCCACCCGCTCGATCAGCACCGGATCATCCACCGCCTTCAGCGGCTCGAAGAACCCCATGTCGGTGTCCTCGCCCATGAACCACACGCGGCGGCCCACCACGCCCTGGAACATGGCCATGCGCGCTGCGTCGCCCGAGGTCGCGATGCTGTCCCAGGCATCGTCCGGTACGCCCAGTTTCTCGATCTGCTCCTGCACGCCCGCCCGCGGCCGCGGCGCGTTGGTCACCAGAACCACGCGCCCGCCCGCCTGCCGGTAGGCCTGCAGCGCCGCCACCGCCGAGGGGATCGCGCGCACCCCGTCGTGCACGCAGCCCCAGAGGTCCACGAACATGGCGTCGTAATTGGCGGAAATGTCCGAAAGCTGCTCGATGATGCGCGTCATTGGGGGCTCCTGTCCTGCACGCCCTCTATGCCGCCGCGCCGCCCCGATGGCCAGACGCGAAAGGGGCGGCCCGCTTCCGCGCACCGCCCCTCGCTTCTTCTCGCCTCAAATACCTCGGGGGAGGCCCGAAGGGCCGGGGGCAGCGCCCCCATGCCCGGCCGGCCAGCCGCGCCTCAGACCTTGAGGTTCGGGATGATCTGCTTCTTGCGGCTCATCACGCCGGGCAGAACCACGGTATCGCCCGTGACGGTGGCGCCAAAGCTCTTCTCGGCCACGCCCTTCACCAGGTCGTTGGGGACCAGAAGCGTCGCCTCTTCCTTCAGGATGTCCACCACGAAGAGCAGCACCTCGTCGACGCCGTCCTCGGAGGCCACGTCCTTCATCGAGGCCATCAGGCTCTCCTTGCGGTCCAGCGGCATTTCCGGTGCAGTGGTCTCGAGCACCGAGACGCGGAACTTCGTGCCGTCGACCTCGTATTCCTTGGAGTCCATCCGGATCAGCTCGGCGTCGGAAAAGGCCGAGACGTCCGATTTGGCCGCGAACATCTTGGCCGCGTAGTCCGACAGGTCGAGGCCCAGTTCCTGCGCCAGCGCCTCGGCAATGGCGCGGTCTTCCTGCGTCGTGGTGGGCGAGCGGAACTCCAGCGTGTCGGACAGGATGCAGGTCAGCATCGCGCCCTTGATCGCCTGCGGCGCCTGCGCCATGTCCTTGCCGATCATCTTGTGCATGATCGTCGCGGTGCAGGCGAGCGGCTCGATGCGGATGTCGATCGGGCCCTTGGTCTCGAGCCCGCCGACCAGCTTGTGGTGGTCGATGATGGCGCGGATGTCGGCACCGTTCACGTTGGCGGGCAGTTCGGCGGGGTTGTTGGTGTCCACGATCACCACCGGCGCGCCGTCTTCCACGTCGCCGATGATCTCGGGCTTGTCGAGATTCCAGTGCTCGAGCATGAAGGCGGCCTCGGTGTTGGGCTCGCCCAGAAGCACTGGCTTGGCGGCCTCGCCCTTGATCTCTGTCATGTACCAGGCCCAGATAATCGGGCTGCCGGTGCTGTCGGTGTCGGGCGACTTGTGGCCGAAGACTTGAGTGGTCATTGGAAATCCTCTTGCGCAGACGGAGAGTTTTGCGGGCCTTCTAGACCCAGGATCGACGCTTGTCACCCCGGCATGCGGCAGTGCGGCGACGCAGGGCCTGTCGCTGCGTCAATCGGCCGGAAGTTGCAGACCGCTGGCCCGGCGGAAGCCTACGGCGGGCCGCCCCGGGCCACCCCCGCCCGGGTCAGTACGCCTTCAATCGCCTCGAGCAGCGCGCGGCGCGGCACCGGCTTGACCAGGCAGGGGTCGTCCGGCCGCACGCCCTCGCTGCCCATGGCAGTGGCGCTGGCATGGCCGGTCAGAAAGATGACCGGCAGATCGGGCCGCAACTCGCGCAGTGCCTGCGCCAGGTCGCTGCCTTGCAGCTTGCCGGGCATGATCATGTCGGTCAGCAGGAGGTCGATGGCCGGCCCCTGCGAAAAGGCGGCGACCGCCTCGTCCCCCGACCGCGCCCGGAGAACCTGGTAACCCGCGGTCTCGATCATCCGCCCCAGCGTCGCGAGCACCGCCGCCTCGTCCTCCACCAGCAGCACCCGGCAGCCCTCGAAGGGGGCGGTGCCGACCGTCTTCGGGGGCTCGATTTCGTGCGCCGGTGCCTCGGCCTCGACGGGGAAATAGAGCTCGAAGGTGCTGCCTTCGCCGGGTGCCGAGTGCACCCGCACCCCACCTTCTGACTGCCGCATGAAGCCGCAGACCATAGACAGGCCAAGGCCCGATCCGCTGCCAGCCGGCTTGGTGGTGTAGAAGGGTTCGAAGATGCGCGACACCTGCGCGCCGGGAATGCCCTCGCCGGTGTCCGTCACAGAGACCACCACGTAATGCCCCGCCTGCATGTCCCCCAGTACCGCGCTGGCATCCCGCCCCGTGACCTGCCGCGCCGCCACGTCGACCCGCAGCGTGCCGCCCGCGGGCATGGCGTCGCGCGCGTTGATCAGCAGGTTGAGCAGCGCGCTCGCGGCCATGTCGGGATCGGCCCTGACGCGCGGCAGGCCGGGCGCGGCACCGACCTCCATGCTGATGGTCGCCGGGAAGGTCCGCCCCGCCCAGGAGGCGGTCTGATGCACCACCTCGCCGAGGTCGAAGACCTTCGGTTCGAGCCGCGCCTGCCGGGCAAAGGCCAGCATGCTGCGCGTCAGGCCCGATCCGCGTTCGACCGCCCCAAGCGCCTGCTCGATGCAGTGCTGCCGGTCGGCCTCGGAAATGGCTTCGCCCATAAGCTCGAGATTGCCCATGATAACGGCGAGCAGGTTGTTGAAATCATGCGCCACGCCGCCCGTCAGCTTGCCGATGGCCTCGTTCTTCTGCGCCCGCTGCGCGATCGAGGCCATTGTGGCAAGCTCGGTCTCCGCCTCGACCTCGGGCGTGACATCAAGGAAGACGCAATTGCCCTCCACGCCACCCCGGTGGTCCGGGGCGACGCTGCCGCGCAGCTCGAACCACCGCGTCTCGCCCTGCGGGGTGCGCATCTGGAAGCGTCCCTTCAGCGTTGAATCCCGCCCCTGCTGCAGCGCCTCGGTGATCCCGGCCTGCACCGCGTTTGCGCTCATGGTGTCGAGGATACCCGGATCCCGGTAGAGATCGGCGGGCGAGACGCCCCAGAGCACCTCGCTGCGCGGCGAGACGTAGGTGATGCGCAGCCCGCCCTCGGCCGCCCGTTCGAAACTCATCATGACCGCCGGGAGGTTGGCGTTCAGCTGCAGCACGCGGGCCTTTTCCTGGTCCCGCTCGGCCTCGGCCTGCCGCTGCCGGGTCAGGTCCTGCACGACGCCGATCACCCGCGTGATGCGCCCGTGCCGCCACTCGGCCTCGCCCTTGATCCGCAGGTGTTTCCGGCGGCCTTCGTCCGTGTCGATCGCAACCTCTGACGAGAACGGCTCTCCGGTGCGGCCGGTTCGCGCCAGGTAGTGCAGCATGTCCCGGCGGATCTGGTCGCTCGACAGGTAGCTTGCGGCATCGACGAGGCTCGGGGCGTTGCCCTCGGGCACGTCGAAGAGCTCGAACACCTTGGGCGACCAGTGCAGGGTCTCTGTGTCCACGTCGAAGGACCAGGCCCCGATGCCGCCCACCGTCTCGACCTGACGCAGCCAGTTGGCCTCGTTTTCGGCCTCCTCGCGGCGGCTGGATTGCGCGCGCTCGTAGCGCCGGCGCCGGTCCGCGGGGAAGAGGGCAAGCACCGTCGTGCCCTCGGTGTCGATCACCCGACCGCTCATCAGCACATCCCAGCGCCCGATGTTGGGCCGCTCGATCTGGAAGGCGGTCTCTTCCAGTTCACCGGCCATCCGAAGCCGCGGCAACAGGTGCATCTCGTAAAAGACGCGCGCGCCGGCGGGCAGCAGGTCGGTAAAGCTCTGAAGGCCGATCACCTCGGCCTCGGACTGGCCGATCCAGTGCAGGAACCGCGGGTTGGCGGCCTCGATCACACCCTCCGCGCCGGTCCGCACCAGCCCGCAGGGCGCCGCCGCGGCAAGGTCGAACGGATCTCCTCGGCCTGCGCCGTCCTGCGCCATCTCAGGTGCCTGCGCCTGGGGCCGGGTCGGGCAGGGCGCGGCGAACCGTCTCTGCCGTCTCTGCGGGGTGGGTGATGTGCGGGCAGTGCCCGGTCGCTTCAAGCTGGACCAGCCGGCTGCCGGGGATCGCCTCGTGCACGAAAGTGATCGCCGGCTCGGGCGCCACCGGGTCCTCCTGGCACTGCAGGATGGTCACCGGCACGCCGACCTTCGGCATATCTTCCCGGCAATCCGAGAAGAATGTCACGCGGGCAAAGGGCGAGGCGAATTTGGGATCTGCGCGGCACAGGGTTTCGACGAAATCGTCGGTGAATCGCGGCCGGTCGGGATTTCCGATGACGATCGGCGCGAAAACCCGCGCCCAGTCCACGAAATTCGCCTCCAGAAGGTCAATCAATTGATCGAGCATTTCCCGCTCGAAGCCGCCGCGATATTCGCCGTCGTTCAGGTAGCAGGCCGATGGGCCGATCATCACGATCGAGGAAAAGAGATCCGGCCGCCGGATCGCGGCCAGCGCCGCGATCATGGTGCTCACCGAATGGGCCACGACATGGACCTGGCCGAGCTCCATCGAGTCGAGAAGTGCGATCAGGTCAAGCGCATAGCCGTCGAGCGTGCTGTGCCGCTGGGTGTCGTAGAGCTTCGGGTCCGCGCGCCCCAGCCCCGCAAGATCGAAAAGAACCACCTGGTGATCCTCTTCAAAAGCGGGCGCCACGTCCTTCCAGACCAGTTGATCGCAGCCGAAACCGTGCGCGAAGACGACGACCGAATTGCCCCCGCCCCGGATCCTGACATTGTGGCGCTCTGCAAGCGTGGCCATCGCACCCTTCACTGTCTGTTCTTCCGTCCGGTTTGCTTAGCACAGACGGACTCCGATGTCTTGAACGCGATATAGAGGAATGCCGATTGCGGGCAAGTCACTGCGATCCCCGGATTTCCACCGGATACCGCAGGCGTTTCCGCACTGGAATACCGCGCAATTTGCCGCATCGGGAGAATCTCCAAAATACGCGGCGCCGTTCGCAATGCCGCGCCGGCCATGGCGTCGAAGGGGCCGGAGCCCTAGCCGCGCGCGAGGTCGAAGGCCTTGCGCATCACCGTTGGCAGGTCCGCGGGGCTGAACTCGGCCTGCTCGACGAAATCACCCACGTCGGGTTGCCGCTCCATCGGTACCAGCGCGGTCATCACCTTCAGACGCAGGTGGAAATGGGTGAAGGTGTGGCGCGCCTCGCCCGCCACCTCTTTCCACTCGGCCCGGATCGGGGGCGCTTCCTGCGGCGTCTCGCCCCACTCGCTGCCGGGCCAGCCCAGCATCCCGCCCAGAAGGCCCCGGTCCGGGCGCCGTTCCAGCAGCCAGGCGCCGTCCACGCGCCGGGCCAGGTAGACGATCCCCAGCCGCGTCGGCTTGCGCTTCTTGGGCGTCTTCTTCGGCAGCTCTGCCTGCGTGCCCGCCTCCCAGGCCGCGCAAGCGCGCCGCCAGGGGCAAAGCCCGCAGGCGGGGTTGCGGGGCGAGCAGATGGTCGCGCCAAGATCCATCACCGCCTGCGCGTAATCGCCAGGCCGCCCGTTTGGCGTCAGCGCCTCGGCATAGCCCGTCAGGATCGGCTTTGCGGCGGGCAGGGGGGTGTGCTCGTCGTGCAGGCGCGACATGACGCGTTCCACGTTGCCGTCGACCACCGTCGCGGGCAGGTCGAAGGCGATCGCCCCCACCGCCGCCGCCGTGTAGGGGCCGACGCCGGGCAGCGCGCGCAGTGCGTCGAGATCGGCGGGAAACACGCCACCGTGCTCCGCCGCCACGACACGGGCGCATTTCAGCAGGTTGCGGGCGCGCGCGTAATAGCCAAGCCCCGCCCAGGCGGCCATCACGTCCTCGTCCCGCGCGGCGGCCAGGTCCGAAACCGTGGGCCAGCGGGCGGTGAAGACCTCGTAGTAGCTCTTGACCGCAGCCACCGTGGTCTGTTGCAGCATGATCTCGCTCAGCCAGACCCGGTAAGGATCGGGGCGCACGCCATCAGCCCGCGCACGCGGGCCGACACGCCAGGGCAGGGCGCGGGCGTTGTGGTCATACCAGTCGAGCAGATCCGACGGATCGGGGGCGTCACGCAAGGGTGAGGCTCCTGTGAGCGGTTGGGTGCGAATCCGGGCTGGCACCGCCCGGCACGGTCACTAGAATAGGGCCGCGACAGGGGAGTCAAACATGCCCAAGCGATCCTCGACCACCCACGGCTTCTCGGCGGCCTCAAAGCTGCTGCAGGGGCGCATCCGTCAGGCCAGCGAAAGCCGCGGCTTTGCGCAGTCGCGGGTGCTTACCCACTGGGAGGAAATCGTGGGCGAGGACATCGCCGCCATGGCCCGCCCGGTCGAGGTCAGCTATGCCCGCAAGGGCATGGGCGCCACGCTCAGCGTGCTGACCACCGGGGCACTCGCCCCCCTCGTCGAGATGCGCAAGGAAGAGATCCGCAACCGTATCAACGCCGTCTACGGCTACAACGCCATCGCCCGGCTGCGCGTGACGCAGACCGCTGCCACCGGTTTTTCCGAGGGGCAGGTCGATTTCACGCACAAGCCGAAAGCCGAGGCCCCCGCCGCGCCATCCCCCGAAGTCCGCATCCGTGCCCGGCAAAGCGCCGAGCAGGTGGGCGACGAAGGGCTGCGCGCCGCGCTTGAACGCCTGGGCACAAACGTCCTATCGAAAGGCCGGACCGGGCAGTGATCCCGGACCGCACACCATGAAGAGGCCCGAATGAAACGTATCCTGACCACCGCGCTCGGCGCGATCGCCGTGACAGCCGCCGCCGTCTGGTGGTTCGCCCTCCGCGCCCCCGAGCCGGCCATGGCCCAGACCGCCGAACCGGTGACCGATGCCTCCGGCACCTCCGAGCAGTTCGGCGTGACCGAAATGACCATGGGAGAAGAGGATGCGCCCCTCGAGGTGATCGAATACGGCTCCTTCACCTGCCCGCATTGCGCGCGCTTCCACACCGATGTCCTCCCCGAGATCGAGGAAAACTACATCGACACCGGAGAGGTGAGATTCACGTTCCGCGAAGTGTACTTCGACAAGTACGGCATGTGGGCCTCGCTCATCGCGCGCTGCGACGGCGGCACCGACCGCTTCTTCGGCCTCGCCGACATGTTCTACTCCACGCAGTCCGAATGGGTCCGCGCCGGCTCCGAAGGCGCCATCGCCGACGAGCTGCGCAAGATCGGCCGCATCGCGGGTCTCGACAGCGACAAGATCGACGCCTGCCTTTCGGACGGCGACAAGCTGCAGAGCCTGCTGGAATGGTACCAGGCCAACGCCGAGGCGCATGACATCACCGCGACGCCCTCCTTCGTGATCGACGGCGAGAAGTACTCCAACATGCCCTACGATGATTTCGCAGAGGTGCTCGACTCCAAGCTCGGCGAATGAGCGACGCGACCAAGGGGCCGCTTTCCGGCCTGCGCGTGATCGAACTGGCACGCATCCTGGCCGGCCCCTGGGCCGGCCAGACGCTGTCAGATCTCGGCGCCGAAGTCATCAAGATCGAGGCCCCGCAGGGCGACGACACCCGCCGCTGGGGCCCGCCCTTCATCGACCGCGAGGGCGACCGCTCGGCCGCTTACTTCCACTGCTGCAACCGGGGCAAAATCTCCGAGGTGGTGGATCTCGCCTCGGACGCCGGGCAGGCGCGCATGCGCGAGCTGATCGCCGGTGCGGACATCCTGATCGAGAACTTCAAGGTCGGTGGCCTGCGGAAATACGGGCTCGACTACGACAGCTGCGCCGCGCTGAACCCGGGGCTCATCTACTGCTCGATCACCGGCTTTGGGCAGGACGGCCCCTACGCCCACCGCGCGGGCTACGATTACATAATCCAGGGCATGTCGGGCCTCATGTCGGTGACCGGCGACCCGCAGGGCCAGCCGCAGCGCACCGGCGTCGCGGTGACCGACCTCTTCACCGGGCTCTACTCGGTCGCGGGCATTCTCGCGGCGCTGCACCAGCGCGGCCAGACCGGCCGGGGCCAGCACATCGACATGAGCCTGCTCGACTGTGCCGTGGCCACCACCGCCAACCAGTCGCTGAACTACCTCGCCACCGGCGAGGCGCCGGGCCGGATCGGCAACTTCCACCCGAACCTCACGCCCTACCAGGTCTTCGACTGCTCCGACGGGCACATCATCATCGCGGTCGGCAACGACGCCCAGTACCGCCGCCTCTGCGAGTTGCTGGACCGTCCCGACCTTGGCGGCCATCCCGACTACGCCACCAACGCCGACCGCGTCGCCCACCGCGACGCGCTGGCGGCGGAACTGACGAAGGCCACCCATCTGCGCACCAAGGCGGATCTGCTCGCCGCCTGCGAGGCGCAGGGCGTCCCCGCCG